>JANJUB010000048.1 GCA_024710805.1 Fimbriimonadaceae bacterium | reverse complement strand
GACGGCATGGTTTGGCACCTCGATGTCGGCTCGTCGCATCCTGGGGCTGTACAAGGTCCCAAGGGTTCCGGAGTTCACGGATTAAAGCGGCACGCGAGCTGGGTTCAGAACGGCGTGAGCCAGTTCGGTCCCTATCCACTGCGCGCGTAGGAAATTTGAGAGGAGTCGCTCCTAGTACGAGAGGACCGGAGTGAACCGACCTCTGGTGTACCAGTTGTTCCGCCAGGAGCATACGCTGGGTAGCCACGTCGGGCAGGGATAAGCGCTGAAAGCATCTAAGTGCCAAGCCCACCTCAAGATCAGATTTCCCATCATATGAGTAAGACCCCCGGAAGACTACCGGTTTGATAGGTCGCAGGTGTAAGCGTAGTAATATGTTGAGCTAAGCGATACTAAGTGGTCGAGGGCTTTTGTTAAGCACCTTCTTTTGAGACTCGGTTCTTCAAATCACATCTGTGCAACTTTCTAAGCGCTTGGCGCTAGAAAGTTTCTATTCGGGTGGCCATGGCGAGGGGGAAACACCCGTTCCCATCCCGAACACGGCAGTTAAGCCCCTCAGCGGCGGAAGTACTTGGTTCGCAAGTTCCCGGAAGATAAGCACGCTGCCCGGATAGTTAATCTTAAAAAGAGACCCACGTTTACGTGGGTCTTTTTTGTTTTTCAGGGCTCTTCCGCGTAGAGGGCAAGGGCTCGCCTCCAAAAGCGGACACCGTAGATCGGGCCAATCACAGAGAACGCCACGCGCAACAAGACGCCCGCAGGCGTTGGGTGTACGGCTCGCAGACGACCAGTTTCGGGATCGTAGGCATCGATGATCACCCTGCCCATTAGCACTGGGAAGTCATAGAAGATCAGGAGAAGGAGTGAGCCTAATCCGGCGCACAGGAAGAGGACGGAGAGGGTGACGAGAACACCCGGACGGTTCATGCACCAGTATAAGTAGATCGTTAGCCGGATTCCAAACACTCGCGCAGAAACGCTGCTCGCGCCTGGCCCACCTTGTCATTCTGAGGGGCGCTCTGGAGCTCGACGACCGTCAACCACGTGTCGACTTGCCGCGGGGAGTAGTGGGTGTTGGGTACCCCCGCGACCGCTGCCCATCGCGCCCATCCCAGCACTCGAAACGAGTCCGCGAGCGTGATCGTGGGCGATGCGATCGCAAACTCGATCGCTTGTCGTGCACGTTCCGTGAGCTCCTCACGCCCCACTTCCGTTCGGGCGGCTCGCTCTTCCTGCATCAAGTAGTCGCCCGCCCCTATGAAGTCCGAACGACGTGAGTCGGTGATGCTGACTTGAACGAAGGCTCCAATCGCCCGGCTCGATTCACCAAACAGGCCGCGCGAGGCGATCCCCTTGGCGTGCAAAGCGCGCAAGACCCCCGGCAACCGCTTCGTGTGGGCAAGGCCGATCAGGTGGAACATCGCGGATAGCCGACGCCCCTCTCCGGCATTGAAGGGACTCGCCGCCAGATGTCCAAAGCGCGGCGACCAAGCGAAGTCGATGCGCCGTGAGACCACCTCCAGAGTCTGTGTAGCAATCGAATCGGCGTTCTCGGGCGACCAGCCACCGGTGAGTGTCTGAAGTCGGATATGGTCCTCCTCGTTGATCATCATGCCCGTAGTTCGTTGCTCGTCGATGAGCATGGCGCGGCCTGGTCCGTCATAGTGAAAGTCGGGCGACATCAGCCGGCACCCGACCAAGTGGTCACGTTCGGCCAGCGAGAGGAACCGATGCACGTTGAACGGTTGGTCGGCGAGGCTCGCCAAGACCAGTCGCTGAACCTCGAGCAACTCCGGATGTGTGGCCTGATGCGGAAAGCGGTAGCCGACCAAGTTGCGCATGACGCGCACTCGTGAACTCAGAACCACATCGCTGTGCGGGGCGTCGTTCGCCAGCCACGCCGGACTGGGCATCGAGGAAAGCACCATCCGACGCCACGAGTCGGGGGCAGGGTTCCTCGGCATGGCAGGAGTTTACTGCGCTTCGGCCAGTCCAAAAGCGTCGTGCAGAATGCGCACCGCGCGATGGCACTCGGACTCGGGAATCAGGCACGACAGCGAGAAGTCGGAGTCCGTCGTTTGCAGCACAGAGATGCCCGCATCGGCGAGCGCGGCCAGTGTGCGATGGTACACGCCCGGCTGCTGCATGTACTCGTGCCCAACCAACGAAACCATCGTGCAACCCTCGGTCAACGAGGCCGGAACTCGAATGAGCTCATCGCCGAGCAAAGCCGCCTGTGTTTCGACCTCAGGCGAGGCAGCACCGATCTGCAACAGGCACGTGCCTCCGCCGGGAACCGGTACGACCAGTCCGTCGAACACGTCGCGCACGATGGGATAGTGGTCGCGCAGAACCGCGAACCCGGTACCGCTCGGTGAGACGTTCACCATGTAAAGGTTCACATTGAACCGAGCCAGTGCCTCATAGAGGCAGCTCTCAAGGTGTCGACGGGCGGCCTCCTCGACCGACTCCATGTGGAACTGCAGATACACGAGCTTGCCCGTGTGGGTGACCCCGGTAACCCGGCGACCAGGGAACTGGGCGCGCTGGACAATCTCGGTGCCCTCGTCGTCGCTGAAGGTGCTCTTCACCCATAGCGGGATGTCGAACTTCATCGCGATTTCCGCGGCCCGGGGATGGACAACTTTGGCACCCAAGTGCGCGATCTCGGCGACCTCGTCGTAAGTGACCTTCCGCAAGGTTGGGGCGTGGGGCACGAAATCGGGATCAGCAGTCTTAACCCCTTCGACGTCCGTGAAGATCTCGACGGCATCGGCGTTCAGCGCGGCACCCATCGCGGAAGCGGTGGTGTCGGAGCCGCCGCGGCCGAGCGTCGTCAGTTCACCACCGGGCAGTCCATCCCCCGCCACGTAGACGCCCTGGAAGCCGCAGATTACGGGAATCACGCCTTGCTCAAGCGCGCTGAAGATCGCGACCGGGTTGATGCTCGCAATACGGGCATTGCCGTAGACGCCGTCGGTTCGGATCCCGGCCTGACCACCACGGTACGAGCTTGAGCGTTGGCCCAGGCTCTTCAGCGTGTGCGCGAAGATCACCGACGACAAGATCTCGCCGCACGCCATGAGCAGATCGACCTCGCGTGCATCGGGGGCGATATTGGGGTCGATCTCTTTGATCATCCCGAGCAGCGTGTCGGTCGCGTAGGGATCACCCTTACGGCCGATAGCGGAGACGACCACGACCGGAAGAAAGCCCTGCTCTTTGGCGGAGACGACCTTAAGGGCGGCAAGCATGCGGTTCTTGGCGCTGGCGACGCTCGTGCCGCCGAACTTCATGACCTTGATGCGGTTGCCCCGCTCAGACCGAGCCGGGGAGTTGAAAGGAATGCTCGGACGCAACTGCCCAATCCAACCTTCGCGATCCTGAGCTTCTTGGATGGCCGATGAGAGTCGCGGTGCGGCTGAGGCAGGGACCACCAGCAGCAGACGATCGTGCATGTCGCCGATGTGGTCGATCTCGACCCCAGCTTCGGTCGCGACGCGGACGATCTTCGCAATCAAACCCTCTTCGTCGCGGATGTTCACAGCGTGGACGAGGACGATTGAGCGATCCGGGCGAATCTCGACGCTGGCCTGGTCCTGGAGCGCCTCGGCGACAGCCGCGGCATCCGACTGCGGCACGATAAACGATAACCCGCCCGGGGTGAGCTTGACAAAGTCGATGCTGACGCCCGCGCCCGCGACCGCCGAGAGGACTTCGGCACGGTCTTGCCGCGGAGCAACGTGAACTTGGGAGAAACCCTCGCGGGTCTCGATCCGGTGGACGCCTCGGGGGCGCTCGAAAGCGGTTTCTTGATGCATGGGAGTCGCGGGCCACTGCGCTCCCCATCGAGCGTGTTGGGCTTCCTACATTTTACCGGGTGCGACCCCGTTTGGAACCGATCTGGTATCACTCGCCGCATGGATCAGCAATGGGGTGACGGAACCCGCCTTCAGCATGTCGGAGAGGAAGTCAAGCACTGCGGGGCCGTGAATCCGCCGATCTTCCAGAACTCGCTCTTCGTGTTTGACGATCTCGACGTGTTCTTGAGCCGCGATCGCAAACCCGACGGCCCCGGGTTTTCCTACAGCCGACTGGGAAATCCATCGCTCACGATTGTCGAGAAGAAGATCGCCGCGCTCGAGCGAACGGACAAGGCGAAGGTGTTCGGGAGCGGAATGGCCGCCATCTCGGCGGCCCTTTTGGCTTGCGTGGAGCAGGGAAGCCACGTGCTTGCCGTCGACATGTGCTACGGACCCACCCAGGGCTTTCTCAACGAGTATCTGAACCGGTTCGGAGTTACAGTCAGCTATGTCTCGGGTCTAGACACCGATGAACTACTGGCCGCGATTCGCCCCGAAACGACGGCGCTCTATCTCGAGTCGCCGAGCAGCCTGATCTTCCGGATGCAGGACTTCCGCACGATCACCGACGAGTGCCGTCGGCGAGGCGTCACGACGATCACCGACAACTCCTACTCCGGCGGAATCCACCAGAAGCCGGCCACGATGGGGGTAGACGTCGTCGTCCATAGCGCGACGAAGTACCTCGCGGGTCACAGCGATCTGGTTGCGGGGGTAGTCGCGGGGTCGGAGCAGTTTATCGACCGGCTGACTGAGCGCGAAATCAACTGGCTGGGTGGCCTTATCATGCCGATGGGTGCCTGGCTGCTGATGCGCGGCATGCGGACGTTGAAGCTGCGCATGCGCCACGCGGAGGAGCAAGGTAATGCTCTTGCGCAGTTCCTGATCGCGCAGCCGTGGGTCGAGCGCGTTCACCACGTGGGGCTGGACGATTTCCCTCAGCGCGACCTTCGTGACGCTCAGATGTGCGGAAGCTCGAGCCTGTTGTCGTTCGAGCCCAAGGACCAAGACGGCGAGAAGCTACGACGTTTCATCGAGTCGTTGGAACTGTTCCAACTGGGCGTAAGTTGGGGAGGATTTGAAAGTTTGGCGGTTCCGCTAGAAATCTGGCCGATGGGTTGGGATGGCCCGCGTAGGCTCGTTCGACTCTACGCCGGTCTCGAGGAGATGGAGGATTTGACTGCGGACCTCACCCAGGCGGCGGCTCAGGCTTGGTAACATCTTAGGCGTGAGCGGGCGGTCGGAGGCGAAGCGAGCGTGAAGATACTCGTCATCGGTTCCGGCCCTATTGTCATCGGCCAAGCCGCCGAGTTCGACTATGCCGGCACTCAGGCCTGCAAGAGCTTGAAAGAGGAAGGCCATGAGGTCGTCCTCATCAACTCCAACCCCGCGACGATCATGACCGATCCGGGGGTGGCTGATGCGCTTTACATCGAGCCGCTCAATGTCGACTTTTGCGAGCGGGTGATCGCTCGAGAGCGTCCCGACGCGTTGTTGCCCACGCTTGGCGGGCAGACCGGCCTCAACCTTGCCACCCAGCTGAGCGATCAAGGAATTCTGGAGAAGTACGACGTGAAGCTCTTGGGCACGCCGTTAACTGCGATCCGCAAGGCGGAAGACCGCGAGCAGTTCCGCGCGCTGATGCGCGAGATCAAGGAGCCCGTCCCGGAAAGCTGGATCGTCGAGACGCCTGAGCAACTCGAAGAACTCCTGGACGTCGTTCCGTATCCGTGCATCATTCGCCCGGCTTACACCCTTGGAGGAACCGGAGGCGGCATCGCCAACACCCGCGATGAACTCCTCGAGATCGGCAATATCGGCCTTAAGCTTTCTTTGCGAAGCCAGATCATGGTGGAGCGCAGCCTGCTCGGATGGAAGGAGATTGAGTACGAGGTGATGCGCGACTCGAAGGGGAACTGCATCACGGTGTGCAACATGGAGAACTTTGACCCCATGGGCGTGCACACCGGTGACTCCATCGTCGTCGCTCCTTCGCAGACCCTGAGCGACCTCGAATACCACATGATGCGGACCGCATCGCTGAAGATCATCAACGCGCTGGGCATCGAGGGTGGCTGCAACGTTCAGATGGCCCTGAACCCCGACGGATTCGACTACTACATCATCGAAGTCAACCCACGCGTTTCGCGCTCCTCAGCTCTCGCCTCCAAGGCCACGGGCTATCCCATCGCCCGGGTGGCGGCAAAGATCGCCGTCGGTCTCACCTTGGATGAGATCGAGAATCAGGTGACGAAGACCACCAAGGCGTGTTTTGAGCCTGCGCTCGACTACTGCGTCGTGAAGATTCCCCGCTGGCCGTTCGACAAGTTCGCCTCTGGCGATCGCACGCTCTTCACTCAGATGAAGGCGACGGGCGAGGTCATGGCGATCGACCGCTCGTTTGAGGCGGCGCTGATGAAGGCCGTTCGAGGTTTGGAGGTCAAGCAGCGGGATCTGCGGCATGAGAAGTTTGCGGACCAGGCGGATGATGAGCTCCGCGCGGCCATCAAGCAGCCCACTGACGAGCGCCTCTGGGCGATCGCCGAGGGACTGCGGCGCGGATTCGGTGTTGACGAAGTCCACAAGCTGTGCCGCGTGGATCGCTGGTTCTTGCGCAAGATGGCGGCCATGGTGGCCAATCCGGTCGAGCCGGTAGCGTCGCCCGTCTACAAGATGGTCGATACCTGCGCAGGGGAGTTCGAATCTCGAACTCCCTATTACTACGCAACGCAGGAAGCGTTCGGCGACGCTTAGCCGCCTTTCTTTTCGCCCACGAGCTCGAAGCCCATCGTTTTGCCCTTCTCGGTGGCGGGAATGCCCTCGACCATCCACTTCGGTGCCGGAGCATCCTTTAGGTAGTGGTCGAAGAACTGTTGCATACGGATCGACCAATCCTTGCGATTCTTGCGCTGAATCAGATTATGGTCTTCGTCGTTGTAGACCGCCATCCAGACCGGTTTCTCCAAACGACGTAGCGCCGCGAAGAACTCGATCCCTTGATACCAGGGCACCGCGCCATCTTTATCGTTAGCCATCATGAGCAACGGCGTCTGGATCTTGTCGGCAAAGAACAGCGGACTGTTCTCCAAGTACCGAAGGGGTTTGTCCCAGATCGTACCGTCGATCCGGCTTTGGCCCTTCTCATACTGCATTTGTCGAACGAGTCCCGATCCCCAGCGGATACCGCCGTAGGCGCTGAACATATTGGATACCGGTGCGCCCGCACAGGCCGCCCGGAACATGTTCGTCTCGGTGATCAGGTAAGCCACCTGATACCCGCCCCAGCTCTGGCCCTGGATGGCCAATCGCTTCGGATCGACGTAGCCTCGGGCGACGATGCTGTTGACTCCGCTCGTGATTGCCGACACCGCGCTCTCACCCGGATAGCCATTCTTGTAGGGAATGTCCGGAATGAAGATGAGGTAGCCGTTGCTGGCGTACATCGGCAGGTTGATCGTCGATGCGCTCGGAGCGGGCGGCCGGTAGCCATGGACGGTGTCCGAGTCTCGCTCGTAGAAGTAAGCGATCATCGGATACTTCTTGCCGTAGTCAAAGTCCTCCGGTTTGATCAGAATGCCTGTGAGTTCCTCACCATCGTTGGATCGCCAGTAGACGAGTTCTGCCTTGCCCCAGTTGTATTCCTTCTGCTGCGGATTGGCGTCGGTGACCTTGATCGGATTGCTCAGGTTCTTGTCGGTTAGCCACACGTCGGGAAACTCAACAAAGTCTTGCCGAGTGATCGCCATGCGATCCGACTTCTTCGAGAACGCGGCAACGCCGAATCGCTTGTCGCCCCAAATGAGCTTCGTCGCGATGGGACGTGTCGACGTAAAGTCGATGCGGTAGATGCCCGATGCGTAGTTTCGTTGGTCGGTCACTGAGGCATACATCTGGCCGCCAACATCCTCCTGCTCGGGGTCGAGCCGAAGGAGTCGGTAGGCCTGCTGCGTCTCTCGACCGAACGTGAGCCGGATCGGAGCCTTCTTGCCCGTAGGGTCGCACTGCCAGGCGTCAAATCGATCGTAGATAACGACCGCGTCGTCGTTCTTCATCCAACCGCCGAAGCCGTACATGCCGGGGTCGTCAGGCACGTCGCTGATCTCGTTGAACACCGGGTGCGGAATGCCCTGGTTGAGCGCGGCACGCTTCCCAGTCGAGAGATGGATCGCGAAGACCTCTTGGGCCGGGCGATCGAAGCCGTAAGCGAACCGCCCCGTCGGAGAGAGGATCAACGATCCCGAGAACTTGGTAAGCAAGCGAGCCCGCTCGCCTGTGGTCAGATCGAGCAGGTCGTAATCCGTGTAGCTCAGACCCCACGAGATCTCGCGGCGGTAGTTGCGGTTGGAGCTGGCGAGCGCATACTGCCCATCCATCTTGTTGGAAACGCTCACCGACGTCGTCATTTCGTCGGCCAGCCGAACCGTTCGACCGCTCGCCACATCGAGCATCACGTCGAATGTCCGGTTCCTTTCGGCCCCGGCTTGAAGCAGCTGCTGCGGCATCATCAGCGGATCCGTCCATGACCAGAGGTCCACCGATACGCGCTCCTCTTCAGGAATGGGATTCGGTACTTCCTCCGGAGGGGTGGGTCGGGTTGGGACGAAGACGCGGGCCCCGCTTTCGCTGAATCGGACATTGCCGCTGTCGGCAAGGCTCCAGCCCTTCGGAACGCTGTCCAAAGTCATCGGCTTGGTTGCGCCGTTGCTCGGCCCGACGTGAAGCGCAAACGTGGGTCGCTTCGCCGCATAGTCGTCGCGGTCGGTCAGGAACGCGACCTTGCTGCCGTCGTTCGAGAGGACGATGCTGTTGTAGCGGCCTAACCCCTCGGCGACGGTTGTTGTCTTGCCTCCAGCTAAATCGTAGACAACGACGCCGTCCTTCTCGCCGTCCTTGGTGCTGAGTGCAACCACCATGTGGCTGCCCGTGCGGTTGAACCGCAGGTTGGCGACATCGGTGAGCGTTGTCTCCTTGCCAGTTGCCAACTCGCGCAGAATCCGGGTCTCACCAGGGCGATGCTCAGTCTTCTTCTTCGGCTTCTGGTCGGCGGGCTTCGCTTGTCCCTCGGCGGGCCGTGCCGGTGCACCTCCAGGGGCGGCCCCAGGGGCTGCCGGAGTCGGCCGCGGCGGCTCGGGACGGTACACCACCCAACCCATGTCTTCTTCAGCCATCAAGTAGCTGGTGACCTTCTCCTTCTCGAACTTGTCGCCCGTCTCCAGGTTCAGGATCAGCAGCGCCGTCTTCGGCATATCTTCCGGCTTGACCTTATCGCGGCGCGCCTTTTTCATCTCCTCGTTCTTTGGAGAAACGGTGATGACCGCGAACTTGGAATCGCCGGAGAATCGGAATGTCGAACCCTGGTCGATCACGTACGCTTTCTCGCTCGAAGTCGAACGGATGTGCAGCACGGGGTCACCCTCTTGTGGGGCAATGATCAGGCCGAGCCACTTGCCGTCATCGGTGAGCGAGGTGCTTCGAATCGACTTCCAGCCGTCGTACACCGAATGGTCGAGGATCTTCTTTTGGGCGGCGGCCAGTTGCATCGATGCACCCAGCACCACCGCGGACGCGATGAGAAGCCTTGTCATGCGGCGGGTTCTACCCGACCGAGCTAGGGTTTTGGTACGAGCATCGGCTTGTAAGTCCACGCCCGGGCCAAGGGAGCCTGATCTCGGCTGTGGGGTCCGATCTCGGCGATCCCCGGAGTCAGCACATTGCGGCCACGCGGACGCTGGAACATCTCGATAATCTGGATGACGGTTCCTCGGTCGGAGTAGGGAATCGCGGGCTCTTCGGGGACTCCGATCGAGGGCGGCGAGAATCTCAGGTTGTCAGGATAGGCCTCATCCCGTCGCGCTCCCTCGACTCGTCCCCACGCCGCTTTGAGGATGTCGGCCAACTTGCGGCCGGCGAGATAGTCGAACTTGGTCCGACCTTCCAGCGCGTCCAGCATCAGCGAAGGTTGCAGCGCAAGCCGGAAATTGTCGGGGGTGAGGAAGCTGCCCACCGCACCGGTGAAAAGTTCGACTCGAATCTCGTCGAAGAACCGCCGGTAGAGTCCTGCGGCTGGGTCGCCCGCGAGCATCCGCCCGTCGAAGGCATCTAGATCAGGATCGATCCCCTTCAGGTGTCCCGAGAACGCGGCGTAGTTGTAGTCCTGCCTCGCAACTTGCCAGATGGCGTACTCGAGGTCAGCTGTGGCGAGCTTGGACTTGTCGAGGGCGGTCCGCAGCAGACTATCGCGGAAGATGCGGCCCCATGCCGGGGTATCGCCATTGGGCCACCAGCTCACGGGCTTGTTGTTCCAGTTGATGAGCACGCCGGATCGAGGGTTGATGGAGCTTGGCATCTGCGCTGGAGTGACAAACCCGCGCCAATCGAACTTGGGGTCTGCCGGAGTAGGTAGGCGGGGGTCAATGCCCTCAGCGCGGATGGGGATCAGCCCGGCAAATCGGTAGCCGATGTTGCCCTTCGTGTCGGCGACAAAGACATTAAAGTTCGCCGTGGCGTGGTGCCCGGCGGCATCGGCTTCGCTGACGGACTTTGCGGCGTACAGCCCGAAGAGCGCCTTCATGCTCTCCATTTCCCGTTGCGCGGCTCCGGCGCGTCGAATGAAGACGACCTTGGCCGAGCGTGGCTCAAGCACGATGGGGCCGAGGTGGGTTCGGCGCTGGATGATGGTTTCGTCATCCCGTCCCTTGATCTTGAGCGTCCGACGGACGGTCTCGATCGGTCGAGTTTCGCTGCCCCACCGGTAATGGTCGGCGTCGACGAGCTCAGCCACGAACACGTCGTCGGTGTCAGCGACGCCGCTCGTCAAGCCCCACGCAAGGTGGTCGGTATGCCCAACGATCACCCCCGGGACTCCCGGCACATCTGCTCCCACGAGGGTCTGTCCGGGTACGGCAATGCCGACTTCGTGCACGATGCTGGGCGCGCGGAAGCCCATCTGCGGCCCCGAGAGCAACAACGCCCGGCCATTGGCGGACCGCTTGGCATCGACGACGATGGCGTACGAGCCAACTTTGTAAGGAGCGGCGACCGACTCGGCAATCCGGGTCGATTCTGTCCGCTCCGCCAGCCGCACGCCCGGAAGCAGTTCGAGCACGCTGAGTTTGGGCAGCCGAGCCTGATGGGCCTCGGTGACTTTGCGGTCGAAGGGCGCAAAGATCGCCGGCGGGTTCTTCGCCTCGTCCTGCTTGCTGAGGGTCGTCGTCGAACGGGGATCGTTCTGCCAAGCAAGATCATCAAAGATATCGAGTTCTCGCCCCTTGAGTTTGGCCATCGAGCCCAGATAGCCCAGGAGGGCCATGTTGCGGATCTCTCCGGCCCCTCCGCGTCCAAACTGCTGATACAGCCTTACCGCGATCGCTACCGAGTCGCGGGAGGTCCATGGCGCGGGCTCAAATCCATGCTGTGCATAGCCGGAGGGCAACGTCCGAGCGGTCTTGGCCTCGGTGATCCACCGATTGACCCCCCGAGCGTAGGCGTCGAAGGCGTCGCGGATGTCGGCGGGGAGCTTCGCGAACTGGGCATCGAACTCCTCGTGGGTGTAGCCGGACCGGAGAATCTCGCGGTCAGAAGCGGCGGCTTCGGGCCCAAGGACTTCGGCGAGCGTGCCGAGGGCCACTCGGCGACTGTTTTCCATTTGCCACAGCCGATCCTGAGCAACTGCGTAGCCCATGCCCTCGAAGGCCTCGGTGAGCGAGGGGGCGGTGATGTGGGGGACGCCGTACGCCACCCGGGTCACCTTCGCTGGCATGTCGGCCGAGGTGAAGGTGAGAAGACTGAGACAGGCCGCGAGCATGAGCCTATGTTAGCGCGTCTGGCCGCGCTCGAGGCTTGCGGGGCTTATGGGAGATACCGGCGGCGGCTGCCACCGAGGGCCTTCTTCGAGGCCGCGCCGAACAAGATCAGGCCGATAGCGACGACGATCAGGATCGGAGTGAGCCAGGCGATGAGGCTGAGGGTGAATTTTAGGAGCATTCCGCCGAGCAGCACGAGCCCGATGATCAGCAGTCCCAACTTTACGCTTCCCGACATGGTTTGTGTTTCCTTGCCTCAACTCTGAGGCGTCTGTTTACTTAGTCGGTGATTATAGGGCGAATGTTGCAGGGGGCCAAATCCCTCGGGACCATTGACCCGCCGACAGCGGAGGAAGGAAATCAAGAACTTTCCCCCGCTAAAAAACGTCTGGTGCATGATTCAACCACGCCTCGGTCTATGCAATTTCCGCCGAACGTGGTTAAAATACGGGTAACTGGGCGTGGATCGCGTCGCCCCGCGGTTCAATTCAGTCCAAAGGGAAAGAGGTGGAAGTCGGTGATCGTTAGGAAAACGACGTTGCGTTGGGGAGCCTTTTTAGGAGGCGCCCTGGCCATTACCATGGCCGGATTGGCTTTCCGGGATGCGGATGCTGGAAGCGCTGGGGTTGCCGGCGCGCCGCCCCCGCAGCCTGCGAAGCAAGCTGTCAAGCCCAATGGATGGGATTTCGGCTTCATCGAGAACAAGGGTCAGTGGCACGAGGATGCTCGCTTCTACTCAGGGTGGAAGGGCATGGACGTGTGGGTGACCCGTTCTGGCATCAAGTACGACTTTTATCGGCTTGGTGACATCGCCTGGCGCCAGAACGGCAAGGGCATGGCCAAGCCGCGCACGCGGTCGGGCCAAGTTATCGAGCTGCAGTTTATGGGCGCGAACATGGGTTCGGGCGCGCATGGACTCGGCGAGCGCCCCGGTGAAGTCAACTTCATCCGCGGGAACACCACTCACGCTGGGGTGAAGACGTTCAATGAAGCTTGGGTCAACGAGCTTTACACGGGCGTCAACATGCGTGTTTATCGCGATGGCGGAGCCCCGCGATTCGACCTCGTGGTCGCCCCCGGCGCCCGCCCCGAAAGCATCAAGTTTAAGTACGTCGGCGCGCAGTCGGCTCGGATCAAGAACGACGACACCATGGCGGTAACGACCCGCTACGGCGAGGTCGCGGTCACGGATCTGTACGCCTACCAGCGCATCGCGAACGAAGACCGGCAAGTCCAGTGTAAGTTCGTGAAAAACGCCGACGGCACGTTCGGATTCGAAGTCGACGGCTACGATCCGTCGAAGCCGCTGGTCATCGACCCCGTCGTCTATTCGACGCTGTACGGTGGCTTTGCGACGATCGCCGCTCCTGGAGATGACATTGCGTACGACGTCGCCGTCGACCATGTCAACCAGCCTCACATCGCGGGCTCGACCACCTCGGTGAACTACCCGATCACCAACGGAGCCTACGATAACACGGTTCAGGGATTCGACGCGTTCATCACGAAGTTTTCGAGTGACGCGACCAGCCTGATCTACTCCACGGTTATTGGCGGAAACGGTGCCGAAGAGGCGTATGGCATCGCGCTCGACCTTCAGGGTCGTGCGTGGATCACCGGTATCACCACTTCGCCGGACGTTCCTTCGGCGGGAGCCTTCCCGACCACGCCGGATGCCGTCCAGACGATCTACCGCGGCGGCGGTGGCGACGCCTTTGTGGCGCGCATCTCGACCAACGGCAACGCGCTCGAGTACGGCACGTACATGGGTTCGTTCACCGATAACCCGTTCCCGCCCGCCGATATCGGCTTCGATATTGGGGTTGACAGCAATGGCAACGCCTATGTTGTCGGCCAGGTGGAAGGCGCGAACTTCCCGCGAACCGCAGGCGTGCTTCAGCCGACGTTTGGCGGTGGCAACACCGACGGCTTCGTCGCTCGGATCAGCGCGACCAATGTTTACGACTACGGCACCCACATCGGCGGTAACCAGAGCGATGTCGTCGCCGGCGTCGCGGTCGACGCGGTCGGCAACGCATTCCTCGTGGGTTCGACCAGTTCGCCGAACTTCCCGACCGTAGCCGGTTCGTTCGACACCACCATGCAGGGCGGCGACGCGTTCGTCTCGAAGCTGGTGCCGAGCGGCACCTCGCTGGACTACTCCACCTTTATCGGTGGTAGCGCTGGTGAATCGGCAAGTTCGATTGCGATCGACAACTCGGGCAACGCCTACATCATCGGTGCGACCCAGTCGGTCGACTTCCCGCGGACCCAAGGTGCTTTCGACACCGTGTTCAATCCGCCGGGTGAAAACTTCACCACCAAGATCGCGATCGACGGCGCTTCGCTTGTCTATTCGACCTTCATGGGAGGTGGCGGTTCGCAGCAGGCCATCGCGGTCGACGACCTCGGCGTTGCTTACATCGCCGGCTACGTCAACCCGTTCATCGTCACGACGCCGACCGGCGACGACACCACGTACAACGGTCCGAACAACCCGCTCCGCATCGGTGACGCCTATCTGCAGGCGCTCGATGAGGCCGGTTCGAATCTGCTCTACGGTAGCTACTTCGGCGGCGAAGAAGACGACCTGGCTCTCGGCCTCTACGTCGATCGCTCTCGCAACGCCTACCTCGTTGGTGTGACCAACTCTTGGACGGCAGCCAACAAGGTCGCCTTCCCGACCACCGCCGGCGTCTTCAAGCCGACGATGTTCAATGACAACGCGCCTAACCTGCCCTTCTGGGATGGATTCCTTCTGAAGGTCAAGGTTCGCCCGTCTCCGCTGCTCAACCCGATTGACATCACGCCGGGTTCGGTCGCGGGTACCGAAGAAGCGCAGCTCAACATCAGCCTGAACGGCCCGGCCTCGCCCGGCGGCGCGGTGATTCGCATCCGCTCGCTCAACGAAGCCGTTGCCCGTCCGGTCGATGCGGGCGGCAACCTGCTCGACCAGATCGTGATTCCGGAGGGCCAAACGACCTTCCCGCCGATCCGGGTGACCACTTCGGACGTCGTGTCTCAGTTCGTCGTAACTTTTACGGCGGAACTCGAAGGCGACACCAAGACGACGAACCTCACGGTCGCGCCTTGGCTGACCAACATGATCCTCAGCCCGAATACCATCGTTGGTGGAAACCGGGTCACGGGTCGCGTCAATCTGTTCCGACCTGCGCCAGCGGGCATGACGGTCTCCGTCTCGTCCAGCAACCCGGCCCTCGCCTATGCGGTTGATTCGGCCGGTACGCAGATCAGCAGCTTCGTGGTGCCTACGGGCGACACGACGGCGACCTTCGACATCCTGACCCGCGGCGTGGATACGCCGGCGACGGTCACCATTCTCACCAAGGTCACGACGCCGAACCTTCAGGTCACGCGCTCGCAGGTCTTGCAGATCCTTCCGGCCAGCCTGCGCAGCCTCACCTTCGACCCGAACCGGGTCAACGGTGGTGAGCAGACGACCGGCACCGTGCTCCTCGACGGCGAAGCCGGCCCGACCCCGATCCGAGTCGATCTTCGACTGGGCTCGACGGGTAACCCGCCGGTTGGCGTCACCTTCCCGAACGGTCAGGTCACCTACGCGGTGTACGTGCGCCGCGATGCGGGTGGCGACGTCGAGAAGGGCAAGTTGACCACCTTCAAGGCAACGGCTGGCGTCGCGACGGGGAATACCTTCCGCAACGTCATCGCCGAGCGGCTGGATAAGAATCCGATCCAGTCTCGTACCGGAACGATCTTCGTGGATGCCACCGGCATCGATGCGGTCAATCTGGACAACGTGAGCGTCCTCGGTGGAACGATTGTGACGGGTCACGTGACCCTGACTCAGCCGGCCTCGCCGAGCGGCTTCCGGGTGAAGGTCAACACGGACAATGGAACGTACGCTCCGTTCGGCACCAAGACTCAGATCGAGGCTTATGTGCCGCCGGGCGCGATCCGCTCGAACAACTTCCTCATCACGACGAAGTTGCACCGAGGTCCCGGCAACATCGTTGCGCGAATCAGCACCGACAAGCCTGGCTACCCGGTGAGGTTCCGCGACCTGACGCTCCGACCGCTGGATTACACCCTTACGGCGAATCCGAACTCGGTCGTCGGCGGATCACAGAACTTCGCGATGGGCATCACGCTCAGCAATGGCGAAGTCGCTCCGGCCGCGGGCATCACGTTCAACCTCACGAGCAGCAACACCAATGTCTGCATCGTGCCGGCCACGGTGAAGCTCAACTCGGGCCAATCCGCGGTCAACTTCGAGGGCATCACCCGCAGCGTTACGGTTCCCACGTCGGTCACGCTGACCGCCAGCGTGGACACGCTGCCGACGCCGCTCGTCAAGTCGGTTACGCGAACGGTCAATCCGCTCAGCATCTCGCTCACGCTTAATCCGCCGGTCGTCACGGGTGGCCTCAACTCCACCGGTAACGTGACCCTCGGTGCGGCGGCGGGAACGGGCGGTGTCCGCATCAGCCTGACGAGCTCGAATACCGCTGCCGCGGTTGTGACCTCGTCGATCATCATCGCCGAAGGTCAGACGCAGGGCTCGTTCAACATCCCGACGTTCCAGGTGGGCGCCGACACGGATGTAACGATCACGGCTCGAACCCCGGCAGGCGTTACGGCCACGGCGATCCTTCGGGTCACCGCACTCAACATCCAAGTCACGGTCAATCCGAACTCCGTCGTAGGCGGCGTCCAGAACACCGTGGGCGATGTGGTCATCAGTGCTCCGGCTCCGGCGGGCGGCACCCTGGTGAACCTCACCAGCGGCAACCCCGCAGTGGCTTCGGTGCCTTCGAGCATGCGAGTCAACGCCGGCCAGACCCTTGGCAAGTTCGTGATCACCACATCGATGGTCGCGACCAACACCACCGTGGTCATCAGTGCTCGACTGCAGTCGGGTCGTACGGCGACCACGACGATGCAGGTTCAGGCGCTCGGCGTCCTTGTGTCGGTGAACCCGACGCAGGTGTTCGGCGGTACGCAGAACTCGACCGGCTTGGTCACGATTGGCGGTAACGCGCCCGTTGGCGGTATTACCGTCACGCTGACGCGCAACTCCAACGCAATCAACATGCCGACGTCGGTGGTGATTCCGCAAGGCCTCAACAACCGCACGTTCGCGATCACGAGCAACCCGGTTGCGACAGACGTCGACGTGGTCATCACGGCTCGCCTGCCATCGGGCAAGACGGGCACGGCCATCCTGAAGGTATTCGCGCCGCGGATCCTGCAGCTGGCGTTGGATACCTATAGCCTGATTGGTGGAGACTCCACTCGAGGCTCGCTGACGATGAATGTCCCGGCTCCGGCAGGTGGCATCAGCGTACCGCTGGTCAGCGGTAACGCGAACATCGTCCAGGTTCCGGCTTCGGTGCCGATCGCTGGTGGTACCACCTTCAATCGGTTCGACGTGACCACGACGGCCGTGTCGGTGGACACGAGCGTGACCATCACCGCAAGCTACGCCGGCGCAAGCCGGACGGTGACCCTCGAGGTTCTCGCCCCGACCCTGGTGTCGTTGGTGCTGAACCCGAACACGGTCATCGGTGGCAACTCGGTGCAGGCCACGGTGACCATCGATCGCAACGCTCCGGCGGGCGGTCTCACGGTCAACCTGGAGAAGGATCTGAACGCGACCGGTGCCCCGTATGTGGCGGTCCCGGCGACGGTGACGATCCCAGCAGGCGCCAGTTCGGTCACGATCACGCTGAACACCCTCCCGGTCTCGCGAGTGGTGGCCACCCAGATCACGGCCTTCTTCAGCCAGCGGTCCCAGTCGGTGAGCGACGTGCTTACCCTGCGGCCTCAGTAAAGAAGCAGGCGATCGACCAGCGGGGCTCGGGTTCCTTCGGGAATCCGGGCCCCGTTTCCATGTGGGTCGTCTGAAAAGGTAAAACAGACCCGTGCGTGGTGGAAAAAGTGTGCTTTTGATTACGGTTGCGTTGGGCACCGTCGGCTTGTTGCTCGCTTGGCGTCGACGCCAGGAAATCTGCGCTGGCGAACCCGAGGCACTCTCCAGCAACATCCAAGATCGTCTAGAAGAACTCGAGCGCCGTATTTCTGATTCGTTGCCGGACCCGATCGGAGCCTAACTCCGGCTTCGAAATCCGCCAGAATTAGGGGAGTATGTCAAAGCGCGAGATTGCGATTATCCCCGGGGATGGCATCGGCCCCGAGATTATGGATGCCACCCTGATGGTCCTGGAGTCAGTGGGCTTTGAGGCCACTTGGATTCCCCTTGAGGCGGGACTCTCCGCAGTCGAGAAGGGACTGCCGGCGATGCCCCAGGAGACCATCGAGCGAATCCGGGAGATCGGCATTGCCCTGAAGAGCCCGACTACGACACCCAGCGGCACGGGGCACTCCAGTGCCAACGTCGCCCTCCGCAAGGCTCTCGATCTGTTTGCCAACGTTCGTCCCGCCAAGAGCTTGCCCGGCGTCAAAGGGCCCTTTGCGCACAAGGACCTCGACATCATCATCGTCCGCGAGAACACGGAAGACCTGTACGCGGGCATCGAGTTTCAGCCCCATCCCGACATGGCCCAGGGTGTGAAGGTCATCACCCGACCCGGGTGCCACCGTATCTGTCTCTATGCGTTCGGTATGGCGCGCCGGCAGCAGCGTAAGCGGGTGACTGCGGTGCACAAGGCCAACATCATGAAACTGTGCGACGGGATGTTTCTAGAAGAGTTCTATCGCGTTGCCAATGACTTTCCCGACATTCAGGCGGACGACATCATCGTCGACAATTGCTGCATGCAGCTCGTGACGCGTCCTGAGCAGTTCGACGTGTTCGTGACCGAGAACCTCTACGGCGACATCGTAAGTGATCTCTGCGCAGGTTTGGTCGGTGGCTTGGGCCTGGCACCAGGTGCGAACATCGGCACCCACCACGCGGTCTTTGAGGCCGTACACGGCTCGGCCCCGGACATCGCGGGGAAGGGCGTGGCGAATCCAACCGCGCTGATCTTCAGCTCAGTCATGATGCTGCGCCACTTGGGCGAGCCTGAGATGGCGGATCGGATAACCAACTCGGTCATGAGGGTCTGCGACGACGGCAAGTGCCTGACCGGAGACCTCGGTGGGAAGGCCAGCACGCAAGAGTACATCGCCGAAGTTATGCATCACGTCAAAGCGTCGTAAGAGAGACCATGATGACTGCGCTCCTACTTTTAGCGGCGATCGGAGTATCGACGGATGCGCCGGTTCAGTTGCAGCGAACCTCGAAGCCGGGCGAGAAGCTCGACTATTCGGTCCGCTCGTACCTCGTGACCGAGACACAGAGTATCGGGGTCACCACGTTCATCCCATCGACGGTGGATATCGCCTACGACTTCACCGCCGAAGCCACCGGCACCAAACCGGATGGCATCTACGACTTTCGATACAAGCGTCCGACGATGAACATCGAGGAAGGGGGCAAGAAGACGGTCGAAAAGCCAAACTTCGACCTGCTCATCACGTTGAGCCCGATCAATGAGTTCCTCGAGGTGAAGGACCTGACGCCCAAGAAACCGGCTGCAAAGCCCGGTGGAGGCCTGTTTGCGGTGGCTCCGGTAGGCGTTGCGGGTCAACAGGGGGCCCTGGGGGGAATCCTCGGCCAGTTCGTCAGCGAGATCCAACGCCTTGCGCTGTTCATTGGATCGATCGACAGTGCGATCGACTTCCAGCCCAAGCTGGACATCCGCGAAGTGAGTAAGGGCGACTCGTGGCGTCGCACCGTCAGCTACTCGCCCCAAAAACTCGCGAGCAAAGACGGCAAGATGGTGATGCAGCGGCTCGATTACGTCTACACCTACGATGGCATCGTTGAGTCGGGCGGCCAGAAGGTGCATCGCGTGGTCGCGACGCTGGACATGAAGACCGACCTGCTTCAGTTCATTCGCGACACCGTCGACCTCTCGAAGATGGCGGTCCACTTCAACGAGATTGGGTTCCAGCTTAAGGCGAAGATCGATTTTGACCTCGACCTCAAGACGGGGCACACGATCAAAGCCGATGCAAAGTCCGAAGGCGGCTTTAAGATCGTGGTCACGGAGTACCCCGACGACCCTTACATCGAGCAGAAGCTACGGGGGCATACGGTGCTGAAGTTGGTCCGCAAGAGCTGATCATGCGTAGCGTGCTTGCCGCTTGGCTCGTGCTCCTGATCGCCGTGGGTTGCGGAGGGCCGCCCGGGAAGACCGCAGCGGAAATTCAACGTGAAGCAGAGCAAGCCCCTAAGCCGACCGAGGACGTGGCTCAGCTGGCGCAGGAACTCGGCGTCGAAGTCTTCAAGAGTTCAGCGGCTCTGGATGGCGGCGGCATGGATGGCGTCGCGACCGTCGGCAGAGAAGGGATCACCCTCGATGCGTATCGGCAGACGGCGGGGTCGGTTGACGAAGTGGCCGCTTTCTACATGGCTCGCCTTGTCGAGGCGGTCGAAACACGGGCGGGCGGAGCCGTGGTCATCGAGGGCCTGAACTCTCGGGGCGAACGAGTCCGCGTCACCGCCAACGAAGCCGCAGGAAACCAAGGCGGAACGCTGTTCGTGATTACCGTCACGCGAAGCGCCGCGGATCAAATGCCGAAAGATTCACCGTAGGCGGATGGCCGTCGATGAGCTCGGCCGCGACGATGCCTGTCGCCGGCCCTAAGCTGAGCCCCATCATGGCGTGTCCGGCGGCGATCGTGTAGCGATCGACTTGGCCGATGTAAGGCAGTCCGTCGGGCGAACAAGGTCGTAGACCGTGCCACACGGGTTGGCCGTCGAAGGCGTTCCTTGGGCAGGCGGGCACATACCGGCAGAAACTGTCGGCGATGCCGTCGACTCTCCGTTGGTCGATCGTTCCCTCGGCGCCCCCGATCTCCATCGTCCCTCCTACGCGCAGGCTTGCACCCAACGGGGTGACGGCGACGCGACCCTCCACGAGAATGCTGCATACCTCGGGAAGCACGGGTGGCTGGTTCAACGTCATCGAGTAACCTTTGCCCGACACGAGGGGCAGATTCAGTCCGATCTGACGAGCGAGTTCGCGGGTCCAAACCCCTGCCGCAAGGACCACGTGATCGGCCTCGATCGTCCCTAGGTCCTTCGGCTGCTGACCGTAGTGAAACGTGCCTCCCGCCGCCCGAACTCGTCGTCGCAGCGAGGTCAGGAAAGCGGCGGGGTTCAGGTGACAGTCGTCGGGAAAGAAAGCGCCACCAACGGCGGCGTAGCGGACACCTGGATCGAGCTTGGCCAGTTCTTCGTCGTTCAGCATCTCGGCGGTCAAGCCGAGCTTTCGAGCGAACTCCACGGTGTGGCGTTCTTCCTCTAGGGTCTCTGGGCGTTGACACACCATGACCAGGCCCCGCTTAACGAGGCCAAAGTCGTCTGCCTCGGCGAGTTCAAGATAGCGCTTGCGCGAGAGCAAGCTGAGGTCGCGAAGGGCAGGACCGCCAGCGTCCACGTTTTGCTGGTTCGCGGACCTCATGAACTGCCACATCCAGCGCAGCTGATCGAGGTCGAGCCGCGGACGAATGCGGAACGGGCCCCGAGGGTTGAGCATCATGCGCATCCCCAGACCGACCATGCCCGGGGCCGCGAGTGGGATGACGTGGCTGGGGACGACCATTCCGGCATTGCCGGTTGAGCATCGATCGGCGTCCTCCGGTTGACGGTCGTACACGACCACCTGGTGCCCCCGTTCGGCGGCCTCGGCAGCGGCGCAGAGGCCGATGACCCCTGCGCCGACGACCGCAACACGCTTGCTCATCAGGGCAGCAGCGAACGAATGATCGCGAAGATGATGCCCGCTGACGTGATGTTCTTCGAGATTGCGTCGATATCGGCTTGCCGATCGGAGAGCCGCTCGGCCATGACCTTGGAAGGAACGAAAATGAAGTCGCCAAGCTCGACGCGCGTGCGTGCGGTTGCTCGGAGAACTTCACCACCGGCCCGGATCACGAGAATTCGATCCTTCGCCACATCGACGGTGAAACCGCCGCTGCGTTCGACGTAGTAGCTAACCGTCTTCCCCGAGACGAACAGCACCGCGGACGGCACCATGACCGCGCCTCCGATCGTCACCGTGGACGGCGTCTCAGGCACGATGATCACATCGCCTTCTTCGAGGACGAGGTCGGCCGGGGACCCCTTATGCTTCAGGGCCTCATCGAGGCGAACGTTGAGGTTGCCCAAGGGGCTCAGCTCCCGGTCTTCAAACTCACGCGCCGGGCTGACCGTGGTCCCTTGCAGCTGAACCTTGGGGAGGGTTTCATTCTTGGGCAGCGCGGCTCCCGCCGCTCCCAACCCGAGGGCGGCGGCGGCCACATTCGTGTCCGACGTCGATCCTCCGGCGATGCTCTTCACAACTCGCAGCTTCTCGACTTCGGCCTTGGCCATCGCGCGCTTGTACTCTTCCTCGTTGACGCGCTCCAGAACCTCACGGATTCGCGGAGAGAGGCGCACCTGAGAGAGGGTCGACAAGCGCCCGGGTTCACGGACGAACTGCGCACCGCGGGTGAACGCGGTCGGGTTAAGTCCACCGGCTCGCTCGATCAGATCGGAGATTCGCTCCGTCGTAGCGTTGATGGCATAGGTGCCAGGGCGCTTTACCGCGCCCATCAGAATCACCGTGCGCGGGCTCATCTGGAACTGGCTGAGCTGGGGTACGGAGACGAGGTCACCCGCCTCGATCTCGGGGTTGGCCGCGCCGCTCAGCACGTCGGCGACTCGATACTGCCTCGCCTTGGTGCCGTCGGGAACGCGAGCACTCGCGATCTCGATCATGTCCCCGGCATTGGGCATGAGGCCGCCTGCCATCTGAAGAAGATCGGCAAGTCGCAGGTTGGCGGCTCGCGTGAAGGTCCCCGGGCTCTGCACCGCACCCAACACCTGAACCTGCTGCTCCGGTACAAACTGCGCTTCCGTCACCGATTGAACCATGAGCACGTCGCGGTCCCGCAACTCGACGTTGTGCTGCTGATCGCCCACGGCGACCTTGCGGAAGTCGATCTTGATGACATCGCCGATGGTGCCATCGTCGTTGTAGCGCTGCAGGAAGCCCTGTTCCTGGAAGGCCTCGCCGGAGAGCCCGCCGCTTTGGATGAGTAGGTCGACGACGCGCATGCTGTCCGCTCGGTAGAACGAGCCCGGCTTGCGAACGGCACCGCGGACAATCACTTGCCGCGTTCCCATCCACTGGACATCATCGACTCCGTAGATCTTCAGCCGGTCGAAGGCTTTCAGGGGAACATTGTGGCTTGCATCGCCCGCAAGCGCACTGGCCAGGTCGATGGGAATCAGGGTCAGCGACTTGTCGTCGTTTTGCCGGAACAGGTCGGCTCGGGCGCGGTAGGCGTCCGGCAAGAGCCCGCGGGCGCGCTGGATTAGGCTGAGCACCGTCATACCCTCGGCGAGCGCGTACTGGCCCGGCTGGTCCACGGCGCCCTCCAGGGTAATCACATTGGTGAGTTCAGGCCGGACCGAGAACACGTCGATGGTGTCGCCTGCGTAGACCGGAGGGTCGTTCGCAGGGCCAGTAGCGGTTAAGTCGACGTCGACGAGCTTGAGGCCCTGACCGGGCGCGACGGTGGAGTGCGAGATGCGCTGAGAGACGCCCGTCGGCTTGACCGAGCCCGCGAATCCGAGGATCTGCTTCAGCCGCTCTCCGGGCAAGGATTCGTAAATCGCCGGACGCCCGACTTCACCCTGAACGGTGATGCGGCTCTCGACGGGCGGTATGAAGATCGTGTCGCCGGGTTGCAGCGGCACATCTTGCTGACTCTCGCCATACACGAGGAACTTGTAGAGATCGAAAGTGCGCTTGGTGCCGTCGTTGCGGCGCAGCTCGATTCGGCGGAGCGTGCCGTTTTCGGTCGGGCCACCAAACATGTAAATCGCATTGAAGAGCGTCGCCACGGCCGGGACCTGATAGCTGCCAGGCATGAACGCCTCACCGAGGACGGTCAGGGTCATCGTCCGCAGTTCGCGGAGCGTGACGGTGACATCCGCGTCACGGAGATCACGCCGCAGTTCCTTGCGGAGCAGTCCCTCGACTTGGGCCAGCGTTTGACCCCGCAGCACTAGACGCCGACCGCTGGTGGGGAGATTGATGCCGCCTTGCGCGTCGATCTTCGCGGTGTACTCCTTCGCATCGACGGTTGGGCTCCACACGCGAAGGTTGAGCACATCCCCGGTCCCGAGTTGGTATCGTTCGGGCGCGGGAACAAACACGTTCGAGCCCATCATATCGAACGGGCCGACAAAGTACTTGAGGGCATCGATCGACTGGATAAAGCTGGGGTCTTGGCCCTGCGTTGCGACGCTCCACGGGTTCAGATTCGGCTGGCCAAACGAAGTCGAAGGCTGGGTCGCCTGCCCTCCATGCACGGGGGGCGTCTGTCCGGTTTCTGTTCCGGTTTGGCCGTTGCCGCCCTGAGTTGGAGGCTGGCCATTCGTGCCGGCTTTGCCGTTCCCATTGCCGTTCCCGTTGTCATTGCCATTGCCACTGCCGTTCCCGTTTCCGGTTTTTGGCGGGAACCCGAGTTCCCTATCGGGATTGACGGCTTGGTTAACGGCGTCGGGAAGCAGGCTATCCGACATGCCCTGCCTGGCCGAGAAGGGAATCCCGGGCTTGGCGAGTCCCTGTTGGATCGCCATCATTCGGCCCATGATTGCGGCCCGGGGAGCGGCGAAGAACTCGTAGCCAAAGTGCTCGAGCGGCTTCGTAACGACGATCGTCACGCGCTGCCGCGCGGTCTTGAGCGGGTCCGCGGGATCGGTGGCAACGATGTCAAAAATGTAAGAGCCGGCCTGCATCGGCACCCAGGCGAACGTCCCGGTGTTCGGGTCGATCTGAGCATCGCGGGGTGCATCCTGCAAGGAGAACAGCAGGCTCACGATCTCTTGGCGGCTATTGCGCACAAGAGCCTTAAACGTGATGAGTTCTTTGACCTTGCCGCGGCGCACGCCAACGGTATCCATCGTGAACGTGTCCACAGCCTTGGAACTGCGACCTTGGGCATCCCGAATCTTTTGGAGGGGGTCCTCCTGTTGCTTCTGCTCCGTAGGAGGGGGCGTCTGCTTAACAGGCGGCTCACCCGTCTGGGGCCAAGCAAGCAGCGAAGCGCCTAGCGCTAGCACCACCATCGACAATCGTAAATGGTCGCGGAAGATCATGATCGGCGGAATGCTCCGCACCTGCTGCGGAACCCGGAGAGATTACCTGCTGAACCTAGGCACCGACCGACAAGTTTTCCACAGTGCTACGGGTCGTGTGTGGAGCGTTGGATGTGGAATGTGGCGCATCGAAGGCATATCCGACATCCCACATCCGACATTCAACTCTTCAGCCGATATACAGCAAAGGGTCGCCCGGATTGACCAACTCGCCATTCTTGGCGACGAGCTTGATCACCGTGCCGCTGATTGGGGCGACGATCTCGTTGAAGACCTTCATCGCTTCGATCAACCCCACCACCTGGTCCGCCATGACCGACTCGCCTTCCTTTACGAACGGCGGGGAAGAAGGGCTCGGCGACGCATAGTAGATGCCGTTCATCGGGCTGTTGACGGGGATGCCGGTTGGGGTCACTGGCGTCGCGGCGATTGGGTCATCCTCGATCGGATCCTCGGCGGGTGATTCGCTGTTGGCCGACGAAACGAGCACCGCTCCTCCCCCGTTTGTTCGCCTCTTCCGACGGAGCACGACCTTCCAGCCGTCGCCCTCGAGCTTGGCCTCTTCGAGGCGAAACTCGTCCATGAGGTCAGCGAGTTCGGTTGTGCGTGCGGCCAGATCTTCCACGGGCAGTATTGTACACAGGACAGAGATTGCAGGTTGCAGAGGCCAGATTTCAGATTAGTGGATGACAATCGATGCTCTGAGTGGCACTCCTGTCCGCGCCGACCCGAGCGACACCTCGCTGAGCCGAGCCAATCCTCTCCGCCCCGCGCCACAATCGAATCATGAGCGAAGGCGACTTGTTCGGTCCAGTCGAGCCCGATCTCGCCTCCATGCCGCTCGCGGCGCGGATGCGCCCGCAAACGCTCGACGACATCATCGGCCAACCCGATCTCACCCGTCCCGACAGCGCCTTCCGCAAGGCGGCCGAGGCCGGCAAACTCGGCTCGATCATCCTGTGGGGGCCGCCGGGCGTCGGTAAGACCACCCTCGCGGACATCTTGGCGAAGCTTTCCAGCTCCAACATCGCGAAGGTGAGCGCTGTCCAGGCCGGCGTCCCCGAACTTCGCAAGATCATCGACCAGGCTCGTCGAGCCTTGCGCGAGCGAGTCCGCACCGTGTTGTTCATCGACGAGATTCACCGATTCAACAAGGCTCAACAGGACGCGATTCTGCCCGTGGTCGAAGACGGCACGATCACGCTGATCGGAGCCACTACCGAGAACCCGAGCTTCGAGGTGAACTCGGCGCTCCTGTCGCGGGCGCGCGTTTTCGTGCTGCAGCCGCTGACCGACGAGAGCATCAACGAAGTCATCGATCGCGCCTTGAATGATGAGCGGGGGCTGAGGGCCAACTTCGAGCCCGAGGCCAAGGCGCTCATTGTGAACCTGGCCAATGGCGATGCTCGGGCGGCACTGGGCATGCTCGAACTCGCCGCCGCAACCGGTGAGGACCCCGTCACGTTCGAACAGGTCAAGGAAGTCATCCAGCGTCGGCAGATCGCCTACGACAAAGGCGGCGAGCAGCATTTCGATCTGATCTCTGCGCTGCACAAGTGCGTGCGCGACAGCGACCCCGACGCTTCGCTCTATTGGCTGGCGCGGATGCTGGAGGGTGGGGAAGACCCGATGTACATCGCGCGCCGGCTGATCCGCATGGCGACTGAAGATATCGGCCTTGCGCAGCCTCAGGCTCTGCCGCTGACCATCGCCGCGCAACAGGCCGTTCACACCATGGGGATGCCCGAGGCGGCTCTGGCCCTCGCCGAAGCGGTTGTGTTCCTCGCGCTGGCCCCCAAGAGCAATGCGGTTTACCGCGCTTACAAGGAGGCGGTGAAGGACGTCCAGGAAACCAGGAACGACCCGGTGCCGCTTCACCTGCGCAATGCGCCGACAAAGCTCATGAAGAACCTCGGCTACGGAGAAGGGTATCAGTACGCCCACGACGCCGAGGACGCAAAAGTGGATCAGGAGCACCTGCCGGAAACGCTGCGGGGGCGGGTGTATTACCGTCCGACCCCGCGGGGTTGGGAAGGGAAGCTGAAGGATTGAGGCCTGCTGGGAGGGCGCTGCTCCGTCAGCGCCATGAACGTGAAAGTAGGCGCGGGTTTCGAGTCGCGAGCTTGCGAGAGCCGAGGCCCCGCGTAACTCGGCATGGAGCGCAGGGCCTCGTCACTGCGGGACTCGAAACCTGCGCCTACACTTGGCGCTTGGGTGGTTGAAAACAAAACGAGCCCTGCCGAATCGGCAGGGCTCGCAAACTGAAACCGGATGAAGAGGGCTTACTTCTTGCCCTGGTTCTGCATCTGGTTGCCGTAGCGGCGCATGAACTTCTCGACGCGGCCGGCGGTATCGACGAGACGCTTCGTGCCCGTGTAGAACGGATGGCTGAACGCGCTGATGTCCACCGGGACCACATAGTGCGTGATGCCTTCGATGACCTTCGTTTCGTTCGACGTGAGCGTCGAAACGCCGACCCACTCGTGGTCGCCATCGATGAACAGCACGGGATGATTCGCGGGATGGATATCTGCCTTCATGAAATCGGGGCCTCCTGAGGCCGAATGGGATTATGGCACAAAGCCGACGCAAAAGGGAACCTTTGGGCGGCTTGTCTTCGTCTCAAGATATGGCGAAAGCCACGTCTAATCTCCGGGCAACCGGGGAGCGGGGGAACCGTAACTTGGGGTGAATGGAGGCCGATCGTGGTCCCCTAGGGTAACTCTTGGCCCGAACCCGACAGCTAACTCCGTAGGCGAAGCGGGAGTCGATACCGCGGCAGCGATGTCGTCGGTTGCGACACACGCACTTTCGGCCAAACCAACCTCGTGCTTGAGGTTGGGTGAGCACCTCCTGTTGAGCAGGGCCCTTCGGAAACGGAGGGCCCTCTTGCTTTGTGGTGGGATGGGCAAGTTGGCGTGTTGGCTTGTTGGCGTGTCGGATGTCGGATGTCGGATGTCCAACCCTGCGAGCCCCGAGCCCCCGAGCCCCGTACAACCACGAGCTATCGGGCGACGTCCTGCAATCCACCACCTCGCGTGCCGATCATAAAGTCAAGAAGACTCATGACCGAGCAAGAATTCGTCCAACGTGTCGAGCACCTCGCCCGCCGACTCGAAACCTCTATCCCGCGAGTGCGGGTGGTTTCTTCGCGGGGGCGAGAAGCGCTGCGCATCCGCGTCTCGGGGTGGACGGTCCGCGTTTCCGAGAAGGCACTGACCGACCTGACCGATGCCGAAATCGACTTCGGTCTCGCGCTTGCGTTCTGCATGAGATTGCGAGGCGTTTTCATGCGCCCCGCCTACGTTTGGGCCCCGTGGCTGGTTACGACCTTCATCGGATTCTGCATCGTGTTGCTGGGGCAAGTGTCCTTTGTGGACCGGTTCTGGATGGGCTTCGGCATCATGTTCGGCAGCATGCTGGTTGGCTACGCTGGCTCGATCCTCGTTTCGGCTTCGCTGGACGACCGCGTTTTGCGCGAGCAGATCAGCGAGGCCCTGAGCCTTACCGGCAACGCCTCGGCCGCCGAGACCTACTTGATCCGATGCGGAACCGACCACTTGCTCGCCGCCCGCCGCAGTCTGGGCAGCAGCGATCGCAGCAATCTCGACACCCAGCTAGAAGCCCTGCGTCATGCCGCAACTCGACTGGGGCTCAGCTACCGCTCGGTCGGTTACTTCGAGAGCTAAACACCCGGCAACATTGGCAGGTTGTGTCCGTCTATCCTTAGTGGGTAGACATGTTCAAAGACGCGCTGGTTAGCCTCGGCATCGGCCTCTCGGTGTGGGGCAATGTGCCCAACCTCGAGCCGGGCTGGCAGGAGTTGCGTGTCGGTTCGGGCAATGCCGTTGTAATCGGCGACCGGGTCACCATCCACTTCCTCGCGGCGACCCCCGAGGGAAACGAACTCGCGAACTCGCGCAAGCGTGGGTTGCCGTTTACGTTCGTGGTCACGGCCGAGCCGTATGATCTGCTCAGCCGCGCCGTGGTTGGGATGCGGACCGGCGGAATCCGGCTCGCCGCCTTTCCACCGGAGCGGGCCTTTGGCCAGACCGGGCTGGTGCCGATCGTGCCGCCCAACGCCACCCTCCAGCTCACGGTGAATCTGATTCAGGTTGCCGGTAGGTAGAATCGGCGTCATGTGGGCAGAACTCAAGGAGCTGTGGCGGTTCCGCGAGTTATTGATCAGCCTCACCGAGCGGGAACTGCGCATCCGCTACAAGAACAGCGCGCTGGGATTTCTCTGGTCGCTTGTCAATCCCCTCGTCACCGCTTTGGTGATGTCGATCGTCTTCAAGTACTTCCTGAGTCAAGGCGTGGGCAGCTATACGCTCTACGTGCTTGCCGCCTACATCCCCTACGCGTTCTTCCAGTTCGCACTGATGGACTCGGCGCAGTCGATCCTCGTGTCGCTGCCGATGGTGCGCAAGGTGTATTTCCCGCGCGAGGTGCTGCCTCTCGCCCAGATCTTCGCCAACTTCATCCATCTGGTGCTTGCGCTCGGCGTGTTTGTGGTGATCTCGATTCTGGTTTGGCTGCGAACACCGGGTGAGTTTCCGATTCGGCCGACCGTCGTGATCCTGCCGCTGGTGTTGCTCGTGAACTTGGCGTTGGCGACCGGGCTCAGTCTCATCATCAGCGCACTGAACACGTTCTACGAAGACGTGAAGTACATCATGGGCGCGGTGCTGTACATCATGTTCTTCCTCACACCGGTGATGTACTTCAGCGAGAACGTCCGCCATGCGACGTCTCAGATGGGCCCGCGCGGCGACCTGCTCTACATCCTGTATCACCTGAACCCGATGGCGACGCTTTGCACCACCTACAAAAAGGTGCTCCTCGCGCCGACGCCGGTTCGAATGGGCGGTGAAACGCTTCAGCCGCTCGACTTGGATTGGGGGCTGTTCGGCATCGCCGCACTGATGTCATTCGGGATTCTCGTTCTTGGTTACCACGTGTTCAATCGAATGAAATGGAGGTTCGTCGAGCGGCCATGAGCGACTCCATCGTCTCGATTCGCGACCTCCACAAGACGTTCCTGCTGAGCCACAGCGGATCGGGTTCGCTGAAGACCGCCATGCTTTGGTGGCGACAGCGAAGGATCGAACGGCTGGAGGTGCTTCGTGGCATCGACCTCGAAATCAAACGCGGCGAGACGGTCGCGCTCGTGGGTCGAAACGGGGCGGGGAAGAGCACGTTGCTCGCGCTGATCGCCCGGGTGTACAAGCCGACCTCGGGGCAGATTCAGGTCAACGGCCGCGTTGCGCCGCTGCTCGAACTGGGGGCCGGCTTCCACCCCGACCTGTCGGGCCGCGAAAATGTCTTTTTCAATGGCGTGATCCTTGGCCTAACGCGCAAGCAGATCCTCGAGCGAACCGATGCGATCATCGACTTTGCCGAACTCCACCGCCATATCGACGCGCCGGTGCGTTCCTATTCCAGCGGAATGCTTGCGCGGCTGGGGTTTGCCGTTGCGGTGCATGTGGATGCGGAGCTCCTGATCGTCGATGAAGTCCTTGCGGTCGGAGACTATGCGTTTGAAGCCAAGTGCTTCACTCGGATCAACGAGTTCCGCGCGAACGGCGGATCCATTCTGTTTGTGTCCCACAATCTCGATCAGGCTCGGATGTTGGCCGACCGGTGCGTTTGGCTGCATCACGGCGTTATTGAACGAGAAGGGAAGCCGGATGAGGTGCTCGATGCCTATATGCACGGCGATGCCGAAGTTCTGTAGCCCGAAGTGGCTGGTTCTGGTCGTTGCTCTCTCGGCCGCGCCATCGGGTGCCCAAGACCTCGACGCCTATCTCGATCGCCCCGTGACTCGTGGCGCGACCGTCGGAGCCGCCATCTCCGATGCCGCAGGCAACTTGCGGTACTCCCGCAATGCTGACCGCCGAATGGTGCCCGCCAGCAACCAGAAGATCTTGTCGTGCATCTATGCACTGTTGGTGCTCGGGCCCGAATACCGCGGCCAGGTGCGGCTGTGGAAGACGCACGATATGATCCACGTCGAAGCGGTCGCTCATCCGATGCTGACCTACGCGGACCTCGTCACCGCACGTGAACTGCTTCAGGTTCCCCCCGGAACCAAGCTGTACTTGAAGGCACCCTACCGTGCCGGAATTCCCCCGACTTGGGAGCACGACGACCTTCCAAATCGTTACGCCGCCCAGCCTTCCGCCTTTGCGGTGGATCGAGGCGGCTTTGAGCTGTGGAACCAAGGTGGCAAGCCGGTGTTCCGCCCGGCGAACTATGGTGTGTCAACTCAGCCGGGCCGTAAGCTTCGTTACGACCCTATACGCGGCACGGCTTGGGTGCCGTCGATTCTTCCCAAGGAGACCCAGCGCCTTGATACCTTGGCTGTTCCTGACCCCGAACGAGCCGCCGCGCTTGCTCTGGGCACCAAGTTCACGGCTCCCGTGGCGGCCGTGCCGAATCGCTCGCCGGATGTGGTTCTGGAAGCTCCGCCGCTGAGCGAGATCGTTCGTGAGTGTCTGGTTAAGAGTGACAACTTCTTGGCCGAGTGCCTCATGCTGAACGCTGCGTGCGCGGAGGCTCCCTTTGCGGACCCCAACGAGCCCTACGCCGAGGCCGCCGACCGCATGGAGAAGCGACTCGTGGCGGCCGCAGGCATCGATCCCGACGATCTTCGCCCGATCGACGGCAGCGGCCTGTCTCGGCACAACCTGGTTACTCCACGAGTTTTGATCCAGCTGCTGTTGTTTGCCGATCGGACCTGGCCGGAGTGGCGATCCTGGCTGGCTGGGCCGGGCGAGGGAACGCTGACCAACCGCCTCGCTGGGGTCAACTTCCGAGGCAAAACAGGTTCTCTGAGCTCGGTCTCATCGCTCAGCGGCCTTTCCACAGACCCGGCAGGAGAATCCCTGGCAATAGCACTTGTTTTCAACAACTTTGTGGCTTCCGCGACCCAAATTCGGGCCCTCCAAGACGAAATCGTGGCTAAGATAGGAGCACCGGGCGGCACGGATTTTGAGGTTGACGTTAGCCATGACTCTGAAAGAAGCCATCCCCACGCGAGCGATCTTGTTGTTCATCGGAATCGGTTTGATCGATTTGGTGGTGACGGCCGTGTTACACGCCCAGGGTCAGATCGTCGAGCTCAATCCGCTCATGCGTGTGTTCATCGAGCAGAGCGAGTGGCTCTTCGCTTTGGTGAAGGGGCTAACGCTGGTCGCGGGGTGGCTGGTCCTTGCTTGGTATGCGCAGTACAATCTGCGTTTCGTTAGGCAGGCGTCCCTTTGGGGCAGCGCCGCCTATGTGACGGTGTGGCTGATCTGGTTCACCGCGGCGACATTCGCGCCCACGCCCCCGCCCGTGGCGAATCTCTAGGCTCGCTGGCGCCCCCACCTGGAGGCGAAACGCCAGGTAACGTGGAGTCGGTGCCGGATCCGGGAGCACCGTGAGGTGAAATGAACGTCCACGTGATCGTTGCCTTGACCATGCTCGGCAGTCCCCAATCGGCTTCAGATGCGTCCTCCGCGAGCGTTGGTCAAGTCACATCCCACTCGCAAGGACTTCACGGCTACATTGGATTCGGCCACGAACCCTTGCCGGCGGAAGGGGGCTACACCGCCGGGATGGGATTCTACGCGGCCGTGTGGCCGCTTGCCGACCAGCCGCTCGCCGGTTTTCAGATCGGCTTGCCGAGTTCATGGATTCAGCCCGACAACTCCGACAACAAGTCCACTCCGCTCGCACCGGAGGGCACGTTAGCCCGAAAGTGGAAGGAACGCGGGCCGACGTGGAGCACGGTCTTTCAGACGGTGGAGGGCGGCTTGGGATATTGGGCCAGAAACCACTTCCGTTACGGCCCACCCAAGTTCAGCATGAACGCCACCCCGCAGTGCTACGACTACGAAGTGGGCTCGCCGGGCTGGTCGTTCTTCTACAGCAACGAGGCTCTTCCGGATGATCGGCTTGGCATTGCGCAGCTCAGCAACCGGCTGCTGATTCCGCCGGATGGACTGCCCTTCCAGGGCAATCCCAATGGCGAGTTCCTCGGCTACAGTTGGATGGCCCTCCCCTTCACTGACCCGACCTCGGGAGATCCGCCAACGGGCGACCAGAGCTGGACGTGTTTCCTGAGTGCCGCGAACTTCAAGGGTCCGATCGCCTATTACATCCCGGAGACGTGGAGCAAGATCGGCAAGCTGTTTGACTATCCGTTCCTCTACGGGCGCGGCCTCGATGCTCGCCCGGGGATCATGGGCGGCGGCGCAATGGAAATCAACACCGTGCCTCGACTCGACAGTAAGGACGCCCAGGGGACGGTCTACTCAAAGCTTCCCAAGCTGCAGTTCCCCGTAGATGCTCAGGGGCGCGCGATCCTGGTTCAGGATGTCACCTACTACTCGAAGGCCGCGCTGTATGACGCTTTCAAGGCGTGGCGCGACGGTGGGCCCGCCTCCGATGGACGATTCGACGGGAAGCAAGCGTACAAGCCCAAGCTGAACACTAGAACGACCCGATACGATCAGGCGGGGAAGAAGATCGTCGGCGTCGAGGGTGCGTTCGATACGCGGATCTTCGAGGGCAATGTGTGGGGTCTTCAGTGGTTCGGCGGGTCGGCCGCGAAGCCAGGGCACTTCCCGCAGTACTACAAGCAGGTCGGTGAGGAGCGCCAAGTCGTCGCTCCGGAGGACGTGCCGGCTGAAACCAAGTTGCTGTCCGCGGAGTTCGCCCTGGCGGGCAAAGGGGCGCCCTACACGTCGCCCATCGTTGGCGCTTGGGCAAAGCCTGGGCCCAAGCTTGGACCTTTCCGGGTCAAGCTCGCCGACGGATCCGTCGTGACCTACTCGTGGTATCGATTCGTGGACCAGCCGTCATTCCAGCAGTACAACTGGCCCGCCGACAAGAAGGCGAAGCTGCAACGCCTGGTCGAAAGACTGCACGCGAACTGGCCGACGAACCGAGACTACATGGCCCCGCCCACCCGAGGGAAACTGGTCGCACTCGATCGCGCCCTGCTGGTCACCCCGCCGAAGGGCCTTGAAGTCGGTTACGTACCGATTGTCACCCGACAAGAAGCGGCCGACTGATCGGGGTCCACATAGAATCTGGCCCCAAGAGCACATGGCTCTTGGGGCCGGGGACATCACGCTCCTTGGTGTTACTTTCGGCGGCGGCGAAGAAGCGCCGTAGCACCAAGCGCCAACGCGGTTAGCGTCGCCGGCTCGGGCACCGCCTGGAAGTTGATGTTGTCGTAGTACACGCCCGACGGCTCATAGAGCGTCGCCGTGCTCAAGAACCCGAACTGCAGAATGTGGCCAGACCACGCGTTGTCGATCGTGATGTTCAACGCGCCCGGTGCCCAGTCGGTGGTGGACGCGGCCGTGGTCTCCAAGGTTGGGAACGCGACCATCGCGTATCCTGCTCCGGGGTTGAGCACCTTGATGAACGCCATCGTGCGGGTCTGCCCGCCGGGGCCGCTCTGGCTCGAGGCCTTGTAGTCGAAGGTGAAGTTGTAGCTCGATCCCAAGTCGCCCGCAGAGATCGTCCGCTCTTGGAATACGTTCGCTTCGATGATGCGGCCGAGGGCGTGGTCGCCGTTGTTGTAGTCGCTGTAGGCGTTCAGATACTGCTGACCCTGGGCGGCACCGCCTTCACCAGTCGCAACCGCCGAAAAGCCGCCGCCACCGTTGGGCGCCGCGAATGGACCGTAGCCGTAGAGCCAGTTGCCGCCTTCGAAGACATTGCCGTACACCAGCCAGCCGTCGTCCGCCAGCGCACTCGGCGAGGCGATGTTCATCCCCTCGAAGTTCTGCGAGTAGGGGGTCAGGGCTCCGAGCGAAACGGCCGACATGGCCGTCGCGAGAGCAAGCGTTGCAAGTCGAGCAAAGTTCAAGTTCATCGGATTCCTCACAGTGCGCGAAACGTTTCGCGAATCGTTTCTCATTATACGTCAGGATTTGTCAAGTCAGAAGTAGAACCCGTATTTTTACGGGCATAAATATGCGGATCTCCCTCACACTGCGCGTCGGCTGGATTCCGCCTCGATGACGGCGAAAGGGTCAAGCCGGTGCGGGTGCTCCAGTCCGTTGCGTCGGATCACGTTCCGATACCACCGGCCCGAGTCCTTGATGGTTCGTTTCTGCGTCTCGAAGTCCACGTGCACCAGACCAAACCGGTGACGATATCCCTCCGCCCACTCGAAGTTGTCGAGCAGCGACCAATGGAAGTACCCTTCGATGGGGTAGCCCTCGGCGTCGGCCCGATGCAGGCTCCGCAAGTAGCGGGAGGTGAAGTCGATTCGTTGGGGGTCATGAACGGCGCCATCTTCCGAAACCCAATCGAGAGAGCTCAGGCCGTTCTCCGCGATCATGATGGGCAGTCCGTAGCGCTCGTGGTGGAAGTGCACCGACCAATAAAGTCCTTCGGGAGTAATGGGCCAGTCAAAGCCGGTGCGCGGCCCACCCGGCTTCCCCGTGACCTCCTCCGGCTTTCCGCTCTCACCCCGTCGAATGGTCGGGGCGGAGTAGAAGTTCAGTCCAAGCATGTCGATCGGCTGAGACATCAACTCGAGATCGTCTTTCGTGACGCTTGGCCCGAGCTCCGTGAAGACACGGACGCACTCTTCTGGCCACTCGCCAAGCACAACAGGATCGAGATACAGCCGCGCGAACCAAAACTTGCGGGAGGCATCCGGTACTCCGAACGTGAAGTCGCGTGCCGCTTGAATGTTCTCCGGCGACTCGTCAGCGGGGATGCCGATGTGGCTGATCGGTACGTAGCCGATCACCGGAGGGGTCTTAGCTTTGGCGCGTAGCACCTGAACCGCTCGCCCGTGGGCCATCAGAGCGTGCTTCGTCGCGATAAAGAACTCGGGCCAATCCAACTTGAGTCCCGGGGCATGGATACCGTCAACGTGGCCCAGCCCCAGAAAACAGGGGGGCTCATTGAGGGTCCACCAGTTCTGGATGCGGTCGGAGAACTTCTCCGCTAGCACCTCGGAATACTCACCAAACCACTCGACCGAGTCGCGGTTCAGCCAGCCCCCGCGGAGAAACAACTCGTGGGGGAAGTCCCAGTGGAACAGGGTCGCATAAGGGGTGATCCCAGATTCCAGCAGGGAGTCGATCAAGCGGTCATAGAACTCAACTCCTTCATGATTGACCGGCCCTTGGCCGGAAGGAAGAATGCGAGACCAGGAGAACGAGAATCGGTAAGCATGAAGCTCCAACTCGCGCATGATGGCGACGTCTTCGCGATACCGGTGGTAATGGTCGCATGCGACTTCGCCGCTCTGACCACCCAGAACGGCACCGGGCCAGCGCGAAAACATGTCCCAAACCGAAGCGCCCCGACCTCCCCTTTGAGCTGCTCCTTCAATCTGATAAGCAGCGGTTGCGGCGCCCCATACAAAGTTATCTTTAAATTTCATTTGTCTTTCCACGTAGTCCGATGGACTACTTCAATCCCGTCATCGAAATGCCTTTGACGAAGTAGCGTTGTCCGAGAAAGAAGATCACGATCAGCGGAATCGTCACCAAGATGCTTCCCGCCATGAGCAGATGCCACTGTTCAGCCCGTAGGGAGTTGTACGTAGCGAGTCCAGTCTCCAATGTTTGCAGCTGAGGATCGTTTAGGTAGATAAGCGGTCCCATGAAGTCGCGCCAGTTGTAGATGAAGCAAAATACGCCGACCGTCGCCAATGCCGATCCTGAGAGCGGCATAACGACCCTTGAGTAGATCGTCCAGTGGCCCGCTCCTTCGATCTTCGCCGCCTCATCGAGTTCCTTCGGAATACCCATAAAGAACTGGCGCAGCAGGAAGATATTGAAAGCTCCCCCGCCAAAGAACGCGGGAACCGTCAACGGAAGCATCGTGTTCACCCAGTGAAGTTCCTTGAAGAGAATGTAGGTCGGGATCATCGTTACGATGGCGGGAAGCATCATCGTACTGAGCAGCACCGCGAACAGCCGGTCCCGTCCCGAGAAGTTCATCTTCGCGAAAGCGTAAGCAACGAGACTCGCACTCAATACCGTGCCGATGGTTCCGAGGGTCGAGATGGTAACCGTGTTCCAGAAGAGGCGGAAGAAGTTGACGCTTGGATTGCTCAGCACTTCTTCGTAGTTAGCCCAGGTCGGTTGCTTCGGCCAACTCCACGCTGCCGTGGTCGCCAACTCAGACGGGGTCTTGAGCGACATCGCAAACGACGTGTAGACGGGCATTGCGAAGACCAAGCACCCCAACGCCAGCAGCATGATCAGTGTGACCTTTCCGAAGGACAGGGCCAGTCGGGTTCGCATCGCATCTCGCCGAGCGCTCATGCTGCCCCCTCGTAGTACACGTACTTGTTGAGACGCCACTGCAGACGAGTGGCCACAAAGACGGCGACAAACAGCAGCCACGCCAGCGCGGATGCATAGCCCATTCGAAGGCTGCCAAAGGACTGGTCGTAGAGGTGCAGCATGTAGAACCTCGTCGAGTCGTTCGGGCCGCCCTGAGTCATGACAAAGGCCTGAGTGAAGACTTGGAGGCTGCCAATGACTCCGGTAATCAGCGTGAAAAAGAGCGACGGCGAGACCAACGGAAGGGTTACGACGCGGAACTTACTCCATATGCCGGCTCCATCCAGAGTGGCCGCTTCGTAGTAGTAGTCGGGAATCCCCTGGAGGCCCGCCAACAGGATCACCATGCTGCCACCCACGCCCCAAAGGCTCATGATAATGAGCGATGGCAGGGCCAAGCGCTCATCGCCTAACCAGTTGGGCAGTTCGCCGCCCGGTGCCAACCATGAGGCGACTCCGAAGAGGTCTCCCCGACCATCGCTGCCGAACAGGGCGGCGTTCAGCAACCCTCCTTCAGGTTGGAAGATCTTGCGCCAAATGAGGGCAGAAGCTACGGCGCTCGCCAGAGCGGGCAGATAGAAAAACGTGCGGTAGATGGGCATTCCGCGCACTTTGGTGTTGAGCAGGAGAGCCAGCGCGAGCGCGAACACCATTCCGAGCGGAACCGATACCAGCGTATAGACACCCGTGACCTTGACCGTTGTCCAGAAGCGCGGGTCTTGAAAGAGGGCCTCGTTGTAGTTGCCGAGTCCCCGGTAGTCAGCGGCCTGGATAATGTCCCACTTCGAGAAGCTCATCAAGAGGGAGAAGATCATGGGGCCCACGGCAAAGAACAGCGTGCCTAGAATCCACGGCGACAGGAAGAGCAGGCTCAGCCGGTTCTCCAGGCGCTGGGCGGACGAGCGCTTCTTTCGAAGCTCTGGGCCATAGACCCAAGCAATCGTTGCGGCAAGGAGAGCGAAGCCCGCGACACCGCCGATTCGCCAGTCGAACGGCGGAAGCGCTTCTTCTTTGAGGATGGTTTCCAACCGGGTCGATGCAATGCGCTGACCCTCTGTCAACGCCTCTTCTGCCGTTGCGGTGCCAAGGTAGATCGGCTCCGTCTTGGAGAACACGAGTCCGCTAACTTCCATCCAGTAGTCGGCGGTAGGAGGGAAGACGACTTGTTGGGCCGCGACGTCGGTGACGATCCGGTTTGCGGGGTAGCGCTGCTCGAGGGGTGTATTGGGTCCGGGAATCCAATCCTCGCCTTGGGCCAACCGCTTGATCGCCGGTTGAGCGATGCCCGCCTTGGCCATCGCCCGCATCCCGGGTTCACCGGCCATCCACTGGGTGAGTAGCCAGGCCTCTTTCGGATATCGGGTCGAAGCAAGGACTCCGTACCCCGAGCCTCCCGTGGGCGCGGCGCGCGAAACGGTGCCCGTTACGGGGTCTTTGTAGCCCGGGGCGAGGGTGATATCCCACTCGAAGAAGTCGGGCGACCCAGGTTGTAGCGCTTTGCGGATTTTAGGTACATCCCAGATCCCGCACTGGTACATCGCAACCCGCTGAGAAATGAAGAGGTCCACCGCGGTGGACTGCACCACCGAGGTCAGCTCGGATTGGCTGGGCATCCACTTCTTCTCGTTCGCGAGGCTGGCAACGAAATCGAACGCACGAACAACCCGCGGATCGGTGAAGTTCATCCGATCGAAAGCTTCGGGATCATCGACATAGCGCGCACCCTGCGAGAACACGACCGTATCGGTGAACGCACCGGTCCAGGAAGGAGCAAAGCCCCATTGGCGTACCTTGCCCCCGGCATCCCGGCGGGTGAGGCGGCTCATCACATGGGTGAAACAACGGGATCCGAGCTCGGGGCGAGGTTCGAAGTCCCAAGTCCAAGACCCATCGGGCTCCGCCAACCCGGCCTCGCGAAAGAGGCGCTTGTTGTAGTAGATCAGGCCGATCGGCGCGATGTCGCGGGGGAGGACGTAGAGTGTCCCCTCCCAGCGGTGAACACTCACGATGGGTTCGTAGTACTCTTCCAGGCGGAAATCGGGAGTCTCGGCAATCAGCGGATCGAGCGGCAACAGAGTCCCGCGCTTGGCGAACATTTGCATGTTCTGCGGGTCGAGCATGGCGACGTCGGGGGCTGAGTTGCCCGCGATCTGAGTTAGCAGCCGTTGAAAGAAGTAGCGATAGTCGACATTCTCCAGCCGAACCTTGATGCCCGGGTGTGCCCGCTCGAAGTCGCGGGTCACTTGCTGGAGGACGCGTAAGCTCTCATCACCATCCCAAACGACCAAGCGAAGCTCGACCGCCGCTCGGGCGGACGTAGGAAGCATCGCCATCCCCGCTACGAGAGCAAGGGTGGTCAGCAGGAGGACGAATCGTCTCACGTTTGACCTCGGAACCGGATTACTGGTCGGAGGGGACTCTTGGCGTCGGCGCCGGAGCGTTAGGGTCGATCTCGCCGTACTTCTGAGTTTGTTCGCGAATCTGGGCCTCGACTTCCGGAGAGAGCTTGCCCTTCAAATGCTCGGGCACCTCTTGCTTAACCTTGATCTTGGGAGCAGGCAGTTCGCCCGGCCCGAGGGCTCCAAGGCCAACAAACAGACCGCCGAGAAGAACGACAGCGGCAATGGAGGCAATGACTGCCCAAGTTGGAATTTCCTTTTTCATGGCATTAAGTTGGGGTCAGGTCGAGGCGGCAAGACAAGCTTGCCGCCTCGCAACAATAACGCTTACTCTTGCGGCAGCGGGCAGTCGTTGGCGGGGCCATTGCCCGAGTAGTCGTCCGCATCGAGGCAGATGCCCTTCAGATTCGGGTCAACCGGCTGATTGTAAGCTCGCGATTGGCGATAGCCCGGGAACAGGTAGCCGCGAGCAAAGGCCTTGACGTGGCCGTCGGCAAATCCGAAGTTGGCCGTCACGCCCGACTTGTAGTCGATGCCGGACCAGAGTTGCGCGGGGTTCACGTCTTCATACGAAAGCGTGTTCTGCGAACCGGTACCCCAAACCCACTCTTCCCAGAACGTCGACCAAATCCAGTAGTCGCCGGTGTAGAACTGGGCTTCGTTACGCTGGTCCGTCAGAAGAATCGAGCTGGCCGGAGCGGGGATCGCGGTCGTTGAATAAACCTGGACGAAGTTCTCGGTCGTGCCACCCCAGGTGTTCACGCCGCCCACGCCGCGGATGAGGTTACTGGCGACGCGGTAGGATCGCTTGATCTCGCCGATGTTCGACGGCTTCCTCGGGGAGCGGTCAAGACCCGATTCGAACAGCGGGTAGCTCTTCTGGTAAGGGTAGATGACCTTATCCCACGAAGCGCAGCCCCACGACTCTACGTTGCAGCTGCCGGTTGTCCACGATTGGCCGTTGCCGTTCATCGTGCCCCGTTTCATATAGGTATCGTCGTAGTCGCCCACGTACAGGTTGATTGCGGTCAGAACCTGCTTCATGTTTGAGACCGAAGCGATCTTCTTTGCCGCGGTCTTGGCTTGGGCGAAGACGGGGAAGAGGATGGCCGCCAGAATCGCGATGATCGCGATGACGACCAGAAGCTCGATGAGCGTAAACGCTCCATTTTTCTTTGTCATTGTGGGTTCTCCGTTGGACGTGCAGTTGAGGCTCGAACGATGAGCTCGGCAGGAAGAGTCGGGGTGTCTTCGGGTTCTCGGTTCTCGACGATTGCCCGGAGCGCGCGCACGGCGGCCGCGCCAAGATCGCTGATCGGTTGGGCGACGGTCGTGATCGCCGGATACACGTGTTCGGCACCCGGCGAGTTGTCGAATCCAACGATCGAAATGTCCTCGGGCACCCTTCGGTTGCATGCATAGGCTTCCAAAGTGGCCCCGATGGCCATCTCGTCGTTGGCACAGAAAACAGCGGTGGGAGGCTCGGGCAGGGATAGCAGTGCGTTCATCGCACGGCGCCCGCCTTCGATCATGAACTGGCCCATCCCTACCCACTCTTCGCGGTACGGGATGCGCTTTGAACGCAAGAACGCCTGGTAGGCCTGAAGTCGAACGAGCGCATCCTGCATGTCCAGTCGGCCCGCGATATGGGCGATTTTTCGATGACCGAGGTCGTACAGGTGCTGGAGCGCCATATTGACGCCCGCCTCATTGTCGACGCAGAAACTCAGAACGCCTTCCAGGGGCACTCCGGAGATGCTCACACATGGGGCGCGCGTGCTCATGGCGATCTCCACCGCCTTCTCGCTGAAGTGCGGGGCAATGAAGATCACGCCGTCGACGCGCCCGTCTACGAGGACCGAAGTCAACTCTTCGCGATCCGTCTCGTTGCAGCGCGTGAAGAGGAGCACGTCTTGATGCAATCGCCCGGCCTCGTTGAAGATTCCGTTCAGGGCCAGATGGAGGTAAGGGCTGAGGAAGACGTCTTCGGAGACTTCGGGCGGAACGATTCCGATCGTGTCGCTTCGGCCCGTGACCATCGATCGCGCTACCCGGTTTGGCCGGTAGTCGAGTTCCTTGGCTACGGCGAGAACCTGGGCACGGACGCTTGACGGAACCTTGCGCGGGCCTCCGTTCAGTGCGTAACTGACCGTGCTGACCGAGATATCTAGCCGCTTGGCGATGTCTTTGATCGTGCTTGCCATGGTTCCCGAAACGTTTCGCAAAACGCCTTGATTCGCATTATACGAGACAAAGTGCAGATTTGGTCGAGAATTTTGAGTTTTTTTCTTTCACCCCCACTTTTGAACCTAACAGTGCCAGATGGCTGAGCGAATTGGAGCGAAGTTGGCGTGCTGTCACCAAACCCGTGTTACAATGCAGCCATGGTTTTGGGAAACGTTTCTCACATGATCGCCCTCGCCGGTCTCGCCTTGTGCGCGTCGTCCATCTTCGGTCATGCGCGGCAAACCACATCGGACAAACCCAGCGTCGTGAAGGTGGCGGGCACTCCGGGGAAGTTTCATCTCGTGCGAAACGGCCAACCCTACTTCATCAACGGGGTCGGGGGTAATGGCTCCATGAAACTGCTCGTCGAAATCGGCGGGAACTCGATCCGCACCTGGGGGGCTGAGCAACTGGGCCAGACCCTCGACGAAGCGCACCGACACGGGCTCACCGTGACGGCGGGCATCTGGCTGGGTCACACCGGCGGTTTCAACTACAGCGATCCGGCCGCGGTCAAGCAGCAGTTCGAAATGTGCAAAGAGGTGGTCGAGCGCTACAAGAATCACCCGGCGCTCCTCATGTGGGCCTTCGGCAACGAAATGGAAGGGAATGGCAAAGACCCCAAGGTGTGGCAAGCCGTCGAGGCGATCGCCGCGATGAGCAAGCGCATCGATCCCAATCACCCCACGATGACCGTGATCGCGGAGATCGGCGACGATAAAGTCAAGTCGATTCAGGAGTTGTGCCCCAGCATCGACATCATTGGCATCAACAGCTACGGCGGCGCCCCGACGGTGGCCGAGCGGTATGCCAAGCAGGGCGGACGCAAGCCTTACGTCGTCACCGAGTTCGGCCCCCTGGGTCAGTGGGAAGTACCGAAGACGCGATGGGACGCTCCGATCGAAGCCACGAGCACCGAGAAGGCCGATTTCTACCGCCGGTCCTATGAGGCGGCCGTCGTCCGGGCGAAGGGCACCTGTCTCGGGTCGTACGCCTTCCTATGGGGCAATAAGCAGGAAGCGACGGCAACGTGGTTTGGCATGCTCTTGCCGGACGGGACTCCGCTTGGCGCAGTCGAGACGATTTCCGAGCTGTGGACCGGAAAGCGCCGCCCCAACCTTGCGCCGCGCATCGAGAAGCTATCGGTGCCCCAGTCGGATCGGCTGAAGCAGGGCCAGGTACTCGAAGGAAGTCTGGTTGCGAACGATCCGGAGAAGCGCCCGCTGAGAGTCCGGTGGATGCTCACAGGAGAAGCGGTGGAGCGACTGACCGCGGGCCGCGACGAGCGGGTCCCCGCCAGCTATCCCGAAGCGATCCTGGAGTCGAACGAGCGAACAGCCAGAGTGAAGTTGCCCACCAAGAGCGGTGGATACCGTTTGTTCGCCTACGTGTACGACGACGCGGGCCTCGCGGCCGTGGCGAATGTGCCGCTCTTCGTTGAATAACCGTTAGCTGCCCGGGCAACTATGGCTAGGTTCAAATGAACTGGAGCCGACGACCGGATTCGAACCGGTGACCTGCTGTTTACGAAACAGCTGCTCTACCACTGAGCTACGTCGGCGTCGGCGGAGATTATGACACACGCACGCGGGTGAGGTCACGCGTTGCCGGTGGGAAGGTGCGGGATTCGATCTTGTAACTCCGATCCAACCCGAGCCGACCCCGCTAACCCGCGCTCCTGCTCGATCAGAGTCGCCGGTAAACTCCACGACATGTCCGCCCTGAACGATCTTAAGGCCCGCTACGCCGACATCAACGCGCTCTCGTCCGCGATCGCGATCATGGACTGGGATCAGCAGACCTACATGCCTCGCGGTGCGGCCGAGGCTCGCGCGGAGCACGTCGGTGCCCTCAGCCGCATGGCCCACGAACTCAGCACCGACGATGCCTTTGGCAAACTCGTCAGCCAGAGCAAGAACGAGGCTCAGTCCGAGGACGACCTCGCCATGGTCCGGGTTCTGCAACGCGAGTACGATCTGAAGACCAAGATTCCCGCGGAGCTCGTTGCCGAAAAGTCGCGGCTCGCCGCCATTGCCCACGAAGACTGGGTGAAGGCCCGCGCCGAGAACAACTTCGCCGGGTTCGCGCCGACGCTGGAGCGCATGTTCGAGATCGCCCGCCAAGAGGCGGAGTATCTCGGCTACACCGACCACATCTATGATGCCCTCCTCGACCAATACGAGGAAGGAGCCAAGGCTGCGGACTGCGTGCGCATGTTCGAGGCCCTCAAGGGTCCGAACGTCGAGCTGGTGAAGGCGATCAAGGAGCGTGGCCGCCCCATCGACGACTCCCGCCTGCACGGCGAGTGGCCCAACCAAGCGCAGAGCGAGTTCACCGAACACATCGTCAAGGCAATCGGGTTCGACTTTGATCGGGGCCGACAGGACACTGCCCCGCACCCGTTCTGCACGACCTTCTCCATCGGAGACGTGCGGCTGACCACGCGATACAAGCCGTACATCGGATCGGCGATTTTCGGATCGCTCCACGAAGCCGGCCACGGTATGTACGAGCAGGGAAGCCCCATGGCGTGGGATCGCACCCCGCTCGCCGGCGGCGTGTCGCTGGGGATCCACGAGAGCCAAAGTCGTACCTGGGAGAACATCGTCGGCCGCTCGAAGGCGTTCTGGCAGCGATTCCTGCCCGACCTCCAGGCGAAGTTCCCGACGCTCGCCGACATATCGCTCGCCGACTGGTACCGAATGATCAACAAGGTCGAGCCGTCGTTCATCCGTGTCGAGGCCGACGAAGTCACGTACAACCTGCACGTGCTCGTGCGGTTCGAGATCGAGTGCGACGTGCTCACCGGCAAGCTGGCGGTTAAGGATATGCCCGAGGCCTGGAATGCGAAGTACGAGGCGTACCTCGGCATTCGCCCAAAGACCGACTCGGAAGGATGTCTGCAGGACGTGCACTGGTCGATGGGGGCCATTGGCTACTTCCCGACCTACTCGATGGGCAACCTGCTGAGCTACCAGATCTGGAACAAGCTGGTCGCCGACCTCGGCGATGTGGATGGAATGATCGCCCGCGGCGAGTTCGCGCCGATCCTCGGCTGGCTGCAGGAGAAGGTGTACCGTCAGGGGTGCAAGTATCCGCCGAAGGAGCTGGTGATGCGCGTCACGGGCAAGCCGATGGGTGCCGAGGACTACCTCGCGGGATTGGACGCGAAGTACCGCGTGATCTACGAGCTGTAAGCCGGGCTCGGGTGAAAGTGTCTGTCGTATTCAGCGGATGATACGTGCCGCTGGTTTGGCTCTCGCTCCCCTGAGGCTGTGGGTTGCATCGTCCTCACAGTTGCCAGAAACTTTTTCCTTGTAAATGCCGCTAAGTTGCTGTATGATAACGTCATGCCTCGATCACGCGCGAGCGGTTCGGTGACGACGATGATCTGGGATGGCACGGACTACCTGGGAGAAGTGAACTGACGTGGCGATGTCGGCGCGAGTGACGAATGCGAACGGGCGGATCGTTGCTGAGAAGCGAAACGGTCAGCGCAGCTACCACCAGCATGACGCGCTGGGAAGCACCATTGCGCTGATCAATGACGCAGGCACGGTGACGAACACGTTCGAGTATTGGCCGTACGGCGAGTTGCGCACCCCGGTGATTGGAAACTTGCCGACCCCGTTCCTCTACTGCGGACGGTGGGGCTATTACACGGACACCACGGGTCGTATCTACGTGCGAGCGAGGACGTATCGGCCTGTGCTGACACGGTGGTTGACCGTCGATCCGCTGTGGCCGTGGGAGATGGCCTATGTGTATGGCGACTTCGGACCACTAACGTTCGTTGATCCGACAGGAGCGGCATGCTGCGCAGTTCCGACAACAGTTTATTTTAAGGGAAGCTTCTTCTGCATGAACGGGCAGCACAGAACCTACGAAAAGGAAATTGAGTTTTCGGAGTCTGCTCCACCGGTTGCGAACGTCTCCTCGCATTGCGGGTACAGCAAAGCAGTCCCCTGTAGGCACGGCCTGGAGGGCTTCATTGATATTCTGCACAGAGGTCGCTCTTCGTCATCAGCTGGCGGCGCTCTAGTATTCTCGCACTCATTCAGTTCTAAGCAACGTGGTTGCTTAGAGAAAGGGGCAATGCCGGGAAATCTGGGCACAGCTTTGCTCAAAGAACTGCTCAAGAAGCGCCTGGGCTCTTGGGGTGGGCCAATTGTTGATAGGCCCTCAGCTGCCGCCGCTATGGCCATGGTGGCCTTTTAAGTAGGAGAGTTAACAAAGGTGAGCATCCTTGGCTTCATTGTTCTTTCAGCTATAGTTGTGGGCCCACAACGCAGTCCACTGGACCCGATTGTCCAAAAAGCGCTGGCCGGTGACGAGCCAGCTCTGGCCGAAATCCGCGATTGGGAGGGGGCGGAACTGGCCAAGCTTGAACCGCTGTTCGATTCTCACGACATGCGGCCACTGATGAAGCTTCAAGTCATCGTATTGGACAAAAAAGCCTACTTCGGTCAACCCGACGTCTTCCGGCGTATTGTAAGTGGAGCGTCCAGAGGTCTCTACCAGGTCACGATCTGGTCGTGGGTGTTTGCGGAGCTCAGATCGCCCGTCGCAGCTTCCAGTCTCTTGAGTATTCTGCGTGAACCAGATAGTCGCGAGCAGTTATTGCTTGCGATCTGGACGGTGCCGGAGTATTGCCACTACCAGGAGGATGGCTTCGGTCCGCGCAAGACGCTTTACTCCGCAGGCGATCAGCAGACAATCGTTAGGATATTGGCTAAGCAACTCCAAGCAGACGATGCTCTCGGAAGCAAGTATGCATCGACATCGATTCTTAGGATTGCCGATGCATCAGTGTTGCATTACATTGACGCAGAGCGTTTGCAAACACGGAGCGCATCAATTGTCGTTGGAACTATTGGTCAGATGCCTTGCGCAACGAGCCGTAAGATGCTCACTAGGATCGCAGCGAACGCCCGGTACAGTCGAGAGGTGCGCCAGAAGGCCCTGGTATATCTTGGAAAGGTATCCAAATGAATGAGCTGTCTATTCTGCGAGCTTATGTAGGTGTCCGAAGTTTATGGCGATGTCGGCAAGAGTGACGAATGCGAACGGGCGGATCATCGCTGAGAAGCGGAACGGGCAGCGCCGCTACCACCAGCATGACGCCTTGGGGAACACCATCGCGCTGATCGACGATGCAGGGACGGTGACGAACACGTTCTCGCATTGGCCGTACGGCGAGCTGCGCTACTACAGTGATCTCATATCCTTGTTCCTGAAGAACGTCGTGACAAGAAGGAGCTAGAGAGCGGATGGGCTTGGTGTCGAAAGAACTACAACATAAAGCCGCCTGGACGCTAGTGTCCGTGCTGATGGCCGGACTTGCATTTTACTACTTCATGCAAGATCGAATTGCTGCTCGCTCTTCAGCGCTAGATGCCGCAGCAAAGCTCTCGCTGTGGTCGTGCTTGCGTGAGCAACGATACATGCTTCTTGAGCATGCCGAGGATCATCATGGAGTCATCTTGTCGAGCGGTCTTGAATCGAAATCGCCTGCTTGTGCAGATATTGTGGTCTCCTTCGATCCCGCAGTTGTTGGAAGGTCAATGGCGGACATGGAACCTGGCGCGGACCTTCTTATTGCAAGTTCGAAAGCAACTAAGCAAATCCTTGCCATTAGAATGGACGGGACTGTCCATCAAGAGTAAGATAAACGGGGTTAGGAGACTGCGTCTCCCTCCCGCCACAGTCGCCCTTCTGCAGACTCACCCCGTCAGCCAGGGCATCGACGCGCCGAAGGCGATCATGACCGCGAGGAGCCCGGCCAGCAAGTAGCCGATCAGCATCGCCGACATCGACTCCTGCTGAGCCTTCACTAGCGCCTCGTCTTCCAGCACGTCCACATAGCGGTCGAGCGCCTCGCCGAACCGGGCCGTGTCTTCCCCCACCTTGAGCAAGGGCAGCAGATGGAGGGGCGTCAGTTCGACATGCTCCAGACTCTCGGTGAGGCTGCTTCCCTGCCGGGTCAGGACCACCGCCTTTTGGAGCAACTGCTCGTAGTAGGCGTTCAGCGTTGAGCGTGAGGACACGTCCAGCGCACGCGAAATCGGGACGCCGGCGTGCCACATGGTGGCGAACGACCTCGCCCAGCGCGCGGTGGCCAGGTTGCGCTCGATGGCGCCGACATGGGGAATCGCGAGGTGGATTTTGTCGACGAGCCGGTGGAGAGCGGGCCAGCGCCACAGGTTGCGATAGGCGAGCCGCAGGAGGATGTAGACGAGGGCGAGTTCGGCGGCGGTGGTGGCCGCGATCTTCAGCATCTCGACCGGGCTGGCCCCCAGCGAGAACACGACCTTGAAGAGCGTCACGCCAGCGATGACCTTGATCGGCTCGATCGCCACGTCGCGGTAACGCACGCGGTAGCCGTCGATCGCCTGGAAGGTCTTGGCGAGTCGGTCGCAGGCGGTGTCGAGGGTGCCCGAGACCTCGCCGACCTCGAGGACGGGAATGACCAACTCGGGAAATCGCAACCGATAGGGAACGAGCGCCTCGTGGAGGGCGACTCCCGCGCGGAGCCGGGGCTCGATGGACGCGCAGATCGAGTCGAGCTCGGGGTCGAGGGCCTTCGAGGACGCGATCAGCGAGGCGGGAATACTCGTACCTGAACCGATCAACCGAGAGAGGTTTGCGAAGAACGGGCCAAGAGTGCGTTCAGGGATTGTGACTCCCCACGCCGACCGAAGGGCGGTGAGTGGCGGCCCCTGGGACATGGCACCATCATACTGCGGCAGCGTGGTCTTCTGGCAATGCCCGCCCTAACCCGACTCGTGGCACGACCCTCCCAGAGGTTCAGGAGAGGGTGTCGCCCCGAGCAACCAGCCGCTCCAACGTCGCTTCCATGATCGACGTCGTCTGCGCGGAGACACTGAACACCAGCGCCTCTCGATAAATCCGCTGGGCTGGGTGGTCCCCCGAGTTCGCCGCGCCGGCGGAACTCACCACCGCGGCATGCGCGCACCGGGCGGCGAGATCGATCGCCCACGCCCGTCGCTGCAGCCGGTCCGCGTCGGCGATCTCCATCGAGCTTCCGGCCAGCGCCTCGCGACAAGCAACCAACTCAGCCGAGAGCGCATCGCGGGTGCGCGCGAGGAACTCGTGTCCCCGCTTTTCGAAGTTCTCAGACACCACGTCGATGCCCGCCTGGGCGCAGCCGAGCGCAAAATGCCCCTGCAACGTCACGTTGATTTGGTCGTTGTTCTGAATCCAGCCGGGCGGCCTCACATCCACGATGTGGGCCGGGGACAGCAGCCAGTTGTCCAGTTCGGCGGTGACCGTTTGGGCCGACTCCATCGCGGCAAGCTGCATTGGCGGCGAAAACCGAATCTCGCCACCGTGCAACTCACTGTCCACAAGCGGCACGATCCCAAACACCGATTCACCGTCGGGCAGGGCGGCACCGATCACGAACTCGGGGAAGATGCTCCAGCCGGTCACCCACGGCACATGGCCGCTCAAGCGGTATCCATCGGCGGTGGCGGAGGCGCGCAGCAAGGGCGGCCCTGGCCGGCGCAGTTGGCTGAAGCCAATCCCCATGAGCCGGTCGGCCCCGTGCATCTTGGGAAGCACCTCGTGCTTCAGCGCCTCGTTCGAACCCTTCGCGATCAAGGAGGCCGCGCTTTGGTGCTGAGTCTGGAGGAAGGCAAGCGCGCCCGAGGCTCGCGCAACGAGTTCCTGGAACTGCCGAAACTCCGATTCGGACAGGGCGGGGCCGCCGAACTCAACGGGCCGCTTAAGCGCCATCCAGCCTCGCGCGGCTTGTTCGCCCAGAGCCTCGCCTAGCGCATCGGGATCAATGTCGAGGAGGTTCGCCCGGGGGCGAACCTCCTCTAACAGCCAACGCTCGGCTTCGGCGAGAAATGACGACATCAACCCTTGAGCTTGATGGTGGTCGGATTGGCCTTGGTGCCGTCGGTGTTGATCGCGGTCACCGTGACGGTGTATTCCGTGCCCGAGCCTCGCACCGGGAGCGACATGTTGATCGAGCCGCTGCGCCAGACGCCCTGGGCATCGACATCGACCGTCGCCTCGGTGATCGTCCCGTTCACCCGGAGCGCCCCCAGCACGTTTGTGGAATAGGTGACCTTGATCTGAACCTTGGTGTTTGCCAGAGCTTTACCGGCGAGCACCATCGGGTTCGGAACGGTTGCGCCGTTGGCAATCGAGGTGATCGTTGCCGGGCCGAATGCAGCCGTCGCGGTGAGCACCTTCGGAATTCGGTTGGGCGCCTCGATGTCGAACGATGCGCCCGACTTGAGCACGACCTTCGCGGTCACGAGTGTGTTATCGAATCGGTCGTTCGCCTTGACGACGTAGCTGCCCTGGTAGACACCCGCCGGGCTCTCGCGCAGGGCCAGATTTTGGATGGCGCTGCCTGCGGAGACCGTCACCTTGGCGCCGGGCTCGGCTTCGATCTTGAAACCGATCGGCTTGCCGACCTGAGCGTAATAGCGCGCCGTATGCTGGAACGACCGCACGGCTGCCCCGCCGCCTGCGTCTACGATGAACGACGAACGATGCACGCGAGCGTTGCCCGCGCGATCCTTCACCTGAATCTCGATGGTCGCCGCGCCGTTGGCAAGATTCGCCGTCGGCCGGTAAAGGAAAAAGTTGTCGGTAATCGTGGCACGGCCGGTCACGTTCTGGCCATTCACAAGAATGACCACGCTCGCCCGGTCGATGCCCGAACCGACATCCTCAAAGATGCCCGAGATGTCGGGTTGGGCGATCGTCACTCTTGCCCCGGTTTCGGGATTGATCGCCCTGAAGGTCGGGCTGTCCGTGTCGATGTTGATCGAAGTTGCCGCCTGGATCAGCTTCTCTGAAGTGCCAACGCGCAAGCTGCCGATGATGCTCGTACCCTGGAGGACCAAGCCCGACTGAGGTGCCGTCCACGTTCCCCGGTAGGTTCCAGACTGGCTCTCGGTGAGGGTGATCGGATCTTGAACGCCTCCGATCGAAGCGGTCGCGATGCCACCGGGTGTACCGGTCATCGTGATCTGAATGACCCCGCCGGGGCGGACCCACTCATCTCTTACGATAGCGAAGTTGCTGATCGCCACGTTACCGGTCGTCGTTCCGGTCCCCGTTCCTGTGCCGGTTCCTCCGCCAGACGCCTCGCCCACCTTGATGTCGATGCGCTGCATCGCCCCGTTCCATTCGACTTCGGCCCCGAGCGCTTCACCCATGAACCGGAGGGGAACCATCGTAACGCCGTTGATCTGTTGGGCGGGAACGTCGAGTGTAACCAGGTTGCCGTTGACGACCGCGGTTCGCTCGCCCAGCCTCATCTGCAACGTGGAGGTGCCTCGGATCGCGGAAACGGTGCGGGTTGCGCCCTCCCACTTCACTTCGGCTCCGATCTTCTCCATGACTCCCCGAAGAGGAACCATGATTCGCCCGTCGATCCGCTGGGGGCCGGTGCCCGTAAACTGAACGGACTGGCCGTTAACGAACACCGTGATCTGGGCGCTTGCGAGTCCCGAGACCATCAGCAAGGTGAGGAGGAAGGGTAAGCGTCGCATACTTCATTGTAACTCCTGATGCGGCGCTCAGATTCCCCGCTAGGGTGACATCGCCATCCAATCGTCCCAACGGTTCACCCTTCCGAACTCGAGCTGCTGGTAATCGCTGGCCGAGTTGAGGAAGAGTTGGCCAGGCGTCAGGTCGATGCTGATCCCTCGGCTGCCCGGCGAGTTGGTATTGTGCCCTTCCCAGACGACGGCTTCCTCAAGCCGGGCTCGAACGAGCGCGGCCGCCGACCTGACGTCGGCGATGTTGGTCGTGGCTTCCAGTTTGAGGCAAACATCGTACAGATCCCGATAGAAGCGCGGGGGCGAACTCTGGGGGGTGTAGGCCTGGGCGGCGCTGCGAACCTGAGGAATGACCGTGGTCAGGGCTCCGCCGTGGATGATCAGCTGAGCCGCGAGGCTGTCCACCGCACGCTCCAGGGCGTTGAGCCGCGAGGTGTCGAGCACGCTCTGGGTGATCTTCCGGCTCGCGTAGCCCGGAGCGGCGATCATGGCATCGACGAATGCTTTGGTCAAGTCCCGCGTCGGGGCGGTCGAGGCATCGCGGAACCGTCCGAAGACGGCGTCGTAGGGATACCCCTCGGCGGGCGGACTCTCTTCGCTGCCGACGACATAGTCGCACACGTCGCGAACTTCGTAGGCCACCTCGATCATCTGCATCAGGCTGGCATCCCACGCGAGGATGTCCACGGGGGTGCCGACCAGTGCCTTCTCCAAATCCCAAATCTGGATGGCGCTGCCCGACTCATCATCGTAGGCGACCGCGCGGGACATCGGCTGGTCGGGTTTGCGCCGCCAGCCGTTGCCGTGACCCCAAATGACGAGCACGGTGCGTTCGGCCGGGTAGTAGGTCTTGCCCCATTGCACGAACTCGCGCAACGATTCCCATTTGCCCATGTCGACGGTACCGCCCAGATCTTGGACAACCTCGCTCGCAACCGTATTCCCGTTATCGGGGCGCACGAGATACCGCCTCGTGCCGTCGAAGCTCGACGAGGGGTAACGAGCCCGCGACTGCTTCCATTGCACCACGAAGCGGACCTGATCATTGCCCGCGACGCGCTCCATCTGGTTGATGTTGAGATCGCTGAAGGGATACAGGTCGCTGGCCGCGCTCATGTACACCAAGACCGTCCAGCGGCTGGTTTGAGTCTGTGCGGCACGCACCGTAACCGCGGCGCTCGCGGTTGGGAGATTGGGGGCGCGGACGGTGACGGTCGCGGCACCCGCCGCCGCTGATTGAAACACGCCTTCGGTGTTCACAGTCCCGGCGGCCCCGGTGCTGGTCCAGATGAACGACCCCGGGGGAGAGAAGGTCGCCACCCCGCTACTCGTCCGCTGATGGGCGGAGAAGCGCGTGCTCTGCGGAACGGTCACTTCGGCGGTCGTGGGCAGAACCTGAACCGACGCGGGGGGAGCGCCGACCGCGACGGGCAGTCGGGTCTCACCGCTGACTTGGATGGGCATCTCCAGGATCCCAACGGTGGTTCCGTTGAGCCCCGTAAGGCTGAAGAGCGTCGACGTGAATCGATAGCTGCCGGCGGCAATCCCATCGATGCGTACGGATTCGATGTCCGCCGACTTCGAGTCGATCGCCAGGCTTCGCACGACCGTACCTCGCGCATCCGTCAGCGTGAGTCGCTGCGACAGACCCCCTCCGGGAAGGCCACGTGATCGCCAATCGGTCTCCACGATCAGGGTTGCCCCGGGGACTCCCGAGCCTGAGCCTCCGCAGGCCAGGATCACCCCGGCGATGAGGCCGAGGCTCAGATACCGCAACACTCGGTTCATGGGGATAGGACGCGTTCTAGACGTCGGGACGTTGGAAGTCACGAACGAGTTGGCTGACATCGACGTGACCCTCGTAGATCGCCTTACCTACGATCACGCCCTCGGGCGGGGACTCCAGTTTAGCGAGGGCCTCGACATGCGCATAGCCGCCAACGCCGCCGCTGGCAATCACCGGGACATCGGCCTGCGCCATAAACGTGGAGAGCGCGTCGATGTTCGGCCCGGCAAGCGTGCCATCGCGGCCGATGTCGGTAAACACAAAC
>JANJUB010000044.1 GCA_024710805.1 Fimbriimonadaceae bacterium | reverse complement strand
CACCGCCGAGCACTCGATTCGCGGCATCCACTCGGTGACATTGTCTGTGGGGTCGCTCGAAGCCGCAATTCGCTTCTATAGCGAACGGATGGGATTTGCCCAAGAAGCATCCACGACCGAGCGTGTTCGCTTCCGTGTGGGAAGCGGCATCGGTTCCGTCGTCGATGTTGTTGAATCCAATGAGCGCGGAAGAGTTGCCGTCGGGTCCGTCCACCACGTCGCTTTCCGCACGCCCGGCGATACCGAGCAGGCCTTCTGGCGTGAGCGGGCGCTTGGGCTGCACTTGAACACCAGCCCCGTCATGGAGCGCGACTACTTCCGATCGATCTACTTCCGCGAGCCGAGCGGCGTGCAGTTCGAGATTGCGACCGACGGGCCGGGCATGGCGATCGACGAGCCGGTCGCGGCGCTGGGCCAGTCACTTCGTTTGCCAGCGATGTATGAATCCAACCGACAAGAGATCGAACGACGGTTGCCGCCGCTGGTGTTGCCCGGAGGTTCGAAGTGAGCTTCATCCACCGGTGGCAACCCGGCACCGGCGATCCCCGGGTAGCGGTCGTGTTCCACGGCACGGGCGGCGATGAGAACAGCCTGGTGCCATTCGCGCAGACGCTGCTGCCCGGCTCGGCGATCCTCTCGCTGAGAGGTCGAGTCCTCGAGAACGGGATGCCGAGGTTCTTCCGTCGGTTTGCCGAGGGGGTATTCGACTTCGACAGCATTCGCGAGGAGAGCGATGCGGTGGCGGAGTTCCTGACGTGGGCGGCTAACGAGTATGGCTTCGACCCAAAGGACACGGTGGCCATCGGCTACTCGAACGGGGCGAACATCGCCTGGAGTACCTTGCTTCGGCATCCTGAGTCGCTGCAAAAACTCGTCCTCTTCCGTCCGATGGTGACCCTCGACGGTACGGCAGATCTCGCTGGCAAGCGCATCTTTGTCGGGGCTGGCGAGCGCGACCCGATCGTGCCGAACGAGAACGTGGAACGCCTCGTCCAGCAGATGCGAGATTGCGGCGCCCGTGTCGAACTGGCCTGGCACGCGGGTGGACACGAACTCACGCGAGGCGAGATCACCCTCGCGGGGAGTTGGCTAGGGTTGGCCTAAGTGCGCAACGGGGGACCCGAAGCGGGTCCCCCACCCTCATTGTTGCGCTGGTGCGGATTACTGGAGTAAAGGGAGTTGGACATAGGAATGCCCCAGCACCACTTGCGAGTCGCCGCCCATCCACTGATCGAGCGCGGTTGCGTACACCTGCCGGAAGTCGATCTTGTACTTGAGATCGCCATCCTGAAGATCGTTCAAATCAGGAATCGGGCCATACAGGCCACCCTTCACACGAGAGCCCACAACAAACATCGGGGCGGCAGCACCGTGGTCCGTGCCTCCCGAGGCGTTCTCAAACGATCGGCGACCGAACTCCGAGAACACAAGAACGACGACTTTGTCCGCCTTGCCGATGGCCTCCATCTCCTTTTGGAAGGCGGTAATCGCGTCGTTAAAGCCGGTGAGTAGCCGCCCGTGCTGCTCAGCTTGTCGGGCGTGGGTGTCGAATCCACCGGCGCTCATGTAGACCACGCGGGTCTGCGGCGAGGTCGCGATGAGCTGAGCGATCTGGCGGAACCCGTTCCCAAAAGCGGTGTTGCCGTAGGTTTCCTTGGGCGCGTAGCCTCGCAGCTGCTTGCTCAGCAGGCTCATTGCATCCAGCGCGCTTCGGTTGGCTTGCTGCACGACGCGCGTGTCGCTGCCGACCTTGGCATCGGCACCTTGAATCTGGCGAAGGAGCTTCTCGGAGTCCGCATCTCCAAACATCGACTGGATGTCGGCGAGGCTTGCGAAGCAGGGAATGCTCGCCAGTTCGCCGTTCAGCGCCATCGGCTTGTCGGTGCTGAGGCCGAGCGCGACGATGGGGTTCAGGGGACCCGTCAACGCTGTCTGGTGATCGAAATGGCGGCCCAGCCAGCCGTGTCGTAGCGAACTGTCCGGGCTGGCGGATTGCCAGATGTCCATGCTCTTGAAGTGGGACCGGTTCGGCTTCGGATAGCCTACGTTCTGGATGACCGCAACCTTCTTCTGCTGGTACAGCTCGGCGAGTCCCTTCAAAGCGGGATGGAAGCCAACCTCGTTCGTGATCTTGAGGACCTCGTCTTCCTTGATGCCAAGCGTGGGACGCAGTTCGTAGTAGCGCTTGGTCGCCCACGGCACCACCGTGTTCAGCCCATCATTGCCGCCCGAAAGCTGGCAGACGACCAAGACGGTGTCGTTCGCTACCTTGCCCCCCCGGGCTTGGCGGAGCAGGTCGCTGTGGGCGATCGTAGCCAGCCAGCGCGGCGCGACCAACCCGACGGCGATCATGCCTCCACTCTTGACGATATCTCTTCGGCTCAGCAGGTCCATAGTCAGTCAGCCTCGTACGCTATGGTAGCCCAGACGCGGCAAGAGCGTGCGCGGTTCAGTGCCGATCGCCGCAAAACCGGCATTTAGGTAAAACGTGCAGAGATGGGCGCGGGGAAACTGAGTTCGATCGCGGCGGCGGCACTGGTGGCCACCCTCACGCTCGGCGTTTTCTATCAGCTTCGGGAGTATGGTCCTGAAAGCGCCCTCCGCAAGTTCCAAATGGCGGCAATCTCGGGCGATCGAGAGGCGTTGCAGCGGGTGTGCAAACAAGATGTGGCCGGACAATCCGCGCAAATCTTGACCCGAACCTTGCGCCAGTTCAACGCGGCGGGCGCACGCGTGAGGATGGGCATGCTCCATCGTGAGACCCGGTCAGACCAGGTTCAGGGTGAGGCCGTCAACGTGAGGTCGGTCGTCGCCGAGGTGCGCTACTACATGCCGGGGCGAGTGGAATCGATTCATTGGGTCGTCGATTTAGGCCCCGCAGGATGGACCGTCAACGCCGATGAGACGGTTCTCTTCCCATTTAAGAAACTCGGAGTGGGTCAGCCGGGTTAAAATTGACGTGATGAAGCGCGCTGGCAAAGTGAGCCCCCTCGTGATCCTAGGGGTTGTGGGGTTTGTGGGCATCTTAGCCGTCGTGCTCCTCACCCGTACGGGTACGTCACCCGCGCAACGAGTGAGCCAGTTCTTCACCGCCCTAGGCAAGGGAGACATCGAAACCGTTCTGCAGACGTCCACGTTTGGCGAACAGCCCGACGAGGAAATGCGCCCCAAGTGGCAGCAGACCCTTGATCGCTCGAAGTACTACCGCTTCGCCATGCAGATCAAAGAGACCACGTACACCAACGACGAAGAAGCAACGGTCGCGGTGGAGATGTACCAGAACGTGACGAATATCAACGTCGCCTCCAAGCGGTTTCAGATTCCGGTGGTCAAGATCAACGGCGAGTGGAAAGTCGATGCTCGCTCGCTGACCCGTCAGGCCTATCCGGCCTTGCCTCGCTAACGCTTATGAACGCAAATCAGCTGCCGAGCCTCTGGGATGAGGCTTATGCTTCCACGCTCGACCCGGTGGGCGAACTCGTCTACCGCTCCAATCTCCTCGGCTCCGATCCACGGATCACAAACTTCGGCGGGGGCAATACGAGCGCCAAAGTCACCGAGACCGATCCATTGACCGGCGGGCCCGTCGAGGTGCTCTGGGTGAAGGGCTCCGGGGGCGACTTGGGCACGATGAAGCGGGCTGGATTGGCGTCCCTTTACCAAGATCGGGTCACCGGCCTGGAGCCGCGTTATCACGCCGGAACTCACGAGGACGAGATTGTCGGGCTGTACGCCCACTGCACGTTCAACTTGAATCCGACCGCGTGCTCGATCGATACGCCCTTGCATGCGTTCATTCCTCGGCGTCACGTCGATCACCTGCACGCCGATTCGATCATCTCGATTGCGGCGGCCGAGGATTCCGAGCGGCTGACTCAGGAGATTTTCGGCGGCGAGGTGGGCTGGGTGCCCTGGAAGCGCCCCGGGTTCGAACTTGGCCTGATGTTGCGGGACCTGTACGAGTCCAACCCGAACCTCAAGGGCGCGGTGATGGGCTCGCACGGGTTCATCTGCTGGGCAGATTCTTCACGGGAGTGTTACGAACTCACGCTTTCGCTGATCAACCGCGCGATCGCCTACCTCGAAGAGCGGACTCCGCCCAGGGTGCAACTCGCGGTTCGTGCGCCCGAGCCGTGGACCGAGCACCTGCCGGTACTCCGGGGCAAAGTCGCCCACGAGGGCAAGCGGCTGATCGCCCACGTCGACAACTCGTCCGAGGTCTTGGAGTTTCTCGCGAATCCCGACCGCGACCGTCTGGCTCGGTTGGGGACTTCTTGCCCTGACCATTTCCTTAGAACCAAGATTCGCCCCCTGGTCTTGGACGGATTTGATCGGCTGGATGAGCAGCTTGCCAACTACCGGGCCGAGTATGCGGCCTACTATGATCGATGCCGGCGACCTGATTCGCCGGCCATGCGGAACCCCAATCCAAGCGTCGTGTTGGTCGGGGGCCATGGAATGGTCACCTTCGGCAAAACGAAGCATGAGGCCAAGGTGACGGGCGAGTTCTATCGCCGGGCGATCGAAGTGATGCGCGGCGCGGAGGCCTTGACTCGCTACACGGCGTTGCCCGAGCAAGAGGCGTTCGATATCGAATATTGGCTGCTCGAAGAGGCGAAGCTGAAGCGCATGCCGCCGGAGAAGGAGTTCAGCCGTCAGGTGGCGGTGATCACCGGTGCGGCTCAGGGCATCGGCCTTGCCACCGCAAAGCGACTGGCTCGCGATGGAGCTTGCGTTGTTTTGCTGGACCTCAACCGCGAGAAGTTGGACGAAGCCGTTGCCGCAGTCTCGGAGATCGCCCCTCACCACGTGCTCGGAGTGGCCACCGATGTGACCGACACTGCGGCGCTGGAAGCGGCGTTCGCCACCGCCATCCGCGAGTTCGGCGGAGTCGATATCTGCGTTGTGAATGCCGGCAACGCCCGCCGCGGCACCGTTGCCGATACGTCGGACCAGGACTATCAGTTACTCAGCGACCTGCTGATGAAGGCGTACTTCACCACGATGCGCGCCGCCACCCAAATCATGATCCGCCAAGGCACGGGAGGATCGATCGTCGTTGTCGGATCGAAGAACGCGGTCGCGGTGGGATCCAACGCCGCGATCTACAGCGCGGCCAAGTCGTTCGAACTGCACCTGATGCGCACCGCGGCTAGCGACCTGGCTAAGCACGGAATTCGCTGCAATGCCGTCAACCCAGATGCGGTCCTGCAAGGGTCGGGCATCTGGTCCGACGCCTGGCGCGAGCAAACCGCGGCCTCGCTTGGGATCTCCATCGATGAGTTGCCGGAGTACTACCGCAAACGGTCGATGCTTGGGGTCATGGTCGAGCCCGATCACATTGCCGAGGCCATCGCCTGGTTGTCCAGTGAGCATCGCTCATCCCGAACCACCGGCGCGACGGTGCCGGTGGATGGCGGAGTGAGAGAAGGCTTCTTGCGCTAGAGCGCGAGCTTCTTCAGGATGTCGTGAGCCGAGGGGTGCAGGAGCACTTCTTGCACGAAGATGCGAATCTTGTCTTCGTCCTTCATGGTTTCGACCTTGACACCGGGAGCGAACAGGGCCATATTGAGCGCGTTAGCCGCCGCCTTTTGCTGGCCCGCGTTTGCGGCCTTCATGAAGGCTTCCAACACCTCATCCGTGTTCATCTGAATGATGAGTCGTCGGGCGGTCCCGAGCTTCTTCAGCGTGTTGGAGATACGAGTCATCAACTCGGGCGGAGGAATCACCAGCTTCTCGCCCGCATCCTTCAACGCCTTGTCCATATCCGCTTCGAGCTTGCGAAGCTCTTCGTACTCCAGCTTCTCCGTCTCGGTGACGCGTTGGCGGCAACGCTCAACCGCCTGCAAGATCGGTCGAAATTGCTCTTTCGTCAGCAGAATCGGCAGAATCTGGTTGTAAAGATCGAGCTTGATGTTCTTCTCGTAAATCTGGGTGCTTCGCTCCGCTCGGGCTTCGGGTGTCACCTGAGCCGAGCCAAGGGTGGCCATTCCCATGGCGAGGGCCGTCGCAAGCAAAACGTGCGTAGTCATTGGTTTGAAGTTACCTCTCTGTGGCATTCCGACGCGTAGAAAAGGGCCCTCGTTACGTGCGTGAAGCCTGCACAAACAGCAAAGCTGCCGCCGTAACCTGCCCATGAACGAAAACGACCCCCACCGCTGCACAAACCGGGAACGCCCAAGGCGCGATGCCCTCTTTGGGAAAGCCGCCCATCAAAAACACCACATACAGCCCGCCCAGCAGGATCGCAGCCGAGCCGACCAACCAAAGGAGGGCCACGCCTGGGATTCGCTGGATCGCGATGGCGGGCGGCTCTTCGCGCCACTTGGCGCAAACGCGCCATCGGTAGAAGCCGTAAGCCAGCCAGATCGCAAACAACGCGATTCCCGCGGCGTTCACTTACCGGCCTCCGGCATCGCTAGCGGAAGTCCGTTCTCGGCGCTCAGCGTGATCAGCCGACGGGCCAACTCATCGAGAAACAGCTCCCGATTCTCCTTTTCGGTGGCCCCTCTTGCGACTTCGCTGTAGAGTAGCGGTTCGCCGAAGCGGATGCGAAACGGAGCCCGACGCAGCTTCTTCGAACCTTTGGGCAACGCGAGATGGGTTCCGTTGATCGAAATCGGCACAACCGGGGCCCCGGTGCGTTTCGCGATCATCGCTACGCCCTTGTTCAGCGCACCCAGAGTCTTGCCATCGCCGCGGGTGCCTTCTGGGAACATCAGCACGGCCTCGCCCGCTTCTAGGGCCCCGATCGCCAGCCGAATCGACTCCGTATCGCCCTCGCCGCGTTTGACCGGGAAGGCACCCAGGCTTCGAATCAGCCACCCCAGTGCCCCCTTGAACAGCTCCTCTTTCGCCATAAAGCGCAGTTGCCGACGAGTGACGCAGGCGACTAGCGGCGGATCGAGGTGGCTGAGGTGGATCGGGGCGATAATCACCCCGCCCGATTTCGGGACGTTGTGCTTTTGGAACCCGCGATACCCGCCGATGAGGAAGTAAACGAGCCTGGCCAGCTGCAAAACGATCGGATACCACAGCCCGCGCATGGCAGATTATGCCCGCCTCTGCTATAACGGAACCATGATCACATCGATGCTTGCCGCCTTGATCGTGGGCCAAAGCGCCCCGTCCGACTTCCGACCTACCGGCCCCAAGATCAAAGTGACGATGTCGCGGGGTGGCTCGTTCATCATCACGACCGATCAGAAGGGATCGCCGAAGACGGTTGCGCACATCCTGAACCTCGTCAACACGAAGTTTTACGATCGCCAGCGGATCCATCGAGTCGAGTCGTGGGTCACGCAGTGGGGAGCTCCTGCGAGCCGGGATCAAGACATCACTAAGGATGCCGTGCTCAGCGGTGGCTCGGGCAAGCAGCTTCCGTTTGAGGAGTCCAAGTGGGACTTCCATCGGGGCGTCGTCGGGGTCGCCTCCACGGGACTGCAGGTGGGAGGCGATTCGCAGCTGTTCATTCTCAAGGGCGATGCGCTCCGCCTCTACCGATCCTATGCCGTGGTGGGCAAAGTCACGTCCGGGATGGATGTCGTGGATCGGATTGCCAAAGGCGACCGTATCCTCCAGATGCGCGTCATCAAGTAGATGGCGTGGGAGCAGGTGTGGTACGGAGACCGGGCGGCCGACAAGGTTGTTCGCTACGGTCTTTGGCCTCTCAGCCTGCTCTACGCGGCGGGTTGGACCGCCTACCGGGCAGTCTATGATCTTGGCCTTAAGCGCGCCGCCCATCCCTATCGGCCCATCCTCTGCGTCGGGAATCTGACCGTGGGGGGATCGGGCAAGACGCCGACCGTCATCTTCCTCTGCGACGAGCTCCGGGCCCTGGGCGTGGATGTCGTGGTGTCGTGCAGCGGATACGGATCGCCGGCCTCGGAGTCCGCGCGGCGGGTTCCCGCGGGGCCGCTGAGTGCAGAAGAGTGGGGCGATGAGGCGACCGTGCTTCGCGAGTTACGACCCGAGGTGGGGCTCATCGTGGGCCGCCGCCGAGTGCGGGCGGCTGAGATCATGACCGAGGCGGGAAGGCGTCGAACCGTGCTGCTCATGGACGACGGATTTCAACACTTGCCGCTTGCCAAAGATGCGGCGATCTTGCTCGATCCGGCATCGACGAACTCGTTCTGCCTTCCCGCCGGGCCTTACCGCGAGCCGTTGCGTAACTTGCGACGCGCTGACGTCGTCGTTGGGCCAAAGGGGCGCTTCCGAATCGAATCAGAGATCAGCGGTTTCACGCGTCTCGATGGCTCGGAATCCGTGAAGTACCTTGAGTGGCCGGGGTCCGCCCTTTGTGCGATCGGGCGTCCCCAACAGTTCTTCGATGCGCTGCGAAGCCATGGCTTTCCGGTGCTTGAAACCCGCACCCGGCCGGATCACGATTCGCTTTCCGAATCTGGCCTCTTAGCCGGTCTCCCGGAGCCCATCGTGGTAACGGCCAAGGACGCGGTAAAACTCAGGTTGCGATCCGATGTGAGTGACGCCCAGATTTGGGTTGCCGAGCACCGCATCACGATCGAGCCGATCGACGAGTTTCGGGCTTGGCTCCGATCAAAGGTCGCCGAGTGGTTTCCTGAAGGAGCATTGGATTGAGTTCGAGTCCCCGCCGTCGCCGTCTGAGTCGCCTTGGAGGATGGGCATTCGTAAGGCTTCAGCGATGGCTCGGCAAGAAGGATGCGGCGGGTGCAGAGAGGGTCGGCGAGCGGCTCGGACGGCTGGCCTACCGGGTTTCCAAGAAGCACCGCGAACGGGCTTTGGAAAACCTGAATCGTGCATTCCCCGAAGCCACTGCCGAACAGCGGGCGACGTGGGCCCAAGGGGTGCTGATCCACTTCGGACGGGTGATGAGCGACTTCATGCGAGCGGCCAGCCGCACGCCGGAAGAAGTTCTCAATAGCATCCAAGCTGAGGGGCTTGAACGGCTAGACGCGGCTCTCGCTCAGGGCAAAGGGGTCATTCTGGTCACCGCTCACTTCGGCAACTGGGAGCGAATGGCGAACTACCTGGTTCTCAAGGGGTACAAGCTGAGCGTGGTGGCTCGCGATGCGAACGACCCGGAGATGAACGCCCTGGTGACCGACCTGCGCAATGCCTCCGGCGTTGAGGTCATTTCGCGGGGAAATGCCGCGCGGCAGATTCTGACGAAGCTCAAGCGCAACGAAGCGGTTGGCATCTTGCCCGATCAGAACTCCGACGAAGTCTTCGTTCCGTTCTTCGGGGTTCCGTGCGGAACCGTGCAAGGACCCGCCGTGCTTTCACTTCGGTCTGGCGCGCCAATTTTGCCGATGTACTGTGCGCGGATCGGCGTGGGCAAATACCGTTTCTGGGTAGAGCCGGCGATCGAACCCGAAGTCGGATTCGAGCCCGTCGAGGGCCTGACGCGTGCGGTGAACGTTTCGCTTGAGGGGGCGATCCGGCAGTATCCCGATCAGTATCTGTGGATTCACAACCGATGGAAGTCCGCCAAAGCCCGCGGGCTGGTTGACTGATGCGTACGCTCATCGTCAAGTTCTCGAGTATCGGCGACTGTGTTATGACCCTGCCCGTGGTCGCCGCGATTCGAGATCAGCGTCCTGATGATTTCGTCGGCTGGGCCATCGATCCCCGATGTCGCCCGGTGGTCCACGATCCTCTCCTGAATCTCATCCACGACATCCCGTGGGAAACTTGGAAGCGCGAGCGGACATCGTCGCTGGCGCAGCTGCGCCACTACATGAAGCTCCGGGAGTATCGATTTGACTTCGGCTTGGACCTTCAAGGCCATGCCAAGACCGCCATCTGTCTCCGGTTCTCGGGGGCGCGCAAACGATGGCACGTGCGGTCGTTCGATCCGCTCTGCCGGCTGCTCTGCCGGCGGGTTCCTGACGGCGGTGCGGTCCACACGGTAGATCGCAATCTCGAAGCGCTCGCTGTTCTCGGGCTTCAAGTCCCGCCAAACCCTCGGTTCCCGATGCCCCCCGTGAGCCCAGTTTCGTCGGTTGGACCTCTCGTTACGATTGCGGTCGGAACCGGACACCCCAAGAAGAACTACCGACGCTGGGCGGAGGTCGGCGAAGGGCTCCAGCGGGCGGGAGCCGATGTCGTCTATGTCGGTGGGCCGGGTGAGTCTGCACCGTCTTCGGCCGGACGTTCGCTCGTCGGGGAACTGTCGCTTGCCGAGACGATGGCGTGGATTGCGAGCAGCCGAGTGCATGTCGCTGCGGACACCGGGAGCGGCCATATCGCCGCCGCGTACGGGGTGCCCGTGGTTTCCGTGTTTGGGTGGACGGACCCCAAGCTCTTCCGCCCCTATTCAGAGCGCGCGATCGTCCTCGACGCCGGCCCAGCGATGGATGCGATTGCACCTGAGATGATCGTCGCGGCCGCCCTTCAGGCCCTCTAGCCGACCGGCAATCCTGCGGGAATCCTCAAGCCAAACTCCCCACCGGCATAGAAGTTGCTCCTCCGGTCGTTGCATCGGAGCCTGAAGCAATGAGAGGACTGAGCAGAACAACCATCATCACCGGCCTGCTCGTTTTCGGAGTCACCCTCAGTGCGGCGGTTCCCACCGGAGCGTTCATCCGGCGCCCGGTCAAGAGTATCGACGACCTGATCGCCCATGCGCAATCCGACAAAGTGGTGATGGAGCGGTTCACGCGCCACTTTCGGATGAAGCCTGATCAGGTCGTTCAGTACTTCAAGTCGCTGCACCTGGCCAAGATCGGCCATGACGGCGTGTATCTGGTCTACAACGTTCGCTCCGACAACATCATTCGCGGCCGTCACTTCAACCTTAAGAAGGGCACCCTCGTCTTCGCCGATCGCAACGGCCGACCGATCCTGAAGAAGGAGTGCGCCAATCCGATGTGGATGGGATTACCGCCGATGGTGGCGCAGACCCCGGTCGCGCCGAGGGCCAATCCTCGCGAGGGCCTCGAAGGCGACGTGTCCTCGACCGAGGACCTGGTGATCATGGAACCCGGCATCATGCCCGTTCCCCCGGCGGCCATCGTTGCTGGACCGATCATCCCGCCCGCCGTCCAAGGCGTCGCCATCTCGAACGGCGGTAACTTTGGCTTCCTGCCGTTCCTTTTCTTGGGAGGCGGCGCCGCAAAGCTGCTCATCTTCAAGGAAGATGAAGACCATCCCCCGGTGCCCGAGCCTGCGACGTTGCTGGTCACAGGAGCCGGCCTCGCCGCCCTGGTCGCGAAACGGCGAAAGAAGCAGTAAACCATCGATTTCGGGTGGAAACGAAGCCAGGGGCGTGCGGCCGCACGCCCCTTTTGGCGTAACGGCCCCCCACCGCGCGCGTCCCAGCGATATGAAGCGTGCGGTATCTACCCTCTTGATCATCTCGGCCGTGGCCACCTTTGCCGCCGCCGAACGTTATGAGATTCGTCGCGATTCGGTCCTCGAAGCGACGAGCGACCAGGACCTCAGCATGGGCCGCACCCGGGAAGGTGACCGGTTCACGGTGACCCTCCGCGACAGCCGCGACATTCCTCGAGGCACCCAACTCGAAGGCGAGGTTGTCCGAATCGAGCAGAAGCGAGGCGACCAACCCGGCTACATGGACCTGCAGTTCACGTCGTTGCTCACGCAAGACGGACAACGTCACCGGATCAATGCCTTGCCCATCTCTCTCGACGACCGCAAGATTCGACGAGATCGTGACGGCCGAATGACCGCCGACTCCCGTAAGCACCGCAGCGAGCACTACGTGTTCGGCGGCATGATCGGAGGTCTTGTCGTAGGCTCTTTGCTGAAGAAGCCGTTCGAGGGTGCGTTTGTGGGGACCCTCGCCGGAATCATCTTCTCCGAGCTGGAGCGCGACCGAGGAAAGAAGTCGGGCGATCTCGTGATGCGCCGCGGCTCGAAGCTGGGCGTGCTGTTCGCCAACGATGTCCGGTTCGAAGCCGATGACCGTTTCGGCCGATACGACGACCGACGAGATGACGACCGCTGGAACGATCGACGTGACGACGATCGCTGGGGCGACGACGGATGGAACAACGACCGGCGTGACACGCGTGGTCAGATCGAGTACGACGGACGCCCAATCCGAACCAGCGGCACCTTCCTTCGCGAACGCGGAACCACGCTCGTGCCTCTGTCGACGGCACGTGAACTGGGTATTGAGGTCGAGCAATCCGGCAACCGGATCTACCTCGACTTCGGCGATAGGACCGTGCGCCTCACCGTGGGGTCGGCCGACTACCGCTACGGCGGTACAACCGGACGGCTGCCTGCGGAAGTACGTTCCGAACGAAACGAGATTTACGTCCCCGTCGAGGCGCTTGCCGCCGTCCTTCCGCGACCGCTAAAGGTCGATGGAATCATTGTTCGAAGGCCAGCGTAGACAGGAATAGACAGCTTTTCCTCCTCCCTCCCCAGCCCCGTCTCCCACCCTCAGGAGCGGGGCCCCTTTTTGCCACCCTTGCGGGTTTCGTGGTTCCTCCGTTAAACTCGGCAGGTGCAGCCGACACGCGCCGAGTTCCTTCACCTCTCAGGATTTGAGAAAGGGCTGTTCTATGTCCTGATCTTCCTATCGATCGGAATCGCGGCTTTCCAGATTTTCCAGCGGGCGCGGGCGTGGCAGAAGGGTAAGCCGATCGGCGTCGTGCGCGAGGGAGTTCGCTACTACCTGCCGACTCCGCACGCTCTGAATCGCTGGCTTCGCAACATCTGGCAGTTCATCATCCTCCAGCGGAAGGTGAAGTCGTCGCGCAAGACATCCGGTGCCCCGATGCACCTGATGATCTTCTATGGGTTCCTCGCGCTTACGGTGGCGACCACGCTCCTCGCGATCAACACCTATTCGCCTTGGAAGTTCCATCAGGGAACGTACTACCTTGCGTTTGAGTTCACGTTCGACATCCTCGGATTGTTGTTCGTCGTCGGCGTTGGGTGGGCTCTCGTTAGGCGGCTAAGAGCCAAGGGTCAGAAGTTTCCTCCCCTAACACAGAGCTGGACCGACATCGCCACGCTGGTGCTGTTGCTCGCCATTGGCGTGAACGGCTACTTGCTTGAAGCCGGCCGCATTGCCGTCGACCCCAAGCCGTGGGACCTGTGGTCGCCGGTCGGGTACGCAATGGCACAACTGCTTGGGACCATCTCCCCCGATGGTTACCGCTTGCTGTGGTGGTTCCATATCGTCCTGGTGCTGGTGTTCTTCGCGACGCTCCCTCGCATGCGAATCCGACACGTCGTGATGGCAATCATGGCCTCGGCGGAGCGTCCCGAGACCCCCATCGGCTACCTGAAGCCGATCTCGATGGAGGAAGTCGAGCAGACCGAGAAAATCGGCGTGAGCCACGCCCCGGACTACTCTCGCTGGCACTTGATGTCGCTCGACGCCTGCATGGAGTGCGGACGCTGCACCGAGGTGTGCCCGGCATGGAATGTCGGCAAAGTCCTCAACCCCAAGCAGGTTGTTCAGGACATCCGCGGCAGCCTGGATTCCGGCGTGGCCGTGGCCGAGGCTGTTTCCGAAGAGGCGCTCTGGGCCTGCACGACCTGCAACGCCTGTGTCGAAGCCTGCCCGGTGCTCATCCGCCACGTGGACCTTATCGTCGATGCTCGCCGAAACCTCGTCGCCGAAGGCAAGCTGTCCGGTACCGGCGCCGTCATGCTCCGCCAGACGGCTTCGACCGGGCATGCCTGGGGCGCCCCCCGCAGCACCCGCGAAGACTGGATGAAGGGTCTCGACATCCCGCTCTGTCGCGATGGTGTTGACTTCGAGTACCTGTTCTGGGTGGGTTGTGCGGGCGCGACCGATCCCAGCGCGGTGAAGACGACCAAGGCCGTCGCCCAACTGCTGAAACAGGCGGGCGTGAGCTTCGCCTGTCTGGGTCAGGAAGAGGCATGTACGGGTGATCCCGCCCGCCGCACGGGTGAGGAGTTTATGTTCCAGGAGAAGGCGATGGAAAACGTCTGCGCCTTCGCCAAGTACAACGTGAAGAAGGTCGTCACCTCGTGTCCCCACTGCCTCAACACGCTCCTCCACGAATATGGTGACGTGGCCGAGATCGCGGAGATGGAGGGCCTGCGCATGGAGGTGTTCCACCATACACAGCTCTTGGCCAAACTCGTCGATGAAGGCAAACTCAAGCCCGCGAGCAGCGACGGGGTGGTCATCCACGACCCGTGCTACCTCGGACGCGTTAACAACGAAGCCGACGCCCCCCGCGCCCTGCTCGGCGAGCGAACGAACTACAACGAGCAGTCTCCCGACGGCTTGGGCGGGCTGATCCGCCCGAAGCAGTTACTCGAACCCCAGTTCTACGCGCGCAAGACGCGTTGCTGCGGAGCGGGCGGCGGACGCATGTGGATGGAGGAGGCCCCCGATCAACGCCCGGGCAATCGCCGGGCTGAGGAGTTGCTGGCCACCGGGGCCAAAACGGTCGCGATCGCATGCCCCTTCTGTCGGATCATGCTCGACGCGAGCATCAAGCAGGTTACGGACGAGGAGATACGCCTGGTGGACTTGGCCGAGATGCTGCAGGAAAGCAACCCGGTGTCATAGCGCCCATGCAATGAGTCGACCATGCCAGATCGCCGCTCGACGCCGTTCTTCTTTCACCGGAACTACTGGCTCGTTCAGGCGCTCGCCGTGGTGCTATGGTGGGTTGGGGTGTTCACTCAGCCCGAACTGCGTCGCCTAACGCTTGGCTCGCTGCCCCGAGAACTCGTCTATGCCGACCTGCTGATCCTCGTCGCCGGTGGAGCTGTTGCCGCCCGCTCGACCTCCCACCGATGGTCGGCGATCGCCGGGTTCTTGGTCGTGGTCTGGTTAGTCGCTGCCGGCGTGTGGACTTGGGCTCATGCGTGGACAACCCCTCACGCGGGGTTAGGTGCGGTGATGATGGGGCTTGCGGCTTTGGCTTCGGCGGGGACGCTTGCGGCCCAGCTACAAGGTGGCATTCCGTGGTCGTGGTTGATCATCGGCCCGTTCCGATTTCGCACATCATCCGAGGCTTCAATGGTCTCCTTGTTGCTCCGCACGGCCCTGCAGATTCTCGTCTTCTGGACGGTGTTTCTGGGAATGGTGCCATGGCTCGTGCAATCGCTAGAGCGTCAGTTCGATCTCGAGTTGCCGTGGATGCACAACCCGGCTATCACAATCGCGGGGTGGACGCTGTTCTTGTCCGCTGGGGCAATCGGCTTGATCTCCGGTGCGACCATGGTGGTTCAAGGCGCAGGGACACCGCTCCCCGCCAGACAGTCAAGACGGCTGGTAGTCGCCGGCCCGTACCGATACGTCCGCAATCCGATGGCGGTGACGGGCATAGCCCAGGGAGTAGCGGTGGGGATGATTCTCGGCTCGTGGATGGTGGTGCTCTATGCGGTGATCGGGTCGCTGGGCTGGGATGGACTGATCCGCCCCGCCGAGGAAGCCGATATGCGCGCACGGTTCGGATCAGAGTTCGACGCCTATGCCAATCGGGTGCGCTGTTGGATACCGAGCCTTCCTCGTTCGGGTGTATAGTCTCTGTGTCGTGGGATCTTCGCCATTATCGATTCGAGGGGTCCTCGAGTCCAATACCCTGCTGAGCGGACTGAGCGAGGAGCAAATGCAGTCGCTCGCCGAGGTGAGTCGCTTCTCGAAATGCGCGAAGAGCGAGCTCATTTGGGGTCACGGCGAGCAGGTCAACTTTTTTGGCCTCGTCGCGATCGGCTTTGTGAAGATGGTTCGGCCGAACTCCTCGGGCACTGAACTCACGATGGAGATCATCGGCCCTGGGCAGATGTTTGGCGTGCTGGGTGCTCTCGAGGGCTCGGGTTGCCCGCTCATGGCGTACGGTCTCACCGACACCGCCTACCTGAAGATTCCCAAGGATCGGCTGCTCGCGATCTATGAGGAGAGCCACCTGCTCAAGGATCGCCTTCTGCGCAAGACCGCCTTACGCATGCACCAAAAGCTGGACTTCATGGCTAAGCTCTCTTCTGGGCGGGCCGAGGAGCGGATCGCGGCCATTCTCTTTATTCTCGCCGAATCGTATGGCGAAATCGATGGGCGCATGTTGCGGCTGAACCTACCGCTCACGCGCCAGCAGATCGGCGAGATGGCGGGCACGACCACCGAGACCACCATCCGCGTGCTCTCGAAGTGGAGTCAGGAACGCCTCGTCGATACTGAGCGCCATCTCATCACGATTCTCGACCCCGAAGGCCTTGAGCGCAAGTTGCGGTAACTATGACGCGCGTCATAGTTCGGCCAGGAAGCGCCTGCCATAACCTGAGTGATGCCATTCACTCTGCCCGTAGGACTCGCCATCGCGGCGCAGGCAGTTGCGCCGCAGGTCCAAATCGAAGCGGAAGCTCGACTCCGATTCGAGCGACGATTGGACCGTGACTTTAACCGTGCCCGCTCAGATAACCGATCGGACCTTTTCCAGCGCTACCGCGTCGGCCTTCGGTGGAAGCCCGAGGGGCCATGGTCGGGGGTTGTGCAATACCAATACGCCCACAATCAAGCTTGGACTAGGGCGCGAAACGGCTCGGATGAGAGCAGCGATCTGTTTCTCGCGAACGTGCAGTGGCAGAAGGACGGCAAGACCGTCACCGCCGGCCGGCAGCGGATCATCTTGGGCTCCGAGCGGCTCATTGGCGCCCTTGAGTGGGTGAACACCGCGCGAACGTTCGATGCCGTTCGGTATCAAGATGCCTCGTGGGACCTCTTCGCCGGACGCATCGGCGTGCAGTCGCCGTTGCCGGGAGCCGCGCGCCTGGGTGCCGCCAGCTACCGCTCGAAGTGGGGTCAGACCAGCCTGATCTTCAAGCACGACAAGTCGTCTGCCGGCTCGGTCGATCTCTGGACTCTCGCTCACGCCTATCGCAAGATGTACGGCGAGATCGAGTTCGACTTTGAGGGCGCGTACCAGTTCGGAAGCAATCTGGGCCGCACTCACCAAGCGTGGGCATATCACCTCCAAGTCGCCAAGAACTTAGACCCGAAGACCAACATCCAACTTGAGTGGAACTCGGCGAGTGGCGGCCCCTCCACGGGGACGTCCCGCACGTTCGACAACCTGTATCCGACCAACCACAAGTTCTATGGGGTGATGGACCTGTTCGCCTGGCGCAACATGAACCAGCTCCAGCTAACCGTTACCCACAAGCCGCGCAAGGACCTTGACCTGAAGGGCCGATTGAGCACGGCGTGGCTCCAAGATGCGCGCGACGCATGGTACTCCGCGGGCGGGCGTCCGAACGTTGGACCCAGCGGGGCATTCCGCGATGCCACGGGTAACTCCGGTCGCAACATCGGTTGGGAGTTCGACCTCGAGGCCAACTGGCGCCGCAACGCTCGCGAATCGGTTTCTGCGGGATTGGGCATCTTCAACCCCGGCGGATTCGTGAAGAAACTCGCCAATGATGGTCGCGCACAGGTGTTCTTCTACTTACAATATGGGATTCGGTTCTAGAATGAAGGTGAGGAACTCCTATTGAGCGAGCGAAACTTCTATATCGATCCAAGCCGCTGCATCGGCTGCAACGCCTGTGTGCAAGCTTGCAGCGAGTGCGATACTCACGCCGGCGTGTCGATGATCCACTTGGAGCAAGTCCAGCGGGCGGACACGGTCCAGACCACGCCGATTGTGTGTATGCACTGTGAAGATCCGGCCTGTGCTGCCGTTTGCCCGGCGGATGCGATCAAGAAGACGCCCGACGGCGTGGTGCAGAGCTCGCTCAAGCCACGGTGCATCGGCTGCACGAACTGCGTGTACGCATGTCCGTTTGGGGTGCCCAAGTACGACGCACAGATCGATCAGATGATGAAGTGCGACATGTGCTACGACCGCACCTCGGTCGGGCTCAAGCCCATGTGCGCGACCGTGTGCCCGTCCGGGGCGCTCTTCTTCGGCACTCCCGAAGAACTGGCCGCCGAGCGCAGCGGTACGCCGATCAATGAGTTCATCTTTGGCGGCAAAAAGGTGCGCACGAAGGTGTATCTGATGGTCCCCGCAGGAACACGCGCCCTCACGGTTTCGACCGGGGCGCAGGTGCGCAAGAGCGATTTGAAGCAGGTGGTACGGCAAGATGGATGAGAAACTGAGAGATGACTTTCCGGTGAACTGGGAGGACGACCACTTCGTCACCCGCCGGGAGTTCTTCAAGTTCATGACCCTGGCGAGCGGCGGCTTGGCGTTGGGGACTGCGGCAATGGCCGCCTACACGAAGCTCCCCAAGAACGAGCGTGCATTTGAGCCTGCTCGCATCGCCTCGATCGCCGACCTCTCCCCCGGCGAGGCGGTGCCGTTCAACTATCCGCGCCCGCGCGACCTGTGCCTGCTGGTGCGCCGGAAGGATGGTGAGTACGTGGCCTACTCGCGGCGGTGCACGCATCTCTCGTGCCCGGTCGTTTATGAGGCGGGCACAAAGGAGCGGCTGTTCTGCCCGTGTCACAACGGCGCGTTCTCGGTCGAGGATGGCGGAGTCCTTCAAGGTCCGCCGCCGCACGCTTTGCCGCGCATCGTGCTCGACATCCGCGGCGAGGAAATCTACGCGGTAGGGGTGCGCCATGAAAGTTGAGTTCGAACGTCGCCGTCAAAAAGCGGTCGTGTTCGTGGCGTTGCTATTGTTCCAACTGCTGTTGGTGTTCCTGCAGATTTGGCTCTTCGTGATGGTGCTCGAGCACCTCATTGCGGGCAACTACGAACCCGCCGTCCCGGCGGCGTTGGCGAGCTTAGGCATTGTGGGGATAAACGTCTGGATGCTCCGGGGCGTGATGCGGTTGACGGCGTAGATTACGACGACAGACTGCCACGAGGGGCGCGCATCGCAGGTTTCTCCTTGGAGATGATCGCGAGGCGCGCGGGGGCCATCGTACCGCGCCATCCGTCTGCATCCGCACCGCAACTCCCTACTTCGCCGCGACGACCTCTTCCTTCTCGCCCGGTACCTCGTGCGGGGGTGGAGTCTCGAGGATCCCCTTCAGCGTCATCAGCCCGATCAACAGAATCACCGCCATGCCGGACGTGATGATCCACTGCCGCCGCGCGGGATGGCGCGAGTCGGAGCGGTCCAGCCACGGCAGGAACAGCATCCCGATCGAGATAAGGCCAGGAATCACCACCGTCGCGAGCATTTCATAGCCCGCGGGCATGATCTTCAGCAACTCGTAGAGGCCCAAGAAATACCACTCCGGCCGCGGCGAGAAGTCGGTGCCCGTCGGGTCGGCAATCCCCTCAAGCGCGGGTGGGAAGCCGATCGCCATGTAGATCAGCATTCCCACCCCGACGAGGAGGACTACCGCATCCTTGAAAAGCTGGTTGGGATAGAACGGCACCGGCCGTCCCCGCTGCGGGAGCACCGGACCGGCGATGTGGTGCCGCCGCACCAAGTAGAGGTGAATGGCCACCAAGCCCATCAGCGCCGCCGGTAGCAGCATCACGTGCGCCGCATAGAAACGGGTCAGCGTCAGCGCCCCAACCTCGGGCCCGCCGCGAACGAGGAGCAGCAGGCTATCCCCGACGAACGGAACCGTCGCCGCGATTCGCGTGCCGACCACCGTCGCCCAATACGCTTTCTGGTCCCAAGGCAAGAGGTAGCCGGTGAACGAGAATCCGAGGATCACCTGGAAAATCAGAACCCCAACGACCCAAGTGAGTTCGCGGGGCTTCTTGTACGATCCCCAGAAGAACACCCGAAGCGTGTGCATCACCATCACGACCACGATGAGCGTCGAGCCCCACACGTGCAGTCCGCGCACAAACGAGCCGAGCGTGACATTGAAGGTGATGTGCTTGACGCTGGCGTGGGCGGTCTCCGGGCTCGCCGAGTAGAACATCGCCAGCGCGATTCCGGTCACGAACTGGAACATCAGCAACGTGAGCAGCAAGTTCCCAAGCGTTTGCCACCAACCGACGCCCGGAGGCATCGGTTCATCCAAGTTCTTGCGGACAAACCCATACCAACCCACGCGGAGTTCGAGCCAATCCCGAAATGCGGGCCGATCGAGATGCAGGCGTTCTTGTTCGCTTGCTTCACGTGGGAGGTCGACCCGCACCTCAGGGGTCAGAGAAGGCGACTCATGGGGTTCATAGGTTGGGCGTTTGCTCACGTCACACCTCTCGCGAAATCCAAATCTTGCCGCCTTCGATCTTTACCGGGTGGCGGTCCATTGGCTTGGGTGGGGGACCGGACTTGACGCGGCCCTCCTCATCGAACACCCCGCCGTGACAGGGGCAGATGAATCGGCGGCGGTCGCTCTGATACTCGACCCGACAACCCAAGTGCGTACAGGCGGGATCGAGGCAGAGCACCCCTTCCTCGGTGCGGCACAGGAACACGGTGTATTTGCGCTCGACCTCGTGGTAGCCATCCACGACGCGCATCGAGAAGTTGACTTCCTTGATCTCGCCAGGGGCGATCAAGTGTTCGTCCATCAGTTCGACCCAGGTTTCCTTCATCTTCGACTTCATGGGTGAGGCCGCGAAGCCCACAACCGGGCCGACGATCGCCCCGATCAGGCCAAGATTGATCACGCCGACGATCGCGCCCATCACCTTGCGGCGCTGGGGGTCGATGGGATCGAGCAGAGGTTCGTGTTCGGACATGGTTAGCTCCTAGGGGAAGTAGCGCAGCCGGGCGGGACCATCGTATTCCGGTCCGAGCTGCTCCAAGACGTTTTCGGCGATGCGTTGCGACTTGTGGTGGCGGCCGGGGGCGGGCTCCCGCTCGAATCCGATGTCGGCACCGCTCACGGTGACCGCCTCGGTAACCCGGGTCAGCGCCGCCATCAGCGGCACCAGATACACGTGCTGGAACCGGGTGAACGGCCCCGTTACAACCAGCAGAAAGATCGCTGCGAGGTGGTACAGGTAGATCGACATGACCCAATCCTGGACACCCATCCGCTTCAGGATCACCACCAGGAACCCGCTGACGACGGTGTGGAAAAGCAGGTTGAGGAAGAGGAAGTCTCGCCCGAGCGTGAGGCCGTTGTCGATGTACTTGTCGCGGCGGTAGCGAAACATTACGTAGCCGACGCCGATCATCAGGGCCGTCCCTGAGAGCAAGGGCAGGAGCTTGAGCGGGTGGGTCAGCGGCACTTGCAGCCGTTGCGGGTTGTAAACCGAGATCAGGATGTCAGCGGCCAGCAGTCCAAGGAAGCCGTAGAGCATCAGCGCGTGCATGAACCACCGATGGCGGCTCGCCTGCCAGAGCGAACCAACAAGCAGCCCATCGACCACGAGCGACTTGAAGAAGATGCCGATCGCCTTGCCCATTCCCATCTTGCGGATGGCCGGCATCATATGACGGACTCCCGCGAGGCGGAAGCCGTGAACGATCCCAATGCCGGCAAACAGGAAGAAGAACCCAAAGGCGCCGATGAACACCTTGGAGGTGTTGGCGGGCGAGAGATACTGGCCGACCTTGTAGGCGATCGGGATCTGCGAGGGTATCCACGGAGCGACCTTAAGCTCATCGTGGATGCTCTGCACTTGCTCGTCGGTTAAATCGGCTTCTGGCGTGGCGGGCATCATGCCCTTGCCCTCGCGTACGACCTTCAGGAATGCCGCATCGTCGAGTTTGTTGGCGGCCAGCGGAGGCCCCAGGCCGCCCATCGCATTGGCTCCGTGGCAGCCCATGCAGTTGGACGATCCGTACAGTGCGGCCTTGGCTTGCTCGACCGGGGTCGGATTGTCGGACTGGGCCACGGCGAGCCCCGAGGCGAGGAGCAGGAAGGGAAGGAGCAGGTGCTTCATCGGGTGACCTCTTGTTGGCGTCGGGCTTCGGCGGCGGGAGCTTCGCCTAACCCGTCCGTCTGTCCGAGCGTTGAGGGCTCTTGTTTGGCCATCGGACCCAAATAGCACCCCGCGGGCTGGGTTCCGGCTTGAGGCAGCAGGTGGAACGGCTTGCGGCCCGTCTCCTGCTCTTGGGCGACGATGTAAGTTGAGATCTCACTCTCCGCGTCCTCGAGGTCGCCGAAGATGCGCGCATGGGTGGGGCAGGCGACCACGCAGGCGGGATCTAGCCCTTCATCGACCCGGTGGGCGCAGTAGGTGCATTTGCGCGCCACGCCGGGGTGCAGGCGTGGCTTGACGAAGTCGCGCTCATAGGGTTCGTCGGCAGTGAGATACCAGTCGTCTGGAGCCCGGTTGAGAACGATGTTGCCGTACGGGCAAGCCGAAACACACGCCCCCGTTCCGCGGCAACGATCTTGATCCACCAGCACAATGCCGTCAGCTCGCCGGAAGATCGCCTTGTTGGGGCACGACTTGAGACATGGTGCGTCCTCGCAGTGGTTGCAGAGCACGGGGATATAGAGCCGCTTGACGTTCGGATACTCGCCGACCTCCACGTTGATGACGCGGGCGAAGAAGGTGTCCACGGGGGTTCCGTTTTCTTGCTTGCACGCGAGGGTGCATGCATCGCAACCGATACACCGGGTCAGGTCGATGAGCATCGAGTAGCGAGCCATGACGTGGTGATTTTCTCGGAGTTGAACGGGGCTCCCTATGATGCGGGTCATAAGGTGCGATTTTTGTCGGAGTTGATGGGGCTATCCGGTCCCCTCCCTTTTCGCTCCGGCGAGAGGGAGGTTAGGGAGGGAGAGAAGTGTTGCGGCACTCACTAACGATGCCGCGACCCAGGCATTGGGTGAATTGACACCTCTCCACCCCAACCCCTCCTCTCCCATGGAAAGAAGGGGCTCAATGCTATCCCTACACCTTACGCACGTCGACGCGGGTGTCTTTCCAGTGCTGGCCCGGTGCATACACCGCAGGCAGGTAGTAGTTCTCGTGGGTCGGCTTCACTTTTTGGTGGGTGTGCACGGAGTGGTACTTGCCCTCTCCGAGATACCGATCCCACCAACCGTGGTCCACGCACACGACTCCAGGCTTGATCGTCTCCGTGATGAGGGCCCACACGCGATAGGCGCCGTTCATGTTGAATATCTCGACCGGGTCGCCGTCGCGGATACCTCGGGCCGCCGCATCGCGGGGGTTGATCTCCACCATCGGCTTGCGGTTCACGTTCAGTAGGAAGGGGTTGTTGCTGTGGGTCGAGTGGACGCGCCACTTCGAGTGGGGTGTGACGATCGCCAGCGGCAGCTTCTGGGCGTCTTCGGGAAGATGCTCGAACGCCCAGTGGTAGGTCGGAATCTGCTCGCCGACCTTGGCGAAGATCGGCTCTTCCTTGTAGAACTCCATCCGCCCCGTCTTAAGGAACTCACGCTGGGCCCCCTCAGGGAAGGGGTAAGCACGGGGCGGAAAGAGCTTGTCTTCGTGGAGTTGCTCGTCGAGACCGCATTCGGGATCGTGGACTTTGAGCCGGACGGGACCCGCTTTGAGCATGTCCAGCGTAATGCCATCAACTTCCTTGCCTCCTCCGGCAAGCATCATCTCGATCGCCTCTTCCTCGGTGTAGTCCAGTTGCCTGTACAGCTCGGGATCCACCCGCTTGAGCAGTTCCTTGGCCACCCACATCTCGGTCCGGCTCTCGTATTGTGGGCGCACGACCTCCTGCTGAATCTGCAGGTACGGGTGGCAACTCGTGCCCACGAGGTCGAGCTTCTCCCAGAACGTCGGCGCGGGCAACACGACATCCGCGTATTCACAGGTCGGCGACATCGAGAAGTCGATCGCCACAAACAGATCGAGCCGGTCAATCGCTTCCTTGAGCGGCCCTGAGAACTCGGTGACCAGGGGATTGGCGTGACTGACGAACAGCGCCTTGAACCCGTGCTTCGGGAACTTGATCTTCGGGTTGATGGACTCGGTCGGCTGACCCAGCACGAAGTAATGCATCGGAACTCCGTTCGGGCGCTTGCCGTTCGGGAACCACCA
>JANJUB010000175.1 GCA_024710805.1 Fimbriimonadaceae bacterium | reverse complement strand
CTCGATCTTGATGATCACCGCGCTGGGGTCGCCGGCTCCACCCGGCACGACCGGCGGCAGGAAGAACTCCATCGCCGCGCCCGCAGGGATCGCGTCCCTCATTTCGGATCGCAGCCACGTTCCGCACATCACCATCGCCGCCTTGCCCTGGAGGAACTGAGTTTGCGCTTCGGTGTGGGTCATGCCGACCGAGCCACGCTGGAAGAACCCCTTCTTGTTCAGCTCATCGATCATCTTGGCCGCTTCCAGGAAGGCGGGCGAGCTCCACGCGCCCGGCTCTAGGTTCTCCGCCGCACGGATCGCTTCGGGGCCGCCGATGTTATGCGCCCAAGGCAGAAGCATGCCGTGAAGCATGTAGTAGGGGTACTTGCCCTGGAACACGATCGGTGACATGCCGGCGGCCTTGATTTTCTCGCCGAGCGCCCGCAGTTCGTCAAACGTCTTGGGTGGGGTCCAGCCGTTCTTGGCAAAGACGCCCGGGTCGTACCACCAACCGAGCATGCTGAAGAACTGGGGAAGCATCCACGTTTTGCCGTCTTGCTGGCAGTACTTCAGCAGCGAAGGCTCAAAGGTGTCGCCCCACGTGCCCTCACCCTCGGCGGGAGGAGTGGCGAGCGCGTCATCCAGCGCCAGCAGCTGGCCTTCTTCCTTCAGGGCCCAGTGGTCCATGCCCCAGCCGGGGAAGAGCAGGTCGGGCGGATCGCCCGCGATGAAGCGGGGGCGAAGCTTCTCCCAAATCCGCGGATCGCCTTCGAACTCGACCTTCTTGCCGGGGTTCTTGGCTTCCCACTCGCGGGCGACCGCTTCGTAGAAGTCGACATCAAAGCCACCTTTGAACGCAGAGACCTTGAGGGTCGAGGTGCCGGTGGACGAGGTCGTTGGTGAATCCGATTTGCTGCCGCAGCCGATGAGGGCCACCGACGCAAGCGCACCGATGAACAGTTGAGCGACGATCTTGGGCGTCATGGTTTGCATCCTACCCGCCATAATGGGCGGCGATGCGTGCAGTCGTTCAGCGAGTATCGGAAGCTTCGGTGATGGTGGATGGAGCGGTGGTGGGCCGATGCGGCGTCGGGCTCCTCGTGCTGGTCGCCGCGCATCGGGATGACACCGAGGCGAACGCCGACAAGATGGCGGATCGAGTCGCCGGTCTGCGCATCTTCGGCGACGCAGAAGGGAAGATGAACCTCTCGCTGGCGGACGTCGAAGGATCGGTCCTCGCGATCTCCAACTTCACGCTCTACGGCGACGCGACGAAGAACCGACGTCCGAGCTTCATCGAGTCGGCGGCGTACGCCGACGGTGAGCGGCTTTATGAGGCGTTTGTCGCGGGGCTCCAGCGTCGAGGCGTTCCGGTGGAGACGGGAGTTTTCGGGGCGCACATGGACGTGTCGCTGGTGAACGACGGCCCGGTGACGATCGTGTTGGATGTTTAGTCTCCACCAGTTGCTCGTTGCACACGCGCACGGAAGTCCTCGGGCAGGGCGGCGTAGCTCCCCCAGGTGCCCTTGCGCCCCTTGGTCTCGTCGGTGAAGATCCGGGTCTGGTTGGGGAAGACACTGAGCTCGATCTCAATCTTGTTTTGGACGGTGAAGCAGAACTCAGTCGGGCGCTGGTTTGATGGCTGTCGCATCAGCGTGGCCAAGGCACGGGCATCCACAAACCTCTCGCTTCCTGCGCTACGAATGAGCGCACCTTCGGCCGACGTAGCCCTAACCGCAAGAGCGGCACCATTAGGAATCCCGTTGGGGAACTGGTCAGTGATGTCCTTCGCGCCCCCCCGTTGCAGTCCGAAGAGAAGCGTCACGTCTGACAGCGACTGGTCAAAGATCAGGCGATGTGCGGTCTGACGAGCTTCTGGCGGTAGGGTCCCGAAGATGATCGCCCTGCCCGATCTAAGCGCCGATTTCTGAGTCGGCGTCGCCAAGGCAAAGAGCCTCAAATAGAGGAGATCAATGTGTTGCCGCGATCGAAAAGGTAGGGCCAGAGTCAGGAACTGCTCACTTGACAATCCTTCGGGCACCGGGGTCGCCAACGCCAGGATTTGTTGGGCGGCCAGAGTGGCTTGACCTTCGCGCACGCACATCCGAATGTAGTCGGTCAGCAACTTCCGATCGGCTCTAAAACGGCTCGCGGACGTTGGCTCTTTGGGTCGGACCACGATCTGATTTGAGCTTTCATGGATCGTCGAGTACCACGCTAGCGAGTTCCTGTAGACGTTGAGCGTAAGGGGCTCGGTGAGCCCGGAGGCTGCTTTGTCCGGCAACAGGGCGAAGATTGGCTTGCCCGACTGACGACTCCAAACCTGCAGTGCCTCGGTGTGAACGAAGCTGAGAGGGTCGCGAGCGACGAGGTCTTGAAATGGGGCTCGCTCCGCGAGCGTGGCGTTAGTGCGGTACACCTTTGATCGCAGCAAGGAGAGTTGGCTCAGCTCAACCCGCGGCGATGCGCCGGAGGCGAGGTTGCCAGGATCAGGATAGAACGTGATATGGCTCACGACCGAACCCTGCGCCGCGCCTTGCGCATTTAGGAAGTGAACGTAGATCGTGATGGGACCCTGAGGCCGAGGCACGACCGAGATGAGAAGTTTGCCGTACGTCTTGGGAATTTCACTGATGTAGTCGAATCCGCTTGCGTACCGCCCGGGGCTGGGTTTCGCAGGGTGGTTCTCAAGTTCTGCGACATACCTGGCCTGCTCGGTCCGCAGCTGATCAATGAGCGGGCCGATTCCCTTGAATGGGAGCGGCTTCTGCATCCGGTTGGGTTTGTCGGAGTAGACGGTGCGTTGCCCGACGGGAGCGGCGGCCAGCGTCTCGAGACCCATCGCCTCGATCAGGCGCCGCGAGAAACGGCCAACGGGCGAGCGGCCATTCATCGGACCTAACTCTCTTGAACGCCGTGGGTCGGACTCGATGGTCTCTTTGAACTCGCGCCGGTAGGTCGCCAGCGCGACGGCCGCGTTCTTGTCGTAGGGCTGGTCAATAGGGATTGACTTGAGCGCTTCGCGGATTAGCTGGGCACGGTACTTGACTTCCCTGGCCTCGTCGTCTAGCGCCTGCCGCCGACTGCGAACGAGCACCAACCCCTCGGGGCGCTTTTCCCAGGTGGCGTTCGCAGCCGTCGCGATGCCATCGAGCAGGTCTTGCGCAGGTCTAGGTGGGCTTGAGATGGCGAGGACGTCATCTTTCGTGCTCGACCCTGCGATAAGCTTGATGCCCAGCTTTCGGCCCACCTCCGGAATCAACCGACTAGCGGGCGCGACCATGCACGGGATTGCGAACTCGCCGTTTTGCGACAGGGTGACCAGAGCCAGGAGTGTGAGCACACCACCATTATAAGTGGATCAAGGACGTAATGTGACCAAAACCCCGGTTGCGATGAGGCCGCAGCCGATCCATACGTTCACGGTGACCTTCTCGTGCAGCGCAACCACGCCGAGGATGACCGCGAGCACGAAGCTGAGCTTATCGATCGGAGCGACGGCGGATACGGGTCCCAGCTCCAACGCCCTGAAGTAGCAGAGCCACGAGAGCCCGGTCGCGACGCCGGAAAGCGCCAAGAACGTCCAGGCTCGCCCGTCGAGTTTCTCGATCGCGGTTTGGCGGGTGGCGATCGCGATGCCCACCGCGAACACCAAGACAACCGCCACACGGACGGCGACGGCAAGGTTGCTCGGAACGGTCTCGACGCCCTTCTTGGCGAGGATGGCGGTAATCCCGGCGAAGAGTGCTGAGGCAAGCGCCCAGAGCTGATAGTCCTTCATGGCCCACGATACCTAGGGCGGCGGGACGCGGCGTTGTTTGATAATCGCGGCCTGGCGCTCGATCTCATCCCGAAGGGCCTTGGGCAGAGAGTCATACGGCCCCCACCCCACTTTAGGGTCGACCCGCGCTTCTCGGATGATTGCTTCATAACCCCGGCTTGCGGTGATCGTGACGTCGAACCGAAGGAGCCGGACCTTGCAGGGTTGGAACTCCATTCCCCTCGTTTGATCATAGGATGCCATCTCGGCAAGCTCGCCCAACGAGTAGGGAATCCTGAAGTTCGCCTGCTTGAATCTCGCACCGTCGCTCACGTTCGATTCGGTACGCAGCACGAAGGAATCGGGAATGCCGTCGGGAAAGGCCTCTGTCGGCTCGGCGGGTAGGGGATCCTTTGCATCGACTCGACTTGTAAGGCCGAAAAACGAGTCTTCTGACTGACCATAGATGAAACGCTCGACGAGAGTTCGCTGGGTCGGATTAAGGTCTCTGAGGCGGATAGCGCCTCCGGCGAGTAGTTCGTCGCGCTGCGATGGGAATCCATGCGCAAGGATCGAAAGGAGCCCGCCGGCATTCATGTTTCGAAACTCCGGTAAGGCTAGCCAGACTAACCAGTTACCAGTGGAAGACGAGTTCGGATTGAGGCTTGCCGAGAAATCGACAGCCGCGGCGATCGATAGTGTTCCTTGTGCCAAACGAACATCGATCGCTTTCTGCAACGCCCGACGATCCACACGCTTCAACCGCGCCTCGTAGGGTGCAAGCGGGCGAAGGATAATCGTGCCTTGGGCGTCCGTCAGTGAATGACTCGACGTCATGAACTGCCGGTAGGTTGAGAGCCGGTACGGCGTAGTAGTCTGGGTAACTACGTTGTCATCGGAAAGGGAGGCGATGATCGGCGCCTGTAGCTGCTGCGACCACGCACCGACTGCTTCGCGGTGAACGTTCTCAAGCGGATCTCGCCTGAGGACATCGATGATGGCCATTGCCTCATCGGAGAAAAGGGCTCGCTCTCTCTTAGCTCTCTCCAAGAAGCTGCGAGAGGCTTCATCGAGCTGAATCTCATCTGCCAGGCCCTCAGCTGGCTTAGGTTGCTCGAATCCTCGATTGAGATAGGCTCGTGCAGAAGCTAGTGGCTTGCCCTGTGCCGAGCAGAACTCGACACGAAGGAACGTCTGACTTGAGCTCCTCGTATCGATCGCGACCCGGATCTTTTCGTAGCCTGAGTGGATGGGGCTTACCGTATCGAACCCGCTGACGAACTGACCGTTGTGTCCGTCCTGAGGGGCCCCCTTCTCTTTGATTGCCTTCGCATAGCGATTCTGCTCCTCGGTGAACTTGGCGATGAGCGCGTCGAAGTTCTTGATCGGCATCGGCCGCTGCATCTTGGTGGGTCGAGTCGAGAACACGGTGACCGTGCGCTGGGGGACTCGCGCCAGCTGGGCCACCCCAAAAGCCTCGATCAGCCGTCGGGTGAAGCGACCTAACGGTGACCGTGCGTTCATCGTATCCAGCTGCGCATAGTCTAAGGGTTCGTGCTCTTTCTTCGACTTGAATTCGAACCAATACTCGGCCAGGGCCTTTGCCCGAATCTCATCAAACGGCGTGTCGATCGGTGTTGACTCGAGGCTCTTGCGAATCCACGCCTCGCGATGTTTCGCGTCGGATTCTTCGTCTTCCAGCTCTTGCTTCCGGCTGCGGGCGAGGACCCAGCCTTCCGGGCGTTCTTCCCAAGTCGCATTGACCGCGGCGGCGATGCCGTCCATGATCACCTTCGCGGGACGCTTGGGGCTCGCAATGCCCACGACGTCCGACTTAACGCTGGCGCCGGCGATCAGCTTCATGTTCAAGCGGGTGCCGATTTCAGGGATGAGCCGCTCGAGCGGCCCCACCATGGCAGGGATTTCCGCCTCCTGCACTTGGAGGAGGCTTACCGCGGCGAGAAGGGCCAGCATATCGCCATTATAGACGGCATGACGGCCGTTTGCGGCAGGAAAGTGCTGCGGCCGGTAGAGCCAACGGGCGACTACGATGACTACCGAGCCGGCGCTACCGCAAGTCCCCACCGCGTCCGCGCTGGCGCTTGATCTCCTCGGCGATCTCGCTGACGCGGGCGCGAGCCGCGCTTGGTTGGGTGTTATAGGGTCCCCAAGGTGCGCGAGGGTCAAAGACATGCTCGACAAAGGAGCGGTGGCCAATGAAGATGCCAGGAGCCGTCAGCCTCATGTTGAGGCTTTCCTGGGTCGCGGCTCGGAGTTCCTTGCCGGGCACCTTAGTGCCCCCGGCCACATAGAGCGCAACCGATCGGTCGGTCATGAACAGGGGCTCGGAGCCGGCTTCCCTTGCGACGAAACCCGTTTCGGACTTCAGCGGAGCGGCAACCTGGAAGTTCGCCGGTAGGCCATTGGGTAGGGCCTCCGTAATCTCGGACGGTCCCCGGTTCATTCTCATGTCGGTCGTCATGAGGGGCATGATGAAACTGCTGACAACCCCATACTTGAACACGAGATCGTGGGCGAGCGTTATCTGCTCACGAGTGAGATCGCCTAACGACAGGCTTTGCCCCTCCAACAAGGCTTGACGCTGACTCTGGGGGCCCAACGCGATCAACTTCAGCACCATCAGACTGTCAAGCGAAGGATGCATCGGCGGGAGCGCGAGTCGGATGAACCAGTCGCCGCTGTTGCCGAATCCGCTTCGGGTGGCACGGGCCAGATTCATTTGTGCGGCGAGCGTGCTCCGTCCGGCTTTTAGGCACTCGCGGATGTAGGCGGTGAGCGCAGCCCGGTTGGCGCGGGTCAGTCGCGCTGAAGCCGGCTCGAGCGGGCGCAGAATGATTCGATTCCGCTCCTCGCTGATCGACGTGGAACGGGATAGGGTGGCTCGATAGCTCGAGATCGTGATGTTGGAGTTCCCTGAGGACCAGCCAATCGCCGAGTCGGGCAGGAGCGCAAAGATCGGCTTTTTGGCTACGCTGCTCCAGGCCCGAAGGGCATCCGCGTGGACGAATTCGAGCGGCTCGTTGGCCACCAAGTCCTGGAACGGCTTCCGCTCGTGATCTGCAATCACCTCGGTCGTTCGACTCACCTTAAGCCGGAGGAGCGACGATTCGGAGAGGGGGATGCGGGGTGACTTGGGATCGATCACGGGAGGCGTCTCGAAGGCGTCGCGGGTGAGTGAGCCCCGCGTCGATAGCGTGGTGGTTCCTCTTGAGTCGTGGAAGGACAAGAGAATGAACCACTGGTAGGGGTTGCGGTTGTCGATCACCAGGTTGATTTTCGACGGGTTGTTGGGTATGGGTTGCACGAAATCGAAGCCGCTGACGAACTGCCCTTGCATCCCGGGCTCCCCTTTGGCTTCAACCGCCTTGGCATATCGATTCTGCTCGGCCCGGAACGTCGAAAGAAGCGAGTCTAGGTTCTTCAGCGGCATGGGACGCTGGACTCGGGTTGGACGCGTGGAGAAGACGAGCCTCTGCCCTTGGGGCAAGCTGGCCAGCTCCCTTGCGCCCATGGCTTCGATGAGTCGACGCGTGAATCGGCCCAAGGGCGAGCGGGCGTTCATCACGTCCAGTTGAGCGAAGGACGGCTGTGATCTTGCCGCGTTGGACTTGTACTCGAACCGATAGTCGGCAAGCGCGGCAGCACTCGCGTCGGTAAAGGCGGATTCGGTCGGGGTCTTCGAAATCACCCTTCGTATCCAGGCCGCGCGCATGTCCGCATCCTCGGCTTCGTCGGCTTCCTGCTGCTTGCGCGTGCGGACAAGCACACGCCGATTGTCGCGTAAGTCCCATGACGCATTTGCCGCCTCGGCGATGCCAGACAGGACGGCTCCCGTGCTGGTCGACGGCGGGATCACCATCCCCATCACGTCATCGCGAACGCTAGGATCGGCGGCCAACTCTATCCCGAGCCGCTTGCCGAGATTCGGAAGCAGTCGCCCGAGCGGGGCTACCGTCGCTGGCACTTCAACCTGGACGGGAGAAAAGACCACCGCGGCAACGAGCCAACTCATGGCCCCATTGTAAGCGATATCAGAGGTCGGTGCGGTACTTATCGACGAGTTGCACGGCGTCGATGACGTCCTTCCAACCCACGACCTCGACTTCCTTGTCCTCTAGCGCCTTGTACACCTCGAAGAAGTGATAGATCTCCTTCAGAGTGTGGGGGTTGAGGTCGTTGAGCGAGGTTCGATTGTTGAAACGCGGATCCTTGGTCGCCACGCAGAGCACCTTCTCGTCGGGTCCCTTGTCGTCGCGCATCTCGAGGACTCCGATCGGCTTGGCCTCCACGATGCATCCGGGGAACGTCGGGTGCATCAACATGACGAGAACGTCGATGGGGTCTCCATCGAGGTAAAGCGTCTGAGGAATGAAGCCGTAGTCGAATGGATAGAACAGCGGGGAATAGAGCACCCGGTCGAGCCGGAGTAGCCCCGTCTGCGGGTCCATCTCGTACTTGTTCGTGCTGCCCTTGGGAATCTCGATAACGGTGTTGAACGATTGCGGAGCGTGGGGTCCGATAGGTACATCGAGCAGCGACATCACCCGGGAGATTACCCGCGCGGGGGCGGTACAATTCGGTTCGTGTTAAGGTCGATTTGACCTTGACGGAAGGAGTCAGCCGATGGACGATACCGATACCCAAACGACCGACCCCACCCCCAACGACGATCTCATCGACGAGGAACTGGACTTCGATGCCCGCGACGAGTTGATCCAGGCGCTCGCCAAAGAGCGCGACCAACTGAAGGATCAGCTTTTGCGCTCCCTGGCCGACCTGAAGAACGTTCGACGTCGCCACGAGGAAGACCGCCGGGCGATGTCGCTTTACGCAACCGAAGACCTGGTTCGCGACCTGCTGCCCGTGATGGACAACTTCGAGCGAACCTTAGCGGCTCTGGACTCTGGCGCGAGCCCCGAGGCGATTGCCGAGGGCGTGCAGATGGTGGAGCGCCAGCTCCGTTCTGCCCTGGGCCAACGCCACCTGGTGCGCATCGAATCGGTAGGCAAGATGTTCGATCCGGCGCTGCACGAGGCGCTTGCCCACGACGAAGGCTCGGATCACCCCGCGGGAACGATCACTGCGGAGATCGAAGCCGGATATCGGATGGGCGAGCGGGTGATCCGACCCGCCCGAGTTCGGGTGGCCAAGTAATGTCTCGCCGCTACTTCGGCACCGACGGCATTCGTGGCGTTGCCAACGTCAAGCTCACTCCGGAACTCGCATTCCGCCTTGGCCAAGGCGCAGGCCGGACGCTGGAGAACAAGCGCGTCGTGATCGGCCGCGATACCCGGCGCAGCGGACCGATGCTTGGCGCGGCGCTTGCTGCGGGCTTCTGCTCGGTTGGCGTGGATGTGGTCGCTCTGGGTGTGGTGCCTACGCCGACTGTGGCCCAGGTCGCTCGTCGGTGCGGCTACGGCCTCGGGGCGGTCATCAGCGCCAGCCACAATCCCGCTCCCGACAACGGCATCAAGCTGATTGGCCCCGACGGTGGAAAAGTCCCGGACGCTCAGGAACTGGAGATCGAGCGGCTGATGGATGAGGCCCTGGAGAGTCGCCCGCAGGGCGCCGAGATCGGCCTGTTGACGAGTGATCGGGCCGATGTCGCCCACTACTTGGATTTCCTGTTGGGCCTTGTTCCGGAGGGACTCTCCGGGATGAAGATCGCCGTCGATGCCGCGAACGGCGCGGCTTACGAGTTGGCTCCGCTCGTGCTCGAGAAGCTAGGGGCCGAGATCGTCGTGGTCGCGGCCGAGCCCGACGGCCTCAATATCAACCTCGAATGCGGAGCGACCCATCCGCAGCGAGTTCAGGAACTGACCAAGTCGGCAGGTTGCCACATTGGCGTTGCATTCGACGGTGACGCGGATCGAGCGGTGTTCAGCGACGAGGAGGGCCGGCTCATCAACGGTGACCGCACGATCGCCATCTGGAGCGCGTATCGGCAATCTCGCGGCGAACTCGATCCCGCGACGGTGGTGGGCACGGTGATGAGCAATGGCGGCTTCGGCGCGTGGCTCGAAGGTCGCGGCATCACGCTGGAGCGCGCACCCGTAGGTGACAAGTACGTCTCCGAGCGCATCCGAGCCACGGGCGCACGCATTGGCGGGGAACAGAGCGGCCACATCATCTTTCCGGCGCTAGGCCCGACCGGCGACGGCCTGGCAACCGCCCTCGAGCTGTTCCGGACGATTGCTCTATCCGGGCGCACTGCTTCCTCGTGGTACGACGAGTTTGAGAACTGGCCCCAGGTGCTCATCAATGTCACCGTGCGAGAGCGGGACGGTTGGGACGCTCAGCCGAACGTGGCCCGTGCGCTTCAAGAAGCCGCGGAGCGGCTGGGCCAGCGCGGACGCGTCAACGTTCGCCCGAGCGGAACGCAACCGATGATCCGGGTGATGGTCGAGGCCGACGGCTACGACCTCCGCGACGAGGTTGCCGGACTGGTATTGAGCGCGATGGAGACCGACTTGGACGCCAAGGTGTACAGTCGAGTAGATTTGACCCATGCTCTTGGCGATTGATGTCGGCAACACCCACACGGTCTACGGTCTGCGGATCGGCGGAGAGTGGCGTCACGTGTGGCGTAGGGCCACGGATTCGGATGCGACCGAGGACGAACTTGCGGCCTGGCTCGATGGGCTGTTTCGCCTGTCCGGACTAGAGGACCGGCCGAGCGGCGTTGTCTGCGCCTCAGTCGTGCCGGCGATGAATGCGGCATTGGTCGAACTCTCTCGCAAGTGGTTCCGGGCGGAAACGCTGTTCCTCGACGCGGCTGCGTCGGGGCTCGAGATTCGCTATCAGCCGATAACTGCGGTGGGCGCGGACCGACTCGCCAACGCGCTGGGAGCTCTGGACCGGTATGAGCCGCCGATCGTCGTGGTGGATTTCGGCACGGCGACGACCTTTGACGCGATCTCCCGGGACAGGGCATACGTGGGAGGCGCGATCTTGCCCGGAGTCCTGGTTTCGGCCGAGGCGCTGGTGCGCAGGACGGCGAAGCTGCCGCAGATCGACCTGCATGCCCCCGAGAGGGCGATCGGCACGACGACCGTGGACTCGCTCCAGAGCGGGTTAGTGCTCGGTTACGCCGGGGCGATTGACACCTTGGTCGGGCGAATCTCCGAGGAGTTGGGCGGGGCGACCATTCTGGCTACGGGCGGTCTGAGCGGCATGTTTATGGGCGTATGCGACACCCTCGCCCACCACGAACCTAATCTCACGCTTGATGGCCTTGCCCTTGCCTGGGATCGGCGACACGCGGCATAAGAAAAAACCCCGCAAGACGCCAGGTCCTGCGGGGCTCATTGTCAGAAGGCGAACGTCAGAACTTCGAGTCGGAGCTCATGTTGATGAGCACCGGCAGCGTGGGCGTCTGGTTAGATCCACCGCCGAACTGGCCTGTTCCACCCCGGCGCATGCGGTAGAACACCTGCCAGCCGAACTCCTGAATCGGAATCCGGTTCGTGCGAAGCTCAGCGAGCGTGCTGACGAGCGAGTCGGTGAAGAGGCCGACTTCCTTGCCGTTGCGAATATAGCTGGCGACGGTCGCTCCGGGGAGCGTGGCCTGGACCTGGGCGATGCGGCCGACCATCGGCACTTCCATGCCGAAGTAGCGTCCTGTTTGAACCTGACGGCTGGCTTGGAAGAATGCATAGACGCGAGCGCCCTTGCGCATCAGCGTCGAATACACTTCGGCCTTGGCCACCATCGCGCTCGAGTCCGTCAGATTTGTCGCATCGACTCCGGCGAGAAAGTCCTTGCCGTCGAGGTTGACCCCCACGCCCGTGAAGTAGATGAAGACGGTTGCTTCCTCGGGAATACGATCCGAGAGCGCCTTCACGCTGCTGCGAATCTGCTCAGCGGTGGCGTTCAGGATCAGATCGATGTTGCTGTCGAGGTAACCAGCGTGGGTGACGAGGGCTTCGCGGACTCGTTGGCCATCATCGCTGCCGAAGGCCAAAGCCGTGCCCTCGATGCCGCTCATCGAGTTGCCGATGATCAGCGCGTACTTCTCGGGGAGCGGGGCAACCACTCCGGCCGGGGGAGCGACGGTCGTCGTTCCAGCGGGTGTTGGAGTCGAAACGGTTGTCGTTGTGCCGCCCGCCGTGGTTGTGGTTGTTGTGTTGGACGACGTGGTGGACGGAGTCGTGCCCGGGTAGCTCTGAGCAACCGCCGCGACGTCTTCCGGCAACATGCCGTCACCGTCGATGCGCCACGTCAGCTTATTGGCCACTGACTGATACTTCTCCTGGAGTTGGAGTCGCTTCTCAGTGTTGCCCGACATGATGAAGATCTGGTTGAGGAAGTAGAACGTCCCCGCGCTCAACTGATTCTTGGCCAAGAGGCCCTCGAGTTCTGCCGTCACTTCGCCAAGCAGAGCATTCCGGTCGTCCCCTGCGATCGAAAGCGCATGCTTGAAGCCGGCGTACGCGCTGAGGAAGTTGGGAGAATACGGCGAACCGTTCCTCCACTTGCGGCGCTCGGTAATCGAGCCGGGCAAGGTTGTCTCCCCAGAAACATCGTCGGTTCGGTAGGCCGTGGCCTGCTTGAACGCGACTCTCGCTTCGGTCCATTTCCCACCCTTTGCCGCAGTCAGTCCTGCCTCATAGGCCGACATCCATCCCTGGCTGGAGGCCATAGAAACCGCCAACGCCATCAATCCTACGATGACCGTGATTTTTCGCATCCCTACTTCCCGAATCTATAGATTAAGCTGAGGCTGAAATCGCTGCCCCCATTTTGGGGTCGTCCCCAGTTCACGTCGACGCCCCAGTCGCTGTTGCTCGGGCGGTAGCCCAGGCCGAACGTGAAGGTGTTGCGCGAGCCAAAGAACTGGCCGCCCTTCTGAACGAAGTTGTATCCAAGGCGAACCGGAATCACTCCGCCGCCCGTGCTGTAGTGGTACTCGCCACCGATGCCGAACACGGTCTGCGTATCCCGATCGATGAAGGCGGAACTCTCGCCGCCGAAGAAGTACGACAACTCAGCGCCAAACACCATGAAGTCGCGTCCACCGCGGAAGCCGTCCTGTCGGAAAGCTAAACCGGTCTGAATGCGGCCCGGAATCCGCTCGTAGATGAGAGGATTGCCGTTGCCGCCCCGGAGCTTGATGGGGGTGCGCACGCTGGCCCCGAAGCTGAGATTGTTGCCGCCAGGTGGTGTCGCGAGGATTCCAACTTGCAGGCCCAGTCCGGTCGCGTCGGCGTCGAAGTTCGACGTGCCGCTCGGCGCGATCTTATGGTTCATCTGCCGATTGAGGGCATAAACCAGACCGATGCCGTAGTTGAAGGCTCCGTCTCCGGTAGTGCGCCCGTAGGACAGATTCACAAAGTCGGTCGTCGACTTCAGCAGCTGCCGATAGTTGCCGGCTGGGTTGCCGCCTTCCGTCAACCCGGTACCCGCGGTGCGGAGATCACGAAGGATGCCACCCTTGGTCAGCGTCAATGCCACCGTCCCGTTGGTCGAGCCATTTCGGCCGCCGATGGGAATCGCGAGTCCAGCATGTCCCAAAGCGGTCGGTCCGCCCTGGCCCGACGTCGAAAGCCGCTGCGTTCCAGTAGGACCGATGTCGCCGGTCACGACGGTGCGCGACTCCGGCATGTTCCGGAAGGTGATTCCTAGCGCGGCCCGGTTGATGTATCCCAACCCAGCGGGGTTGTAATAGCCCGACAGGGTGTCGGATCCGGTCACACTGGTCACGCCTCCCATTCCGACAGCACGGCCGCCGGCATCGAAAGCGTTCACGAGGTCAGGAACCTGCGACCAAGCCGCCGCGGGAGCGACGGCCAAGGCGAGCGATAAGTATCTCATGCGGCTCATTTTCAAGGGTTCGATATCTCCTAGCTGCCGATGGTTGCCGTGACCACCTGCGGGGTCGCGACGTTGCCGGCTTTGTCGATTGCGGTCACATGAATGCGGAAGGTGGAAGGCAGCTGGCCGTTCACCCAGCGAATCCTACCCGTCCAGCGCACGGTGGTGGAGTTCGAGGCGCTAAACGAAATCCGGGCGACTCTCAGTACGAACGCGCCCGCGGTGTTGCGGACCACGACATCGACTCCGGTAACCGCAACACTCGAACTGCTGAAGTCTCGAACATCGACAACAACCGTGATGGTGCTGCCGGCAGAGAACGTCGCGTTGTTTTGCGGGGTTAGGATGCTGATGACGGGCTTGACCCGGTCGATCGTGACCGGGATACTCTGGGTGACTTCGTTATCGGCAGTGTCTCGGACCCGTACCGTGATCGTCTTCGGGCCGTCGAACTGCTCGCCCGAGGTATCCCATGTGACCGTGAAGCGCCCTAACGCATCGACGGTCGTGCCATCGCCGTTGGGAAGGTCGGCGTTGTTCACTTGAACGCGCCAGTCCTTGAGGTTTTCTTCCGCGATTCGAACGCGAATCGTGACGATGCCTTTAACAAACGAGTTCTGAAGCGGGTTGTACTGGAGAATCTTGGGGGCCGTCAAGTCAGGCTTGATGAAGATGTTTTGATCGGCGTTATAAGTGTTCTCCGGGCGGCTAAGCTCGGTTGCGCGCACTTCGACTCGGTAGGGGATCTCGGGGTCGATGCCCTTCGAAAAGGTCATCGTTGTCGAGCCGGAGACGCGGCCTTGCGTGTCGGGCGTCACCTTGACCGGATTAAGGGTGCGGTACAGCGTGTTGGTGTCAAGCCGGAAAATCCGCACGTTGACGGTCACTTCGGTGATACCGCCCGTGATATTGAAGTTGATCGAAGTCGATCCCTTTACCGGGGTTGGCTCTGCGGCCGAACCTTGCGCCGGCGACGTCACCGTGATCGTTCCGGCACTGACCAGACCCCATGCCGTAACGGCAAGCAACGTAGTGAATAGACGTAGAAACTTCATCCTTGACCCTCCGTAACTCCTTATTCTTGCTTATTTGAGAGGGAAGAATCAAGCCGCCCCACCTCTTGTGGTGCGTCCAGTGTCGGTTCCCCCGCAAATTCTATGTAGCTTCTCTAGGCTTAAGACGCGCTAGAGATGCAGATTGTATCGAGTTCGTCCGATCATCCATAGGGGATGAGTCTCGGTAGCAGCCTTTCGGGCATCAATTTCAGCGGAATCAGCAGTGGCATCGACACCGAGTCGATCATTTCCCGCTTGCTGCAGATCGAGGCCATTCCGATCCAGCGGCTCCAAGTTCGGCAGCAACAGCTGGGGGCCCGTCAGAACCTGCTGAACCAGTTCAAGGGCCGGCTGACCGCGCTTTCTACCGCCGCGTCCTCGTTGAACGCCAGCGGCACCTTCAATCCCATCAGCGCCACCAGCAGCAAGACGGATGTCGCGACCATCACCGGCACATCGTCGGCGGTTGCCGGCACGTACGAACTCAAAGTCTCGAAGCTGGCCCAAGCTCACAAAGTCTCCTCGGCTGCCCAAAACTCCGCCTCGGAGGCACTGAACCTCTCGGGCTCCTTCACGATTAACGGCAAGGGAGTCACCGTCGCCAACACCGACAGTCTGACGACGATCGCTCAGAAGATCAACGCCACGTCGTCGGGAGTGACGGCAAGCATCATCGACGGCGGGACGGGCAACGCCTACCTCACGCTGACGGCGAATGCATCGGGTGTCGCGGGGAAAGTGCAGATCGGAGACGCTATCGGATCGATCGCCGAAACGCTCGGACTTACGAGCGGGGCTCTGGCGATTCGCGAGCCCATCACCGGGGGCGCGACCAGCATCGCCTTCACCAGCCCGAGTACGAGCCTCGCCACAGCTCTGAACCTCACGAGCCCGGGTAGCAAGACCTTCAATCTGAACGGCACCAACGTCACCGTCGACTTCGACACCGCCACGCTTCAAGACGTCGCCAATGCGATCAACACAAGCGGCAGCGGGGCGGCCGCAACGGTGCGGACCGTCAGCAAGGATGGTGTCACCACCTACCGTCTGGACATCACCGGACTCACGACTTTCGACGATCCGGACCATGCGCTGGAAGCCATGGGTGTGCTGCAGCGGGGCTACGGTAACCCGATGATCACGGCGCAAGACGCCGAATATGAGCTTGACGGGATCAGCCTCACGAGCGCCTCGAACACGATCGCCAACGTCATTCCCGGCGCGACGATCAATCTGCTCAAGGCGAACGAAACGACTCCTGAGACTTCGACGTTGACGCTGGCCAAGGACACTGCCCAAATCAAGCAGAAGGTGCAGGAGTTCGTCGATGCCTATAACGCGGTCACTCAGTTCGTCAAGACCAACACTCAGTTCGACAAGGACACGTTTGCGGCGGGCGGGCTCTTTGGCGACGCCACGGTCCAAGGGATCGACGCCCAACTCGCGTCCGCGTTGTTCAGTTCGCCAACCGGTCTCTCGGGATCGATCACGAATCTGACCCAGCTTGGGTTCACCTTCAGCTCGGAAGGCCAGCTTACGGTGAACGAGGCGACCTTGGACTCCGCGCTCGCGAACAACCTGACCGGGGTTTCGTCCTTGTTCAGAGCGGTTGGATCATCAGCCAATGCCCAGATCCAGTTTGTATCTTCGACGTCCAAGACGCGTGCTTCCGGACCGGCTGGCTACTCGGTGGTCATCAGCCAGTTAGCTACCCAGCATGCGCTTCGGGCCGAAGGAGCGCAAACCGATCCTCTGCTGGAGCAGGAGTTTCTCACGTTCGGCGGGTCCGCGTTCGGCAACAACTCCTACGAACTCGTCTTGGATGCGGGCATGACTCAGGCGCAGATTGTCGAGCGAATCAACAATGACGCCAAGCTCAAAGATTTGGTGAGCGCCACGCTCGATGGCGGCAAGCTTCAATTGACGGCGAAGAAGTACGGCACCCCCGGCACCTTCACGGTGGCCAGCAACCGAACGGCCGCGGGGAATACCTCTGGCTGGGGCACCAACGAGGTCGTGGTGGCCGGCGTCGATGTCGCGGGGACGATTAACGGGGAGACGACTACGGGATCCGGCCAGATGCTCACCGGATCGACCGGCAACGCCAACACCGAGGGACTCCAGTTCCTCTACACCGGCAACACGCTCGGGGCCGTGGGCAACCTCTTGTTCACCAAGGGCATGTCTCCGATCTTCACGGACTTGATCGGCGGCATGACCGATTCGGTGAATGGTGTGCTCACCGCCACGGATCAGTCCCTTACAGACCAGATCAAAACGATCGACGAGTCCATTTCAGACCTTCAGGAGCGGCTCGCCGATAAACAGGTGTCACTTCGCGCCAAGTTTGCCCGCATGGAACAAGCCGTCAGCCAGCTTCAATCTCAGCAGTCTCGGCTGAGCGCGATCCGCTCGCAGGGTTAGTCTTCCCCTCGAGCCACGAGGTGAGTTGAGTTGCCGTGTCGCGGAGCGAGAATCCGCGGAAGTCAACCGGCAGGTCTTCAAACCGCTCGGGTGCCCTCAACGGACCGGAGCCTCCCAAGGCAAGCACGGCGGCAGGGTACGTCGATTTCAGCTCTTTGATCAGGGTCCTCGCTTCCTGGATCGACTCCGAGGACGATGACACCATCACCACGTGGGCTTGATGCTGTCCGACCGATCTCGAGAACGCTTCGGTTGGCACATTTGCGCCGAGAAAAATGACCTTCCAACCCTGTTGCCGCAGGTAGTCGGCCAACATACGCAGTCCGATGGTGTGCCAGTTGTTGGCCGCGCAGCCGAGGACGGCGGTTCGCCCGTTCGATCGTGCTGGCGGTTGGGCACTGCTGATCCGAGCGAGCATACGCTCCGTGATTTCGCTCGCCGCGTGCTCTTGAGCCTCATCGATGGCCCGCTGTTCATACATGCGCCCCACGATGTGCATCGACCTCGAGATGAGCTCCTCGTAGACTTCGATGACCGGCTGGCCCGTGCGAAGGACATAGTCGACGACATCGGCGCAACGCGCCTCATCACCCATGACGCCGAAGTGTGCGAACCTCTCGGCAAGCTCAGGCAAGTTCAGTTCGGTGAGCACCTGGCTCCGGACTGTGCCAGCCATCCGCACCGCTTCGGCAATCTCAGGCCCGGCGAGTCGGTAAATCATGAGTCGCCCATCGCGTGTCACCCGCACCGTGTCGTGCTCGCGCATCTTTGCAAGATGGTTGCTGACGTTGGGCTGCTTGTAACCGGTCGCCTCGACGAGTTGGGAAACGGTCTTGGGTCCCAGGAGCAACTCCTGGAGCATTGCTCGTCGCGAATCGATGGCCAAGTCTTGATAAATGGGCAGCATAGGGTGGTTTCCTAATCTACGCGGGCTCAGGATATATCATCGGCGGATGTTTCGTGGGGTTAAGTATCATCACCAATAATGGTTTTGCACTTCAACGACGAAGAAAAGGCGTTCTTAGCCTCCGTGCAGCAGTTTGTGGACGAGGTCGCGCTCCCTCAAACTCGAGTTTGGGAGAAGTCGACGTTTCCCAAGGACATCTGGACGATCTGCGCCGCGAAGGGCTTTACATCCTGTGTGCTGCCGAAGGAGTTTGGTGGGCGTGGCTACAGTTGCCAAACCTACGCCGAGATGTGCCGCATTCTCGCCAAGGGCGACCCAGCGCTTTCGATGAATGTGGCGGCCGTGAACGCGCTCTGCGTTGCCCACTTCGAGCATTTCGCCAACGACGAGCAGCGCGCCAAGTACTTGCCCGGCGTGTTGGACGGTTCGATTCCGCTCTCGTGGGGCCTCACCGAGCCGGATGCAGGCAGCGATGCGCGTCGGGTCAATACGATTGCTACGCCGATCGAGGGTCGCCCGGGCTACTACCACTTGAACGGCGAGAAGATGTTCATCACGAACGGCGGATTTGCCAAGC
>JANJUB010000026.1 GCA_024710805.1 Fimbriimonadaceae bacterium | reverse complement strand
CGATATCGACGCGATCGGCCTCATCCGCATTCTCTCCCGTTTCAATGAGGGGTACGACCTCGCGGGCTACGGGGTCGGGGTGAAGTGTGCTTACACGATTGCCTGCGCGTACAACCCCATGGCCGTCGATCCTGAGGAGGAGCTGATTCGACTGCAGCGCAAGGTTGACGCGGGCGCCCATGTGATCTACACCCAACCGGTCTTCGATGAGTCGACGGCGGAGTCAGCGTTGCGGATCGCCGAGAAGATGGGACTGCCCACGCTCGTTGGCGTGATGCCCCTCCGCAGCGCGCGCCACGCCGAGTTCATGCACCACGAAGTCCCGGGTATTCGGATCCCTCAAGAACTTCGCCAGCGGATGATCGATGCCCCGGACGATGAGTCAGCTGCCTCGATCGGAATGGCCGAGACGGTCAGGCTCGTCGAGTGGATCGCGCGCCACGCGGCCGGGCTCTACATCATGCCACCCGCGAATGCGACGACCGTAGCGGAGACTCTGATCAAAGCCGCGCACTCGGCCCGGTCGTAACGTCGCCGGAACCCTGAGCGGCGCTGATACGTTAGAATCCATAGCATGAAGAACTGGAAGATGATTGCGGCGGCTTCGATGTTGGCGGTTGGGGCAGCGTTCCTCTATGCGCAAGGCGGACAGGGCGAGAGCCTGAAGGGCAAGCCTTTCCCGGCCTTCAAGATGACGGACACCAACGGCAAGGTTCACACGAATGCGAGCCTCAAGGGCAAGGTCCTGCTCGTCGACTTCTGGGCCACTTGGTGCGGCCCGTGCAAGGCGGCGTCGCCGACGATGCAGAAACTTCACGAGAAGTACGCGAAGGATGGTCTGGTGGTGATCGGCGCCAACACGTACGAGCAACCGAAGGATCGAGCGACCGCGGCCGCGAAGTATCGGAAGGACCACAAGTACACCTACACGTTCACGAAAGAGAACGATAAGCTCGCCTCTCAGTTGGGCGCCCGGGGCATTCCGTTCTTCGTGTTTGTTGATCGCCAGGGCGTGGTTCGAGAAGTTGCGACCGGTTTCGGCGGCGGCAGTGCCGAACAGTTCGAAAAGACGGTTCAGTCCCTGCTGAAGAAGTAATCGCTTTCTCGACCGATCCACCCCACCTCTTCGCGCCAACGTTGCAAGCGAAGCGACAGAGATGGGGTGGATCGGTCATTTTTTTGCCCCAAAGCCCTAAGCTGCGAGGGCGCTCGGCGTAAACTCCGCGCTGATGCGGGCCTACCAAGACCTCTCAACGCGTGGACAAGTTGCGCGGCTGCGGCCGATTGCCCGAGAGATGGCCGATCAGTTTGGCTGGGCAGACGCGGACATGCGGCTGCTTAACCACGGCTACAACACCAGCTTTGCCCTGCGTAGGGGCGATGAGCGAGCGGCACTTCGCATCAATGTCAACTCGATTCGCACCAAGGCGCAGCTCCTTGGCGAGGTCGCTTGGGTCCACGCGCTCGAGGAGAGTCCGGTTTGGGTCGCGCTGCCGTATCCGTTGAGGCATGGGGGAGGCTATCTGGCCAGCCTGCCGTTCTCCAAACTCCACTCGCGAGATGCTCGCGAGGGAGACATGCACGCCCTGCTCTACAGCTGGCTCCCGGGACGTACGGCCGGCCACAACTGGGGCGTCACTCCGGCCCGCGCGCTGGGTGAGGCAACGCGGCAGTTGCACGACCACGCCCGCTCGTGGCAGCCTCCCGCCGGCGCGGACTTTACCGAACCCGGCGACGTGATGATCGATTGCCCGCTCAATCCGCGCGCGAGGTTTGATTCGTTTGTGGAAGTCATCGATCGGGGCAATCGGGTGGTCGAGCGACTACGCCAAACCCAACCGCTCATCCCCATCCACTTCGATCTGCACATGTGGAACATCAAGTGGACTCAAGGGCGTTTGGCCGTGTTTGATTTCGACGATTGTCGGCGCGGCTGGCCGGCGTGGGATGTTGCCATTACGCTGTTCTACATGCGCAGGTTCGCGAACCCCGACCAGTGCGAACCCGCGTACTGGGAAGGGCTCGGTCTGACGCTCGACGATCTCGGCATCGACCGAGATGAACTGGAAGCGCTGGTCGCAGCGCGTGGAGTCTTCCTGGCGAGCGAGATGCTCGGCGAGTGGACCGCCGACTTCGCCAAGCATGCAGAGGCGTATCTCGAGGTGACGCAGCGACGGGTGCAGCACTATTTCGATACGGGTCGCTTCGACCCCAACGTAGCCTCGATGCCGAGTTAGCGGCCCTTGATGACCCGCGGCTGAGCATCGCGAATCCACTCGGTTGCGAAGCTCCTCACGGCATCCAAGGTGACGCTCGCCGTGTCTGGGGTGGTCCAAGCGCGCCCCGTCTTCATGCGCCAGTAGGCTTGGATGAACGTCCGATCTTCCAGGCTGTTCGTCAGCGGTCGTTCACTATTGAAGAGCCAAGGCGACAGGGGGATCGCAAGATCGGCGAACTGGCTCAGCTTGGCCCGGGCGAGGTTCATGTCTTCATCGGTCCAGGCCTCGATCCGCTTAAGCAAGGCTTGCCGCGCGGTTTCGACGTCGGGCTGGGTGCTGACCCAGGCGAGGACCGGGCGGACTCCGCCCGCGTGAGGAACCAGGGCGGCTTCCTGGCGGTAGCTTTGGCCCAGCGCTTCCCGTAGGGTCTCGTAGGCGGCACTCGACTTGCCGAGCCCCATCATCGCCACCGCAAGGCTGGCAAGCGGTAGGGTTGGTCGGACAGACGCTTCGGTGGTGACGGCGCCCACGACCGGGACGACCGGACCGTCCAGCGCGACGAGCGAACCGTTTCCGCGAAAAGATTCGTCGGCCTTCACCGGCGGTTCGAGTTGGAAACGAGAGCGGGGATTCACGGCCTGTACCGGTCGCCAATGCTCGAAGCGCTCACCTAGGCGGCGGCGAAACTCCCCGGCGATGAAGTTGCCGCCGATGGCGATGCTGACATTGCCGGGCGCGAACGTGCGGCGGTAGGCGAACTTGACATCGGCAGGGTTTAGAAGCCGGGCTTCGCCGCTTCCGGGGAACCACGCCATGGCCCACGCAGATCGTGATCGGAAGGGATGTTCGTCGAGGACGCGCTGAGTGCTTTCGTCGGAGAGCAAGGCTTCGCGGATCAGCTCATCGGAGAGCTGAACCGCGAGGTCGAAATCCCGAGGAGCCAGCGAGAAACCGATGCGCAGGTGGTCGGCGGCTGCGCGCACGACCAAGATCTGTCCGCCCCGGCTAGTGGCGCCGAGGAGGTTTGCCCGAGGGTACGCGATCGTGCCACGCACGATCGCCGGACCGAGCACATCGGCCATGGCTCGCTCTCTCGAGTTCGAAGTCGGGATGCCCGCAACAATCTCCACCCGCAGACTCTTGGCAGTGGGATCGATGACCTCGGAAACCAGCACCGGTGGGCCGGCTTGGCCGAGGACAAACATGACGGATAGCCACGTCATCGGCGTGTCCCCACGGCGATCGCCGCTTGATCCTGCTTAAACCGAGCGATGGCTTGGCGGAACTCCGTCCATCCGACGCGGTCTACGGCTTCGAGGAGTGTCTCGGGACGCAGGCCCGCCGACTGCACCATAAGTAAGCCTCGGAGGGAAGCGGCGCTGGTCGGAGAGGTCAGCTGCTCGCGGAGCCACCCCTTTGCGAGTTCTTTAGCCGGGGCGAACATGAGCGCTTCGTCGCCTTCAGTGAGTTCCTCGATGACGGATCCGAGGGCGTTGTTCGCGTCGGTTCGTCCCACGATCACGAGTCCACCCGTTGCGGACGGCGTGTAGGTGACGTACGCGTTCTCGATCCATGCGGCAATCCCGTACGCCGCGCAAAGGGTCGCGGCGGTCGAGTCACCCAGTCCGGTGGCGATGGCTCCCCGGGCTTCGCCGAAGGCGTCCGGGGCTTCCTCCCGAGATCCCTTGCCCTCGCGGGTGGGCATGGCGGGGAGTTCAACATCCGACTCGCGGTCCTCGACGATTGGCCGGACCTTCGCCGTTGTGGCTTGAATCTCGACATCCCCGGCGATCACAACCACCACGTTGCCCGGGTGGAACATTGACGCATGGAGGACGCGGAGTCCGGCGGGAGTCGCCCGGGCGATGGACTCCTCGGTCCCAAACGGATCGAGACCGCTGACTCCATAAGCTGCTTGCCAAGCCGTCCGAGAAAGGCGCTGATGGTCGGGTACCAGCGCGAACTCTTCACGCATGACTGCAAGTTCGCGGGTGACGGTTGCTTCATCGAAGCTCGGCGCTTCCAGCAGTTCTTGAACTGCGCTGAGCATGGCGTCAAGTTGGGTGGGCCGCCCGATGAACTCCAGTTGGAGGGCATCGCGATGGGTGCGCCCGGTGAAAAAGATGCCGAGACGCTCCAGCCGACGATCAAGGTCGCCACGCTTCCCGCGCAGGATCAAGTGCTCGAGCAGATGTCGATGCCCGTGGGTTTCGGGTGTTTCTTGCACGCCGCGTGCCCCCGCGAACACCTGCACGGTCAGCACCCTCGCCCCTGCGAACCGCTCGACCAGAATCGCCGTGCCGTTCGCAAGGAGAGTGCGCAACCGCGGGGAGTCTTGGGGAGGCGTGGCCATCAGCAACGCGAGCCCCAGGGCGGGCAACCAGGCCATCAGCTGACTTCGAGCAACTCGACGTCGAACAGCAAGGTTGCGTTCGGCGGAATCACATCGCCGGCCCCGCGCTCGCCGTAGGCGAGCTCACCGGGAATCGTCAGCTTTCGCTGGCCACCGACCCGCATCCCGGCGACGCCAAGGTCCCAGCCTTTGATGACGCGGCCGGCACCGAGCGGGAACGTGAAGGGGCCGCGCCCGCGGCTGGAGTCGAACTCTCGGCCATCCTCGAAAGTGCCCGTGTAGTGAACGGTAACCTTCTTACCGGCGACCGCTTCGTCTCCCTCGCCAACCACGATATCTTCGATGCCTAACTCAGCCATAGCTGAGATTATGATGGAATCTGGGGTCGGAGCACCAAGACGGAATACTTCTCCGAGACTACTTGGTGGAACGACTTGCTGCCCATCCGAAGCCGGGCAAGGAACCCGTGGCCTTGGGCACCCATCGCCAGCAGGTCGGCTCCTGTGTCCATCATTACCGTGCGCATCGCATCGTTCGGGTGAGCGTCGATCACGACCCCTTCGGCTGGGATTCCGGCGCGAACAAACCGGTCTACGGTCTTGCGGTTCAGCTCTTCGAGCTTTTCGCGAATCCAGATGGGTGCCTCGTCGACAAGGTGGGGGAGATCGTGGACGAGCAGCGCGGCCACCGCCGGGGCGGTCTCATTTGCGGTGACGACCCACACCTTGCCCCAACCCTTCGGGGCCCACGACAGGAGCAGATCGAGTGAACGCGCGGCGTACTCCGAGTGATCGGTGGCGAAAACCACTTGGAGCGGGCCGTCAGCGGCTGACTCTCCTTTCGCGACCAGCAGACTCTGGTCGGCGGCCTGGACTAAGCCCTTGGCGACGCTGCCGAAGAACAGATCGCCGTAGGTGCCCTTGGCTTCGGAGTGGATCGCAATGAGGTCGGCGTCCGCTTCATCGGCGTACGTCATCAGCTCCCGCGCGGGGTCGCCCCTTCGAATCTCGGCTTCCGCGCCGTTTCCGAGAGCTTCCTTGGCTCGGTCGAGCGCCTTCTTGCCTTCCTCTTCTCGGACATAGATCATCTCCGTGACCGCATGGTTGGGGCCGAAAGGAGGGAACGAGCCATCGGGGAAGATCGACTCGACCACGTGAACCAATCGGATATCCGCAGGATCAAACTTGCACCGCGTGAGGAGGTGAGCCGCAGAAATCGAACCAGAAAGATCAACACCAACGACAGCTCGCATATGTACATCGTACCGCGCAGGGCAGTAAAGTAGGTTATGGTTTCGCGACGCGTTCTCTGCGGCATTCTCGCCCTTGCCTCGGTCTCCGCCTTCGGGCAGGAGAACTTCATCCGCGACAACTTCGACAAGCGCGAAGTGCGTGTCCCGATGAGGGATGGAAAGACGCTGTTCACCAGCATCTACATCCCGAAGAAGCTAACCGCGCCCGCCCCATTCCTCATGATGCGGACGCCGTACAGCTGCCGTCCTTACGGTGCCGATGCCTACCGAGGACAGCTGGGTCCGGAGGCTTCGTTCAACCAGCTGCCGTACATCTTCGTGTATCAGGATGTCCGAGGTCGGTACCAGTCCGAGGGTGACTTCAACTGGATGAACCCATACATCCCCAACAAGCAAGCTGGGCAGGTCGACGAGAGCACCGATACCCGCGACACGATCGATTGGCTGCTGAAGAACATTCCAAACAACAACGGCCGCGTTGGGGTCTACGGCACGTCGTTCCCCGGTCACTATGCCGCGCAGACGCTGATCGATCCGCATCCCGCGCTGAGGGCAGTATCGCCCCAAGCCCCGATGGACGATAACTGGATGGGCGACGACATGTTCCACAACGGGGCGTTCTTCCTGCCCCACGCGATGAACTTCATATCCGGATTCGGGGTGCCGCGAACCGGGCCGACGAGCCAGTACGGGCCGCGCGCCTTTACGCACGACAACCCGGATGGCTACGAGTTCTTCTTGAAGCTGGGCCCGATCGCCAGCAGCAACGAGAAGTACAACATGAAGACCATCGACCTGTGGCAGAAGTGGATCAACCACCCGAACTACGATGAGTATTGGCAGCCTCAGCAAGTGTCGCAGCACCTGAAGAAAGTGGGGCAGATTCCGGTTCTCATCGTGGGTGGCTGGTACGACGCGGAGGACCTGCAGGGTCCGCTCCGCATCTATCGCCGCATCGAGGAATGGAACAAGAACAACCGCACCCACCTCGTGATGGGGCCTTGGTATCACGGCTCATGGAACGGCGGACCAGGGAATGCGCTGTGGGACATCCCCTTCACGGTCAACACCGGTGAGGAGTATCGCACCCAGATCCAGAGACCGTTCTTCGACTACTACCTGCGAGATGTCGGCAACGTGAACGACATTGCCGAGGTCACGATGTTCGACACGGGTGCCCACCGCTGGTTCAAGGGTGCCGAATGGCCGCCTAAGGACTCCCAGCCGATCAATCTCATGTTGCAGCCGGATGGCAGCATCAACCTCGTCGACAAACCAGCTCGCGGTAATGCCACGCCCATCGAGTGGCTCAGCGATCCGGCGCGCCCGGTTCCGAGTTCGGCGACCATCTCCGTCGGGATGCCGAGAGAGTATCTGCTGGAGGATCAGCGTTTCGTATGGAAGCGGCCGGATGTGGTCTCGTTTGTCACCGAGCCGCTGAACCAAGACCTGACCCTGGTCGGTCCGATCTCCGCGGCGCTCAGTGTCTCGACCAGCGGCACCGACTCCGATTTTGTGGTCAAGCTGATCGACGTGTTCCCGTATGACTCGTCCGTCCGCTCGGCAAGAGACGGCACGAAGAGCCTCGCCGGCTACCAGAAGCTCGTGCGAGGCGAGCCGATGCGCGCGAAGTTCCGTAACTCGTGGTCGAAGCCTGAGCCGATGGTGGCGAACGAGCGCACCGCGGTGAACTTTGTGCTGCCCGACATCTGCCACACCTTCAAGAAGGGGCACCGCGTGATGGTGCAGATCCAGAGTTCCTGGTTCCCGATCGTCGACCGCAATCCGCAGAAGTTCGTCGAGAACATCTTTTTCGCCAAGCCCGAGGACTTCCAAAAGGCGACGCAACGCATCTATGTCGGCGGCGCGGACGGCAGTCGGCTGACCCTCCGCATCGCCCGTTAAGGCGGCGTTACGAAGCGTTAACGTGAGATAAGCTACGAGCGTGAACTGGCTGAAGAAACTGTTCGCCCGGAAGAAGGAGCCTGTGCCCACCCACGCGGTGGTGCAGGCTCCGGTGTCCGCGGCTAACGACCGGGCTAAGCCGAGCAACCCCGAGCAACACCGATCTATTCCGCATGTCGCGATCATGCTCAGCGACGAGGCGGAGCGGCGAGCCTTCCAGCGAGGCTTTGAGGGTGCGGGCCTGCCGGTGGCGATCGTGCAGAAGTTGCTAGACGGGACCTGGCCGCCACTCGACCTCATCGGCCAGCCGCGTCTAGTGGTGGTCGACGACCGCGCCGAGTACGAGCGCATCCGCAACGCAGGCGTAGATGGGATCTTGGTGACCGATGACTCGCTCGACGCTGGCCCAGTGGATGACCACTGGTACCTGCTTCCCCGGCCGGTGAATCTCCAGGATCCGCTCGGTGTGGGCGAGCGGGTCGGGGTGTAGCTGACGGCGTTGCCGTGGCGGAGTCGTGTACGATGGACGCGATGAAGGGGATTGGGCTCGGTATCGTCGTTGCAGTTCTTGCGGGTTGCCAGGGTAGCCGCCCGACGCAAGCGCGTCCGAAGACGATCGACCTCAAGGACGGAGCCGTCATTACCGACGTGTACGTCAACGACGATCAAGCGCTCAAGAGCTGGACGCCCGACGGCCAAAAGCTCGACACCTATCGGGCCACGGCGTTGGGCGAAGTCACCGCCGAGGAAAGGACGGTTCTGCCCAACCCCGAGGGTTACCGCTCGATTCGCGTTGAACTGCAGCTGCCGCATGGCACCGACATGCCAAGCGTTGCCTTCAAGGAAGATGGCACGCTCGTTCCCGCAAGCGCCACGTTGCTCATCGACGGCCACCAATGGGTGGCTTGGTATGCCAAGCCGTTCAAGGGCAAGAAGGACGTTGGGGTGTCGGTAGGAGTCTCCACGCAGCCCTGGGAGGTCGCCGGATCCTACCGTTGGTCAAACAAGAAGGCCGAGCACGTGTCGGGTCAGCAGTTCAAGCCCAAGCTCACGACCCAGGGTGCGGAGGGCAATGAGTCCGTGTTGCTTTCTCCCGCAAGCCAATCCGATCAAACAGCGCTGGCCTACCGATACGTGCTGAAGGACAAGAAAGGGGAGGAGTTGATGAGCGCGGGCTCGGCGTTGCGCGAGGGCTCTCGAACTTACTGGTTCCGAGGCAAGATCGATGATGTCGCCACGATCGAGCTTCAGTCGCGTCCTTTTGAGTGGATCGACCTGGGCAGAGTCAACGTCGCGGGGAACTAGGCTATCCGCGACTCTCGGCCAGCGCGGGCTGAACCCGAGTCGGAATCAGCATCGAAACGCCGGGCTCGGTCATGGTGACGCCGAGCCAAATCGGAGCCGACTCGATCGTCGTCGGGTTGTGGGTGATCACGATGAACTGCATCTCTCTCGCGTACTCGTGAAGCAACTCTACGAACCGCTCGACATTTCGCCCATCGAGCGGCGCGTCCACCTCGTCGAGGACCACCAGCGGCGACGGCTTCACACGAAGTAGGGCAAACAAGAACGCCGTCGCGCACAGCGACCGCTCGCCGCCGGAGAGCAGCGCGAGCGATTGCCGCTTCTTGCCCGGCAAGGTGACTTCGATCTCCAAGCCGCTTTCGAGCACGTTGTCGGGATCGGTAAGCGAGATCGCGCCTTCGCCGCCGCCAAAGAGCTTCGTGAACAGCTCGGCAAAGGCCTCCTGTACCTTGGTGAAGGTGTCCAGAAACTTGTCGCGGGTCAGCCGGTCGAGCTCGCGGATCGAGTTGCGGATTTCCTCCATCCCGGTCTCAACATCCTCAAGTTGTTCGGAGAGTTCGACCGAGCGCGCGGTCAGACGTTCATAGGCTTCGACCGCCCCGAGATTCACCTCGCCCATCGCCTTGAGCTCGCGTCGGAGCCGGGACACCAGGGTCGATGCGTCGGCGGGGACTTCGATCTGTCCCGCTTGGGCCAGTGCGTCGGCTTCGCTGAGTCCGTACTCCTCGAGAAGTCGTTCGAGGGCGGCGGTGCGGCGGGCGTCTGCTCGGGCGCGGACAAGCTCGGTTTGGTGCTGGGCGTCGGTGAGCCCGGCCGCATTCTGCCGGGCTTTCTTCGCTTCGTCGAGCTTCGCGAGTTGGGTTTCGGTCAGGGCGTTTCGCTTTGACTCAGCCGCTGAGAGTTCCTTCTCCAGCTGCTCGCGCAGCGACTCGGCGGTCGTGTGCTCGCGCTGAGCTTGGGCGATCTCCACCTCGGTGCGGTGCATCTCCGGCCCGAGATTGCCCAGTTTCTTCTCGCGAAGGTGCGCCTGCTCGGTTGCGGCTTGATGCCGCCGAATCGCCATCTCCACCCGAAGCTGAGCCTGTTGGACCCGCTCTTCGGCTTCGCGGAGTCGGCTCTCGGTGGTCGAAGCGTCGGCTTGCCGTGCGGCCAGTTGCCGGATCAGTTCATCGCGCTGAACTTCGAGTGTGGCCAAGTCATCGACCGCGACTTCCTCCAGATTGCGCTGGGAAAGCGAAGCCAGTTCGGCTTCGAGCTTGGCCTTGGCCCGGAGCGTCGAGGCGTGCTCTTCGCGCACCGACTGCAGCCACTCGCGTGCGTCCTGGGCTTCAGCCTCGATCTGCTTCCGCTGAGCAACCAGTTCCGCGAGCCTTGCCTGGAGCTGCCCGCGCTGGAGCATCCGCTCTCGAATCTGCTTGTCATGGCGGGCAAGGTCGCGCTCGATCACCGCGAGGCGATCCGTGATCTCGGCGAGGTCGGCGCGCCGCTGAACAAGGCCGTACCCCGCCTTCGCGGCTTGCCCACCCGTGACCGCGCCCGCGCTGTGCACGACTTCGCCATCGAGGGTCACCAACCTGGACCAGCCGCTCGTCTTGGCGAGGCGCAGCGCGTCGTCGAGAGTCTCTACGATCAGCACTCGACCCAAAAGCGACTCGATGACCGGCCGATAGGCAGCCCGAACGTCGACCTTCTCACTAGCTCGCCCAACGACCCCGCGCTCGTGAAGCAGACGCTTCAGGTCGGGGGACACTTCCGGTGGACGCATCAACGGAATCGGCTGGAAGGTCGCCCGCCCAAGTCGATGCTCTTTGAGCAGGTTGATCGCCCGCTTGGCCGCTTCAGCGTCGGGCACGATCAGGTCGTTCGACGAAGCGCCCAATGCGGTTTCGATCGCGAGTGCCATGTCGCGTTCGACCTCGATCGCCTCTCCCACGGGTTCGTAGCAATCGGGCAGCAGCCCTTGCTTGACCGCCTCCAAGACGGCACGCGCGCCTTGGTTGAGTCCCTCGTGGGTCTCGATCGTCATTTCCAGGCCCTGCCGGCGGCCCTCGAGGGTGCTCTGCTCGGCGAGGAGTGTGCGTCGCCGCTGCTCGTGGTTGCGATCCGCTTCGTCGATGCTGGTGAGCTCAACGGCCGCAGCGTCGGCTTGCTTCTGAACCTCGGCGATTTGCTCGGCGAAGGTCTGATATCCCGCCTCGGCCTCATGCAGTCCTTTGTCGAGATCCGGGAAGGTGTTCTCGATGCCCTTGAGTTCGCGGCGCACCATCTTTGCGCGCTCTTCGGCGTGAGCGCGTTCCGCCTCGGCCTTCAGTCGGCGGGAGTGGGTCTCACGCGCAGCCTCAAGTTGCTTCTCGGCGGCGGCGAGCTGGTCGGCCAGCTGTTTCGCTTTCTCGTCGGCCCCGGCACTCTCGGCGCGGATGCGGGCGAAGTTCGCTTCTTCCTTTGCGGACTCCTCGCGAACCTGTTGAAGCTCGGAGTTCGCCTCGTCGATGCGGGACTGGAACGAACCCGACTCCTGTCCGAGGTTCGACTCCAAATCCTTGAGCGCCTGCAGCTTTTGCTCGGCAAGGCGCACCGCCCCCGCGGCACGCTCGGCGGCCATCAGCGCCTGTTGGTGCCTTTGGCGCAGCGACTCCGTTTCGTGGTGGAGCTTGCGCAGGTCCTCGCCCGCTTGGCTTGCCGCGGCGTCGGCGGCATCGGCCAAGGCGGACTCTTTCTCGATCAGCGACTCCGCGTCCTGCAGGCGGGTGCGGGCCTCCTCGAGTTCGCGAACACTGCGGGCGATCTCCTGGATCAGCAGTCCGCTTTCCACTTCGC
>JANJUB010000024.1 GCA_024710805.1 Fimbriimonadaceae bacterium | reverse complement strand
CGAAGCCGATTACGGCTTTTCGAGTTACGAGGAGCTTCGGGAGCATTACTCGAAGCACGGCAACGAATTCGGCTCGATCACGCAGGACGAGTATTTGCGGCGCGCGAAGGCCCTCCGAGATGCTCCGGTTGGCGGCAACGTTCTTCAGATCATCCGATCCGACGGTCGGCGTACACGCTTCGACCGCGACACGGGTAACTTCCTGGTGTTCGTCTCCGACGGCACGATCATCACGTTCTTCCGACCGAGTGACGGTGAACGCTACTTCAACCGCCAGGCGACTCGGCCGAGGTAGGACGTCCCAACGTTGGTGCGATGGCAAACAAGAGATCATGAGGCGCGAGGATCTGACTCCCCCTCACCCCATGAGGGTAGAGGTGTTGGGGGTGAGGGGTAGTGATCCGAGAAGCTGTCGCCCCTCACCCCGGTTCGCTGACGCTCACCGACTCTCTCCCCGGGGCGGGTAGAGGGTTTCGAAGTCCCACGTGGGGCAGGGTTGATCTTGTGCCCTGCCTCACCATGTCGAAGGATGAGCCCACGAGGCGCGAGGATGGTTCGTGCCCGCGGGGCGAGTCCGGTGGCACGTATCATCCACCGGCTACGATTGGAGTGGTTAGAGGCTGAGCGCGCGGCGGATGGTGGCGGCGTCGAGGATAAGTGCTTCTTGTGCCCGTTGCACTTCGCGCAGGCGAGGATCAGGTTGCGGGGGTGGTTGGAGCCGAAGCTCTGGGTTGGGGTCGCCGTCCGGGGCATGACTGGTGCCGAAGCCCGAGGAGAAGCTTGTTCAGTTGGTTGGTGGATAGCGGGATCACGTGGTCGATGTGGAGGCCCGTCGCTACGTCACACTGCGCGTGGATGCGGAGTTGACACACCTCGCCGTCCTCGGCGAGGCGCTGGCGCAGGATGTCGCCGCGGATCTTGGCGAACGCGGCCCGCTTGACCGCGGGCGGATCGAAGTCGAACAGCTCGGCGTAGTCGTCGAGCGTCTCACCCTCCCGGCAGAGGAGTTGGGCGAAGAACTCATGGTCGGTTTCGAACTCGAACGGGATCACTGCTAACCTGAGGTCTGGTTGTTCATGCAATGACTGCAATGGTCGACCTTCCAGCCCTTCGAGATCGCGAACGCTATCAGCGAGTCTAGATCGGCACCGATCCACTTCGCCGCAAACTCAACCTCGTCGTTGAAGTTGAAGTGATGGCAGTTGGCGCGATGGATCATCGATGTCTTGCCGGGACGGTTCAGGACGCAGGCGTTCGGAAAGTCCTTGCGCCATTCCTCGAACTGATCGGTGTCGATGGGAACAATGAGCGCTTGGTTTGACATACGTCATTGTGACAGGCACGCCGTGTATCCGTGATTTGCAGTTGCCCGCCACACTGCGAGTATAGCGGGAAGGGGGTGTCGGGCCGCACTCAAGACGACCGGCTATATTAGAAGAGTGGACATAGTGTTTCTTGGCGCTGGCGCTTCGGTTGGAGCTGGTGTTCCTACAGCGGCGCAAATGACTGAGCGGTTTCTGTCGTTAGCAAAGGACTCTGTTGAGAGAGGTTCAGACCTGAATGCAGAAGCAGTGCACCGGATCCTATTGCTAGTTGTATCCAGACTGGTTGGGGACGGAATACAACAATCTGCATCCATGGATCTGCGTGAAGTGAACGTTGAGCTTGTGTTAAGGTCTGTGAAAATGCTTATGAATCGGTCGGTAGTTGACCTTGCGCCATTCATTGGCAGTTGGGACCCAAGGGTCGATGTCTTAGATCGAATGGTGATGCATCCTCATGATCAGCGAGCAATCTCAAACGAACTCGATTCCATCAATGAAGCGCTACGTGCTCAACCCGAACCTCTTCCAACTGACGTTGGAGTTCTCGTTCTAGATTACCTCTTGCGAAGGCTTGGCACCGCTAAAGGATGCGGCTTCATGGAGTGCTAAACGGGGATGATGCGGGGTTTGGGCTGGGTGAGGTGGGGTGATAGCTATGACCAACTGGGATACTACTCTCGCTTTGTAAAGGAAGCGCAACGTAAAGGTGTCACGATCGTGACGGTCAACTATGATAACGCTGTCGAAGCGACCTGCGCCCAGTTCGATATTCCCTGCACGCTTGGAGTTCACTCCTGGGGCAAGAAGGGGCGCTTATCCTTTCAACGGGATCATCTAAGACTACTAAAGCTTCACGGCTCGATTCTGTGGGGTACGCATCCTCATACTCTGAAGCCAGCCAATCAATGGGGTGCCCTAACGGTTGACATGAGCGCCATGGAGGCTGGCGAAATGTTCCCGTACGTCATCTTTGGAGACGAAAACAAGCTGTCGCCCTTCGGTCCGATGCTCTGCCTAATCGAAGAGTTCCGTCGAACACTTTATAAGGCTAGAAGAATTGTCGTGGTCGGTTATTCCTTCATGGATCATCATATCAACTACCTGCTGTGCGAGTGGATGGATTCAAACAATAGCGCTCAAATGGCCGTGTACGATAAGCATGCTGGAAGAGTGAAGGAGAAGCTACCTGATGCATTCCACAAACACTTGGGTAGGATCGACTTCCAAGACGCTTCGGCGGAGACTTGCCTGCCGCATGTCTTGTGATCAAGCCCGAAGCTCTGGGAAAGCTTCACGTGGTTCTGTGAGGAAGTATAGTGGTCAACGATGAAGCGGCTCGGGAGGTTGACGTTCTGGATCTGTCTGCTGCTGGCGGTTCCTCCGTTCATGGTTGCCCAGTCGGCGTTGCGGAGCGAACGGTCGATGCCCTTGGCCGCGCAGGTGAGTGCCTTGGGGATGGTTCTGCCAGCCGCGTTGTTCATCCTTGCCGCGGTGTTGGTTCTGAAGCCGGTTGGTGTGCGGATCGCGCTTGGAGCGAGCCTGGCGACGTGCGCGCTGATCCTCGTCGGAATGCAATACGCCGTCGGGCTCGAAACCGCCCTCTTCATCTATGCTGTCGCCTCGGTGGGCTTTGCGTTGAAGGCCAGGCGCTCCTAGCGAGACTTCCGGCGCGACGTTCGAACCCGGTGCAACCGCTCGGTGAAGCCACCTTCTTCGACGAACGCCCGCTCTAGCTGAGCGAGGAGCTTGTCCAGCAGGTAACAGGTCTGGTTCACGACGCAGATCAGCGTGTTGGCGGCGTTCTCGGGGCCTTTGCCTTCGATGTAGGGTTGATAGGTCGAATAGGACCGATCAGGACGGTAACACAGCCTCCGGATGAACATCGCCTTCTCGTGGTCTTTGGGCCACTCCATCAGTCCGTTCTGGCGCAAGAAGTCTCGGTAGTCGAGGAGCAGCTCCTCCTGGCTTGCGCGGGCGATGCCCACGAGCTTGAGTTCGATCTTGCTCGAAGTGCCCGAAGCCACACTCCCTTCGGCGATGTTCTGTCGGCCGCTGCGGGCGGCCTGGACCATCTGGTCGACGGTACGACTCCGCTTGTCGATATAGAGCCTGGTGAACGCGACGGTGCCGTCGTAGACGATTTCGGCCATCTGAAATGCACGGAGCCCCTGATATCCGCCGTGAGGCTTGATCAGGGGCTCGTCTTCATGCCTGGGCATGAGCCCATTATAGGTCCTATAGGTCGTATAGGACCTATAGGACCTATCGGTTTTTAGAAGTCCATGCCGTCCATGCCGCCGCCGGGCATGGCGGGAGCCTTCTTCGGCTCCGGCTTCTCGACCACGAGGGCCTCGGTCGTGAGGACCAGGCCGGCGATCGAGGCCGCGTTCTGGATCGTCGAGCGCGTGACCTTGGCCGGGTCCACGATGCCCGCCTTCACGAGATCGACAATCTCACCCGAGACCGCGTTGAGGCCGAAGCCTTCCTTCGAGCCCTTCACCTTCTCGACGATGACCGAACCCTCGAGGCCGGCGTTCGTCGCGATCTGGCGGAGCGGCTCTTCCAGAGCGCGCTTGACGATCGAGTAGCCCGTCAGCTCGTCGCCGGTGACCTTCGAAGCGTCGAGCGCCATCGCCGCGCGGAGCAGCGTGCTGCCGCCGCCGGGGACGATGCCTTCTTCGACCGCCGCGCGGGTGGCCGAGAGCGCATCCTCGTAGCGGTGCTTCTTTTCCTTCAGCTCGGTTTCCGTCGAAGCGCCGACTTTGATGACGGCAACGCCACCCGAAAGCTTGGCCAGGCGCTCCTGGAGCTTCTCGCGGTCGTAGTTGCTGTCGGTCTTCTCGATCTGGCTCTTGATGAGCGCGATGCGGCCCATGACTTCTTCCTTCGTGCCCGCGCCTTCGATGATCGTCGTCTCTTCCTTGGTGATGACGACCTTCTTGGCGGTTCCGAGCATGTCGACGGTCACGTTCTCGAGCTTGGTGCCGAGGTCTTCGCTGACGAAGCGGCCATTGGTGAGAATGGCGATGTCTTCGAGCATGGCCTTTCGGCGGTCGCCGAAGCCGGGCGCCTTGACGGCGGCGATCTGAAGCACGCCGCGGATCTTGTTGAGAACCGTGGTGGCCAGGGCGTCGCCTTCGATGTCCTCAGCGATGATGAGGATCGGGCGTCGGGTCTGGGCGGCCTTCTCGAGGAACGGCAGGAACTCCTGCGCGCTGCTGACCTTCTTCTCGTGGATGAGGATCAGCGGATTCTCGAGGACGGCTTCCATGCGCTCCGGGTCGGTGACGAAGTAGGGCGAGATGTAGCCGCGGTCGAACTGCATACCCTCGACGATTTCGAGGCTGGTCTCGCGACCCTTCGACTCTTCGACGGTGATGACGCCGTCCTTGCCGACCTTGTCCATGGCCTCAGCGACCTGCTTGCCAATCTCGTTGTCGTTGCCGGCGATGGTGGCGACGAACTCGACCTGCTCCTTGTCCTTGATAGGCTTGGCGGTCTTCTTGATCTCGGCGATGACGGCCTCGACGGCCTTGTCGATGCCTCGCTTGACGGCGATGGGGTTTCCACCGGCGGCGACATATCGGAGGCCCTCGTTCACGATGGCCTGGGCGAGGACGGTGGCGGTGGTGGTTCCGTCGCCGGCGACGTCATTGGTCTTGCTGGCGACTTCCTTGCAGAGCTGGGCGCCCATGTTCTCATACGGATCCTCGAGCTCGATCTCCTTGGCGACGGTGACGCCGTCCTTGGTGATGGTTGGGGATCCCCACTTCTTGTCGAGGACGACATTTCGTCCCTTGGGGCCAAGGGTGACCTTGACCGCATCGGCGACCTTGTTGACGCCGCGCTCAAGCGCGCGTCGTGCGTTTTCATCGTAGAGTAGGTTTTTTGCTGGCATGTCTTAGGTGCTCCTTAGTTGTGGAATCGTTGGTTGGTTCGGATTAGTTCGGGTTGGTTCGGGTTGGTTCGGATTGGTAAGGACTCATGTCCTCTCGCACTGTGCTTGCTTCAATCTTCGAAATCAGATTCGTTAGCATGCTTCCGATCTTCGCGGTCCTCTCTTGGAGCTCATCACAAGTCTCAAGAATTTCGAGATCGGTGCTGAGCAGCAGAAGCGTCTCTAGTTCGTTGACCGAACCTTTCGCGATTCTCAGGAACTGGACGAACGCGCCGGGACTTCGCCGGCCGTAGCCTTCGGCGATGTTCGCCGGGATAGACACAGCGGCTCGACGAATCTGGCTGGTAAGCCCGAATTGTTCGGCTGGCGGAAATGAGGCCGTGGCTAAATAGATGTCCTTCACGAGCGCACGTGCGTCTTTCCACGCGTCCAACTCTTTGTAGCTCATCATCTGCTCCGGCAAACCCGAACCAATCCGAACCAATCCGAACAAGCCCGAACTCGCTACGCGATGACCGCGTAAATCTGCTCCTCGTCGAGGATCGTGTAGTCCTCGCCGTCGATCGTGACTTCGTTGCCGCCGTACTTGCTGAACAGCACGGTGTCTCCGACTTGGACAGTGAGCGTGTTGCGCTCGCCGTTGTCGAGCACACGGCCGTTGCCGGTCGCGATGACTGTGCCGGTCTGGGGCTTCTTCTTGGCCGAGTCCGGCAGGTAGATGCCCGACGCGGTCTTATCTTCGGATTCGATCAGTTGAACGACGACCTTGTCGCCGAGAGGTTTGAGATTGCTCATCGAAATAGACTCCTGTAAGTGGTTGAAATTAGCAGTCCCGATACAGGACTGCTAATTATGGACCAGGAGCCGTCGGCTTGTCAACGGTTGCGGGAGGGGTTTTGGGGGCGCCGTTCAGGAATCGAGAAACGACTCGGGCGGCGAGCGGTGCGGCGAAGTCCGAACCATGGCCAGCTTCCTCTAGGACGACCGCAATGGCGATGCGAGGATTGTCCGCGGGAGCAAATCCGACGAACCAACTGTGGGTGAGTTTATTGCCCTTGCTTTCGGTCGAGCCCGTCTTTCCGCCCCAGCGAATGCCGGGGATCTGAGCCACTCGGGCGGTGCCGGTTTCGATGACGTTCACCATCGCGGAGCGGAGCTCGCTCCACACCCGCGGGTCGACGTCTACACGGTGGAGTTCTTCGGGAGCGACATCGACGCGCCCATCGGGGGTGATGCGTGCCTTCAGCAGGTGCGGACGGTAGTTCACACCGCTATTGGCGACCAAGGCGGCGACGTTCGCCATCTGCAACGGCGTGGCGTTGACTTCGCCCTGGCCGATGCCCATGTTGACGGTCATGCCCGGATACCACTCGATCTCCTCTCCCGGCTTCTTGCGCTGGACGCGGCGAATCCAGTCGTCGGTGGGAAGCGTGCCGGTGGCCTCACCGCGAAGCTCGATGCCGGTGCGTTGATGGAGCCCCGCGGCTTCCGCCGCATCGATGAGGCCCTGGCGCTTCGAGCGCAGGCCGAAGTCGCTGAAGTATGCGTTGCACGACTTGGTGAACGCGGTTCGGAAGGTGACCGCGCCGTGGTTGCCGAGACACTTCACCTTGCGGTTGCCGATTTCATAGTAGCCGTTGCAGATCACCGCTCGGTCGGGGCTCCAGATGCCGGCCTGCGCGGCGGCGATGGTGGTGATGATCTTGAACGTGGATCCCGGCGAATACTGGCCGGCGATCGCGCGGTTCCACATGGGGTTGGCCGGGTTCTCTTGAAGCGCCTTGAAGTCGGCGCGCGAGATGCCGCCGCGGAAGAGGTTGGTGTCGTAGGTGGGGAAGCTGGCGAGGCAAAGCACCTCGCCGGTCTTGGGGTCGAGCGCGACGATCGCGCTGCCCTTGTTTTGGCCGATCTTCTCTTGGGCTTCGGCAAGCTGCTCGTTCGCGAACTTCTGCAGATCGCGGTCGATGGTGAGGATCAGCCGATCGCCGGGAGTCGGGTTCTCGCGTCCGGCCACGCGAACGGGTCGGCGGCGGGCATCGACTTCTACGGTCTCGGTGCCGGGCTTGCCGGTGAGGAACTCCTCGAGCGACCACTCGATGCCCTGCTTGCCGACGTAGGCGGGCAGCGACCACGCGTTCTCTTCGAACCGCTTGACGTCATTCGGGTCGGGTGTCCACACGTAGCCGAGCAGGTGGGCGAGGTCGCGCGTGTTCGGGTAGTGCCGCATGGGCATGGTTACGACCCCGATGCCCGGCAGGAACTCGCCCGCCTCAGCGATCCGAGATGCGACGTCGATCTTTGCACCGACATAGATTGGGGAGGGAAGGTAAGGGCGGCCGGTTGCGTCCTCGACCTTCTCCATCAGCTTCTTGGGGTCGGCACCCAGCATGCCCGCAACCTTATCGATGACCCACGGCTTCTTCTTGATTTCGCTCGGAATGGCGGTGACCACCAACTCGGGTCTAACGCCGGCGATCAGGTTGTTCTGGCGGTCAAAGATGAGTCCGCGCGGCGCGAGGGTTTCGACGGTGCTGCGCCGATACTTGTCGGCGGCGAGGAGGTAGTCGTCTGCGCTGACCACCTGGAGGTACCAGAGCCGGATCAAGAAGATGAGCAACACGCCGCCGGTCGCCGCCAAGAACATGCCCTGACGGGCATCGAGTTCCGGCTTGTGGGGCGCGTGAATAACGGACATGATCGGCTACTTCGGTCGGCGACGAACAAGCGACCGCAACTCGGTCATCTCTTCGAGAGCATAGCGCACACCCTCGCGCCCGAACCCGCTCTTTCTTACGCCGCCATAGGGAAGAACGTCGAACCGGAGCGTGGGAAAGTCGTCGATAACCACGCCACCGACGTTGAGCTCTTGAAACGCTCGCTGCGCGAGGGCGTCGCTCTGGGTGAAGATGCCGGTGTGGATGCCGAAGGGGCTGGCGTTGATTTGGGCGATCGGCTCGGCGATGTCGTCGTAGGGCCGAAGCGTGAGCACGGGGCCGAAGACCTCCTCGCAGCCGAGTCGGCTGGCGTTCGGGACGTTCTCGAGAAGGGTGGGCTCGACAATGTTACCGGTCCGACCTCCTCCGGCAAGGAGGGTTGCGCCTTGGCTCTGGGCCTCGGCAATCCATTCCATAACGCGGTCGACCTCAGTGGATGAGATCAGCGGCCCGCAGACCGTGCGCTCCTCGCGGGGGTCTCCGGTCGGGCAGTGTTCGGTGGCTTCGATGAGCCTTGCTTTGACCTCTTCGTAGCGAGAGCGGTGCGCCCACACATGCTGGATGGCGATGCAGACTTGGCCAGCGTAGCCGTAGGCTCCGGCGGCGATACGGGGGATGGCCCAATCGAGGTCCGCATCTTCGGCGATGATCGCGGCGGCGTCGCCCCCGAGTTCGAGGGTCACGCGCTTCTCGGGCAACTTCTCCTTGAGCATCCATCCCACGGCGGGCGAGCCGGTAAAGCTGACCTTGGCGACTCGCGGGTCGAGGGCCATCTTCTGGGCGATGGGCGAGGGCACAACGACCGCATTCACCCAGCCGGGAGGGCAGCCTGTTTCATGGATGAGCCGGATTAGGGAAAGCGTACTGAGCGGAGCGAGGCTGCTGGCCTTGACCACCACGCTGTTGCCCGCGGCGAGGGCGGGCGCTACCTTATGCGCGGTGAGGTTGTAGGGCCAGTTGTACGGGACGATGGCGAGGACAACGCCGACCGGGAATCGGCCGACTTGGGCTTCGTAGTTCTTCGCGCGAGCGTCGTAGGGAAGCTCGACTGGCTCGGGACGCATGAGATCGACGGCATCGGCGGCCAATCGGAACGTGACCGCTGTGCGGGTGACTTCGCCTTGCGCCCAGGTGACCGGCTTGCCGATCTCGTAGACCAGAACCTCAGCGAGTTCCTCTGCGCGATCTAGGATGGCCTCGCTGATGCGCAGGAGAAGATCGCGTCGTGCCTCGGCAGGGAAGTCATCCTTGCGGAAAGCGTCTTGCGCGGCGGCGAGGGCAGTGTTGGCCTCTTGCCATCCGCCTTCGGCGGCGGTCCCGATGACGCTGCCGTCATAAGGGCTGCGGAGGACGAGTTTGCCCACCGACTGATCGCAC
>JANJUB010000156.1 GCA_024710805.1 Fimbriimonadaceae bacterium | reverse complement strand
CACTCGGGTGGTCAGCACTGCGGCATCTACAAGAGCACCGACGCCGGCAAGACGTGGTCGATGGTGCTTGGTCAGAACAAGGACGGCAAGAACGGCTGGCCGAAGGAACTGGTCGGCAAGGTTGGATTCTCGGTCTCGCCGGTGAATCCTAAGCGGGTTTTCGCGATCGTCGAGGCGCTCGACGGCGGCATCTTCCGATCCGACGACGGCGGAGCGACGTGGGAAAAGACCAACGAAGACCGCAGTTGGCGGCAACGCGCCTGGTACTACACCCACGTCGTCGCCGACACCCAGAACGCGGACACGATGTACGTGCTGAACGTCGGCATGGGTCGTTCGACCGACGGAGGTAAGACCTTCCGCGGAGTGAGCACTCCCCACGCCGACAACCACGACATGTGGATCGCCCCAGATGACGCCAAGCGCATGGTCCAAGCCAACGACGGGGGCGCGAATGTCAGCTTCGATGCCGGAGCCACCTGGACCGAGCAAGATATCCCGACCGCGCAGATGTACCACGTCAGCGTGGACAATGCCTTCCCCTACAACGTGCTCGGCGCGCAGCAAGACAACTCGACGATCCGCATTCCCAGCCGCGTCGCCGGCCCGGGAATCCGCAGCACGGATTGGACGACCACCGCGGGAGGCGAAAGCGGCTACGTAGTTGCGAAGCCCGACAATCCCGACATCGTGTTTGGCGGCAGCTACGGCGGCTATCTCGAGCGGCTAAACCACCGCACCGGAAAGAGCCGCAACATCAACATTTGGCCCGACAACCCGATGGGTCACGGCGCCGCCGATCTTGTCCACCGCGTTCAGTGGACGTTCCCGATCGTGTTCTCGCCCCACGACCCGAACGTGCTGTTCACCTGTTCGCAGCACGTCATGATGTCGACGAACGAGGGGCAGTCTTGGGTCAAGCTCTCCCCCGACCTGACGCGCAACGACAAGCGCACGATGGGGCCCTCAGGCGGTCCGATCACGAAGGACAACACGAGCGTCGAATACTACGGCACCGTGTTCACTTTCGCCGAGTCCCCGATGCAAAAAGGGCTCTACTGGGCCGGCTCGGATGATGGACTCGTCCATATCTCGCTGGACTCGGGCAAGTCGTGGCAGAACGTGACACCTTCCGGTATGCCGAAGTGGGGACTGTGCAGCATGATCGAGCCGAGCTACACCAGGCCCGGCACGGCGTTCCTCGCGGTGGACAACCACGAGAACGACGATCTGAAGCCGTACATCTACATCACCCGCGACTTCGGCAAGACGTGGACTCTGTCGGTGAAGGGCATCGAAGGCGAGGCGTTTGCGCGGGTGGTTCGAGAAGACCCAACGAAGCCGGGCTTGCTCTATGCAGGAACGGAAACCGGGGTGTACGTGAGTTTCGATGACGGCGCGAACTGGCAGAGCTTGAATGCGAATCTGCCGCTGACCCCGGTCCACGATCTGGTCGTTAAGAACGCCGACCTCGTTGTTGCCACCCACGGCCGGGGATTCTGGATCCTCGACGACGTGGCTGCACTGCGCCAAGGCTGGGACGGCAAGTCCAACCGCTTGTTCAAGCCAACCGATGCCTATATGGCCGCCTTCGGCGGAGGCCGCGGCGGTCGTCGTGGGGCAGGCATGCCCGCCGAACCCATGGGACAGAATCCGCCCACCGGCATTCTGGTGCCTTACGCACTGACCGCCAAGGTCGACTCCATCAAGTTTGAGATGCTCGACGCCAAGGGCGAAGTGGTCTCCACCGCGACGGGCGGCACCAACCCAGGGCTGCAGACGGTGTCGTTCGCCAATCCGCGCTATCCAAGTTACCGGAGCGTGCCAGGCATGATCTTCTGGGCGGCCGGGGCGCAGCCGATTCCCGCTCCTCCCGGCGAGTACCAGGTTCGGATGACCATCGGCAGCGATGTTCAAACGACGCCCCTTCGCCTGCTTCGCGACCCGCGGGCAGAGTGCACCGACGACGACCTCGTCAAGCGGACTCAGTTCGCCATACAGGTTCGGGATCGGGTGAACGAAGCGAACGATGCGGTCGTGCGGATTCGATCCCTCCGCGATCAGCTCAATGCCGCGGCGAAGACCCACCCCACGCTCGCCGAGCGAGTGGGACGTCTGGTGCCCCAGCTCAGTGCGGTCGAGGAAGAGATCTATCAGGTCCGAAACCGATCCGGCCAAGATCCGTTGAACTACCCGATCAAGCTGAACAACCGGATTGCCGCGCTGCTTGGCGTGGTGCTCAGCGGCGAGAACCGCCCCACCGATCAGAGCATCGAGGTGTTCAACATGCTGAGCGGGCTGCTGAAGGTGCAGCTGGATGCGTTGAAGAAGCTGGAAGGCACGGACCTGGCCTTGATCAACGCGGAAATCAAGAAGCTCGGCGGCAAAGAGATCGGCTGAATCGGGGCTGTTGAAGGGTGGATGACGCCCGTCCGCTTCTTGTGGGCGAGGGATGCGTCGTGCCCTCGCTGAACGCAACTAAGGTCGCCGGGACGAACCCACCGGCGACCTCAGGGCTCTGTAAGTGCCCAAGGCAACAGCCTTGAGCCCAACCAGCGACAAAGGGAACATCTAGAAGCACAACGCAAGGGCATTAATCGGGCCGACACCTTAACCTGAATTCGTGCTAGATTAGGTTCATGTTGGCACGATCAGGTTGGGTGTTGGCCACGGCGGCCGGAGTGGCGATCGGATATCAGGCGGGGCAGACGCCGAACCCCCAAGAGCGCACGCTCGATGCGAATCTGTACATGCAGACCTCGGCCGAATACCGCGCCATCTGCGTTCAGACGTACAACTGGGCGGGCGAGCGATTGACCCAGAAACTCGCCAACCTCGACGGCACGGCCAAACCGCCCGCCGTGGTCATGGACCTTGACGAGACCGTCATCGACAACGCGAGCTTCCAGAGTTACATCGACCGCGAGAAGATGTCCTACTCCGACGAGGCTTGGGAGAAGTACGAGAGCGGATATCCCACCGAGGTCAAGTTGATCCCGGGTGCCAAGTCGTTCATTGACCGCGCGGAAGCCCTCGGTGTCACGGTCATCTACCTCTCCAACCGATTGGATAAGCACCGTGAGTCGACGATCAAGGCATTGACCCATGTGGGCCTCAGCACCGAAGGGATCGACCAACGGCTCCTGCTGAAGGAAGACACCTCGAACAAGACCGTGCGACGCGCGAAAGCCGCCGAAAACCACCGCATCATCATGCTGGTTGGCGACAACCTTCGCGACTTCTCCGAAGACTTCGTGACGCCGCAGCGCGACTTCAAAGATCCGGTCAACGGCGAGATCGCGATGAAGCAGCGTTGGGAAGCGGTCGATCGAAACGCCTGGCGATTCGGCACCGACTACATCGTCCTTCCCAATCCGGTTTACGGCGAGTGGCAGAAGCTGCTGGGATCCAACCCGCGAGGCATGCTTCGTCCCTCCGGGATGAAGTGAGCCGATGATCGCGGTCGTTATGGCCGGCGGCGAGGGTTCTCGACTGCGCCCGATCACGGCGCAGCGACCCAAGCCGCTGGTGCCGGTGGGTAACCGGCCGATCATGGAGCACATCCTCGATTTGCTCAAGCGGCACGGCATTTCCGAGGTTGTCGCCACCGTCCACTACCTCGCCGACGAGATTCAGCGCACCTTCGGCGACGGCAGCGAACTCGGGATGAGGATTCACTACTCGGTGGAGGACACCCCCCTCGGCACGGCTGGGAGCGTTAAGCAGGCCGAGGCACTCCTCGGCAAAGGCACGTTCGTGATCATCTCCGGCGATGCCCTCACCGACTGTGATCTCACCGCCGCGATCGAGTTCCACCGACAGAAGAAGAGCCTCGCCACCATCGTCCTCCACCGCGTGCCGAACCCGCTCGACTTCGGCGTGGTCATCACCGAACGCGATGGGCGCATCCAGCGGTTCCTCGAGAAACCCTCGTGGTCCGAGGTGTTCAGCGACACCGTCAACACTGGCATCTACATCCTTGAGCCCGAGGTTCTGGCGACCATGACCCCGGGCAACAACTACGATTGGAGCCAGAACATCTTTCCGCAGCTGCTCCGCGAGGGCAAGCCGATCTACGGGTTCGTGATGGACGGCTACTGGGCGGACGTCGGGACGCTAAACCAATACCGGGAAGCTCAAGATCACCTGCTTTCCGGCAAGGTGAACTTGCATGTGCGGGGTCAAGAACTGCGCCCGGGAGTGTGGGTTGGCGAAGGCTGTACGATCGATCCCGAAGCCACCCTCGAGGCCCCAGTTTGTTTGGGTGACCAGTGCAAGGTGAAGGCCGGTGCCCATATCGGTCCGAACACGGTGCTCGGGGACCACGCCTTCGTCGAGGAAGGGGCCATCATCCATCGATCCGTCGTTTGGGATAGCGCGTACATCGGCCCCAATGTGAGGCTGGATTCCGCGATTGTGGGGTCGCGCGTAACGATCAAACGCGACGCCAACGTGCAGGAAGAAGCGGTCATCGGCGACCGGTGCCTGCTCGACGTGGGAGCGACCATCCGGCCACGGGTCAAGCTGTGGCCTGACAAGATTGTCGACCGAGGCGCGACGCTTACGATGTCCCTGATCTGGGGCAACAAGTGGCGCGGATCGCTGTTCCGCGATCTCGACGTGGCCGGTCTCTCAAACATCGAGATCACCCCAGAGTTCGCCACTCGGCTGGCCGCCGCGTTTGGTTCATGCCTTCCGCCGGGCAGCAAGGTCGTCACCAGCCGCGACAGCACCCGCAGTTCCCGCATGATCAAACGCGCGGTCATCGCGTCTTTGCTCAGCGTCGGGTGCGACGTTCTCGATCTCCGCAGCGCGCCGATGCCCGTCGCCCGCCACTTCGTCAAGGCTTCGGGGGCGGTGGGAGCGATCTCCGTGCGGAAGCTCCCTGGCAACGCACGGGTGTCGCTCGTCGAGATGTTTGATGAGAGCGGGGCGACCATCGATCGAGCGTTCGAGCGCAAGGTCGAAAGCGCGTTCTTTCGCGAGGACTTCCGCCGGACCGATCCCGACGATCTCGGCATTATCGATTTTGCTAGCCGAGCCCAAGAGGAGTATCAAGCCGATTTCTTCCGGCTCCTAGGCTCGATCAGCGTGCCCGCCAAGCGCCCAAGACTGATTTGCGACTACGGCTACTCGGCACTCGCTGGCGTTTTGCCCCCGATGCTCGATCGGCTCGGGATCGACTCCGTCAGTCTCAACAGCTTCAACAACGCCAAGATGGCTCCCCGCACGCCGGAACAGGTCATCAGCCACCTGACCAACGTGCAACAGATTTCGACAACGCTCAGCGCAGATATGGGCGTGCTGTTCACCGATGAGGGCGAGCGCCTGACCGCGGTCGACAATGAGGGTCGGGTCCTTGACGGGATGACGCTCACCGGCGTCCTGGGCACCCTTTTCGCCAGGCGCTTCCCCGGGGTCGAGATTGCCTTACCCGCAACCGCATCGGCGCGGTTGGAGCACCACCTGACCGCACTCGGAGCCCGCGTGATCCGGACCAAGATCGATGCGCCGTCGCTCGTGCGAACCGCGCTGGAGGCCGGAGTCAAGCTTGGGGCAGATGGGGCCGGCGGCTTTATGTTCCCTGAGTTTCACGCGGGATTCGATGCCGCATACGCGCTTGCCTGGTTGACGTGCTTGCTGCACGAGACCGAGGGCACTATGGGGTCGATCGTGTCTTCACTCCCGCCCTATGCGGTGGTCCACGACACCTTCCCGTGTGAGTGGGAAGCCAAGGGCAGTCTGATGCGGACACTTGCTGACCAGGTGGCCGCGGATTCGGTTGATCTTAAAGATGGAATCAAGATCAAGCGGGGAGACGACTGGGTCCTGGCATTGCCAGACGCTATGGAACCCTGGATCCACCTCTACGCGGAGGGGCCAACGAAACTCGATGCCGAGTTGCTGATCGCCGGACTTCGCACGCAACTATCGGAAGAAAGCTGATCAGCCTTTGGTGCCGATCGTCATGTCTTCCAGCGTGTACACCTGCTTGAACCGGTACGACGCCGTCCACATCATCGCCCACGTCTTGCCCTTAGGATCGACCCGCACGTGGCGCACGGTCACCGGCAACATTCGATCGGCATCGATGATGATCTCAAAGGTGCTCTGGCCCCGAGTCTTGACGAGTGCGCCGGTGCGCTGCGCGTGAACCCGGTAGTGGCGGAACGTCTGACCCATGTGCTTCATGGTTCGCTCCTCGATGGTGGACTTGTAACCATCCACGCCCGAGGCCCATCCTTGCAGGATCGGCTTCCAAGCATCGATCCCATCGGTCAATCCCTGGAACATCATGCGCGTGAAATCGGTTTCGAACAGCCGGATCAGATCGGCACCCTTCAGCCGTGCGGCCTGAAGCGTCTGATTGGCGTTCATCTTGACGATCTTGTCGTTGACGCGAACCGTCCGGGTCTTGCCGTCGTTAGCCGTACTCGACGAGAACGGGATCTCGTGAAGCACGACGGAGTCCACGCGGTAGAGCTTGCCGCCCATCACACGAAAGTCGATCGTCGGCGCGGAAAAGAACCCTTGTCCCTCAGGCGTCTGCACCAGCACGATGAGGTCGGCACCCGTGTTCTGAATTCGCATCGTCGCATCGCCGACTTTTTGCCCCAGCTGCGCGGCCGTAACCTTGGACCTCTTCCACGGAGCCTTGCCCGGGGGCTCGATCCGCATGCGGGTCGGCACTTCCCCGGCCTTCGGGGCCTGCGCCCACGCCACCAGCGAAGCAAGAACGAGACAACTTACGGTAACTCCTCTCATCATTAACCTAAAAACGCCTCGCTGATCGGAAACTTGGCCCCGACCGGCACTTCCACGCGCGCCCATATCGAGACATCTAAGTCGGGGAACGGCGCATCTTTAAGACGGCACTCTTCATAAAACGCTTCGTCGTCTTGGGTCAGTTCCCCTCCGCCGTGAACAAGCTCCGACAGATCGGCCAGCCGATTGAACCGGTCGATGTGATCTTGGAAGCGAATCTCGGCGTAGTCGCTCGCCGAAAACGTAGAGATCAGGAACTGCCAATCTGAAGCTTCGGCTAGCAGCAGCTCGCGCGCGGCTTGGATCACCAGTTCGCCGGCGAGCCCGGTCGCGCCCAGATTGGCCAAGGTGACCATGCGGCGCTGGCAAGGCTGCAACTTCTCCCAGGTCCACAGGTTGCCATCGTTGATCCACACGTAGTGATAGCCTCCCTCACCCCAAGACCCTTCCGGCAGGGTGATCATGTGGCGGCTGGGCTCCTCGTCGATCAAGTCGCCACCCGACACCATCCGCAGATCGGGATCGTTGTGGATGCGCACCGAAGTCTCGTAAAGGAACTCTGGCCCCTCCCACCACCAGTGGCCGAAGAGTTCGGTGTCGTACATGGCGACGACGGTTCCCTCGCGCCCCGACTGGCCGCGATAGGCCGCCAGCGTCGACTTGAGCGTCTTTACAAAGTCGTCGGCATGCTGGCCGAGGTTCTCAAACGCCTTCCACGCGTCGTAGTGACCCTTCTTGCCAAGGTCCCGCTTGTCTTCGCTGATGCGCCAATAGCGCAGCCGACCCGGATACAGCTGCTTATGGAACTCCAAGTACTGAGGATCTCCTGGGTAGCCGTGCTCGCCCGACCACACCTTGACCGTCGTCTGTGGGTCGCGGGCGAAGACGGTGACGCCATTGGGTAGCCGGTAGTGCTCGTACTCGCTCCGAAACTCCTCGGGCGGAGTGAAGAACTTGCTTGACCGCGCGAACATCTCGGCCAGCTGGGGGAAGTTTGCCGCGTAGGTGCCGAGCGGCTGACCGCCCCGGATCATGTGGGAATCGACAAAGGTGTACTCGATGCCGTTCTCCGCGAGAAACTCCTCGACCCCCTTGCGCGGCCAAGCGGGACCGTCCGGCTCGACCGGCGACCGCCAATCGTATCCCGGGCGATAAGCGCACTCGGGCATCCATATCCCCCTCGGCTGGCGTCCGAAGTGGCGCTTGTACGCCTGCACCCCGAGCTTGACCTGAGCCTGCACGGACTCGTCGGTTCCCGCGAGCGGAAAGTAGCCGTGAGTTGCCCCGCAGGTGATCATCTCGACCGCCCCGCGGTCCTGCATCTCGCGAAATCCGCCGATGATCGAGCGATCCCATCGCTCGCGGAACTGGGTGAGGCCCCGTCGGAACCAACGCTCCCACATCGCGGCCAGGCCGACCATATGGAGTTCGCCGGTCTCTTCGAAACGAGCTCCGTCTGACTTGGCAAATGCGATCTTTTCTTCGCAATAACCCTCGAACTCGGCGACGAACGCGGGATCCACGAGCTGCTCGGCGAGGATGGGCGTCATGTTGATCGTCCACCGGGGTGCGATGCCCTGCTCCATGAGACGATCGAGCACGTCGAGCAACGGCAGGTAGCACTCGACCGCCGATTCCATGATCCAGTCCGTGCCGTGGGGAGATTTCCCGTGCGACAACACATACGGCATGTGCGAGTGAAGGCACAGCAAAAGTCGTCCGCCCGGCATGCCCCGATTATGACGGCTTCGGTTCAACTCATGGCGACCAAGCAAAACGGGCAGACCCGTTGATCGGGTCTGCCCGTTTGAAGTTCTTCCCGCGATCTTACGTCGAAGACTTGACGAGAAGCGCGGTATCGACCGGTACGCCCGGGCCCATCGTGGCCGAAAGCGTTACCGAAATCACATAGCGGCCCTTCGCCGACGCCGGCTTCGCCTTGAGGATCGCGTTCATCGCAACCTTGATGTTCTCGGCGATCTGGTCTTCGGTGAAGTTGACCTTGCCGACCTGAAGGTGAACGACGCCCGCCTTATCGACGCGGTACTCAACGCGAGTCGCACCCTTGATCTCCTTGACCGCGGTGCCGATGCTGTTCGTCACCGTGCCGTTGCGCTTGTTGGGAGTTCGTGGGCCGAGCATACGGCCGATCTTGCCAATCTGCGGGGCCATGTCTTCCGTCGCGAGAATGACATCGAAATCGCGGAATCCGCCCTGAATCTTGGTGATTAGATCTTCGTCGCCGACCACGTCGGCTCCGGCCGCCTCCGCTTCCTTGGCGAGATCGCCCTTGGCGAGCACCGCGACCCTCTTGACCTTTCCGGTTCCGTGCGGGATGTTGGTGATGCCGCGAACGTTCTGGTCGCCCTTGCGGGGGTCGATGCCGAGTCGCACGGCCATATCAACGGACTCGACAAACTTGGCGGTGGCGGTCTTCTTGACCAGGGTAATCGCTTCGGAGAGTTCGAGCGGAGTGTCTTTGGACACCTCACCGGCGATGGACGAGTAGCGCGGCGAGTGCGCCGCTTTCTTATTTTGCTTTCTCAACTTGTGAACCTCGTGGTGCGGGCGTCACGGCATGTGCCGGACTCCCACGGGATAAGCCAGAGGATACCCGCTGGGGCCGATCTACTTCAAGAAGCGCGTGAGCGCGTCGCGAATTTCCTTGGACTGATCGGCGGTCGGGACGACCGTGCAGCAATCGCCGTCGGCCTCGACGTCCTGGTGGAGCACGCAGGTTTGAAGATGCTCGGTCAGAAGGAGCACGCCCAGTTGGTCGAGGGCGGATCGAACCGCCGTCACCTGCTGGAGGATATCGTTGCAGGCGCGACCCTGTTCCACCATCCGCTGGACCCCAGCCACCTGCCCAGCGATACGGTTAATCCGCTTGGACGCGTTATCCTTCAGTTCGGCCTTCACAGTGGGATTATACGACCGCGTGCCGATAACGGTCCGCAGGAATGTATAGTTGAGTTCGTGGTGTGCTGGATTCCCTTGCTTGTCCTCGGAGGTGCCCCGATGGGTCCGATCGCGACTGAACTGAAGGTGATGACCTACAATATCCGCTACGCCAACCCGGCGGACGGTCCCGACGCGTGGGATAAGCGGCGCGAGTCGCTGATCGCGCTCATCAAGAAGCACGACCCCGACATTTTGGGCATCCAAGAAGGGCTAGCCAGCCAAGTGGACGACCTCCGCCAAGCCGTGCGGACCCATGCGGTGGTCGGCGTCGGCCGCGACGATGGCCTCCGCAAGGGCGAGTACAGCGCCATTCTCTATCGGCGCGAGCGGCTCGGCCTCCGCGAGGGCGGCACGCGGTGGATCAGCGACCGGCCGGACGTCCCGGGCTCCAAAGGGCCGGGAACAAGCCTGCCGCGCATTTTTTCGTGGGGCGAGTTCTTCCTCGCCGAAGGGGGGCGGATCTTAGTGGTCAATGCCCACCTCGACCATCAATCGGCCCCCGCGCGGTTGATGGGAGCCCGACAAATGCGCGCGTTCGTCGAGTCGCGCGGCGGTCTTCCAGCTCTCATCACCGGCGACTTCAACTGCTCGTTCGGCGACGCTCCGATCGCGCACCTTGCCGAGCGGCTGGCCGCACTTCGACCCGAGAACGGACCGATTGGAACGTTCAGCGGATTCAAGCCAGACGCCGTCAACGGACCGATGATCGACTACATCTTCAGTTCATCACATTGGGAGACGGTGGGCATCGAGATCGACCGAACGCTAACGCCCGAAAACCGCACCCCAAGCGACCACTTTCCCGTGATCGCAACCTTGCGGCTAAAACCGTAGTCCACGCAGGTAAAGTGCGCGCTATGAACAACATGTCTCGGCGCGAGTTCCTATCGGCAGTCGGCGGCGTCGCCCTCGCCGGTGCCGTGCCTCTTCCCCGTTTCGGGCAGAATCCAATCCTTGGCTCCGGCACCCATCGGTACGAGTGCGTCCATGACTGGCTGACCCCGCCCGAGCGCATGGCGTTTGGCGACACCCACGGCCTTGCCCAGGACTCCCGCGGCAACATCTACGTGTCGCACACGGTGCACGCTTCGAGCACGAGCGCCGACGCGGTGTGCGTTTACAGCGAGGATGGCAAGTTCTTGCGTTCCTGGGGATCGCAGTTCAAAGGTGGCGCGCACGGTCTCGACATCCGCAAGGAAGGGCGCGAGGAGTTCATCTATCACTGCGATACCAACAAGCGGAATGTCGTGAAAACCAAGCTCGATGGCAGCGTTGTGTGGGAGCAAGGCGTGCCTTTGGCGTCGGGCAAGTACTCGAACAACGAGCCGTACATTCCCACCAACGTCGCGTTCGCGCCGAACGGGATGCTTTTCGTGGCCGACGGATACGGTTCCAACTGGATCCACGTTTACGATGCGAAGGGTAACTACCAGAAGACGATCACGCAGCCCGGTGCTGAGCGGGGACAGGTGCTTCAACCGCACGGCCTGTGGGTGGATGACCGGGGCAAGACGCCCTTCCTCGTGGTCGCCGATCGCTCGAATCGCCGGCTGCAGTACTTCGACCTCGACGGTCAGCACGTGTGCTTTGTGAAGGCGGGAATGCGGCTGCCGTGCCACTTCTCGATCCGCGAGGGCGAGCTGCTCGTTCCGGACCTGCAAAGCGTGGTGACCATCCTCGACGAGGATAACCGCGTCATCGTGCATCTCGGCGATGGCGACCCGACGAACTTGCGCGGCCGACCCCGAAATGAGTTTGTGCCCGGCAAGTTCGTCCACCCGCACGACGCGATCTTCCTGCGGAACGGGGACATCTTGGTGTCGGAGTGGGTTCCGATTGGGCGGGTAACGCTGCTGCGCCGGGTGTAGTGCCACAATCCCCTCGGCATGTCGGAGCTTCGCTATCATCCGTTTCTGGACACGTGGGTCATCACGGCAACCCACCGCCAGGATCGGACGTTCCACCCGCCCGCCGACTATTGCCCGCTCTGCCCGACCAAGCCAGGGGGATTCCCGACCGAGATACCCATGCCCGAATACGACATTGTCGTGTTCGAGAACAAGTTCCCGTCGCTCTCTCTGAATCCGCCGGAGCCGGCAATCGAGGGTTCAGTGCTGCTGCCCGTTCACCCCTCCAACGGGGCTTGCGAGGTGGTGTGCTACAGCCAAGACCATAACGCGACCTTTGCCACGCTGCCCGACTCGCAGGTGCGCAAGCTGACCCGAGTGTGGCGCGACCGCTATGTCGATCTCAGCACCCGGAACGGCATCGAGTATGTGTTCATCTTTGAGAACAAGGGCAAGGAGATCGGGGTGACGCTGAGCCACCCGCACGGACAGATCTACGCCTACCCGTTTGTGCCGCCCGTGCTGGCCACGGAGCTTGCTTCGGAGCGACGCTACGAGGCCGAGCATGGACGATCGCTGTGGACGGATTGGCTCGAAGAAGAGCAGGCTGGCCCGCGGATCGTTGCGGAGAACGAGACGTTCGTGGCGGTCGTGCCGAAGTTCGCGCGCTACCCTTATGAGATCTGGGTGGTGGCAAGGGGCGACCTGGCATCGCTCGCTTCAATGACGGACCAACACCTCGACGACCTCGCCTCGATGTTGCTCCGGGTCACCCGCGGCTACGACCGGCTGTTCGGGTTCTCGTTGCCGTACATCATGGCGATGCACCAGCATCCGTCGAGTCGTTTCCACGTCGAGTTCTATCCGCCCTATCGAACGGCGGACAAGTTGAAGTATCTGGCGGGAAGCGAGGCCGGCGCGGGCGCGTTCATCAACGACACGCTGCCCGAAGTCTCGGCCGAACGACTGCGAGAGCGCTTGGCATGACTCCTGGTGGGAGCGAGGGCACAACACATCCCTCGCCCACAAGTCCGTCTTTCTAGCCGATCCAGCGCGAGAGCCGTTCGTAAATGCGCTTCGGGCCAAGCACGGCCATGAGCTCGAAGAGCCCGGGGCCGACAGTCTTGCCCGTAAGCGCCACGCGGGTCGGATGGACGACCGGGCCGAGCTTCTCAAATCCGTTTGCCGACGCATAGGATCGAACAGCGTCCTCGCACTCCGCCACCGTGAGCGACTCCTGCGAGCCGAGGCGATCCCGAAGGATCGTGAGCATCTCCTTCACATGCTCTTGGCTCATCCACTTCTCGACCGCCTTCGGATCGGCCGACGGCTCCTCGACGAGGAAGAACTCGCACGCCTCGCCGAAATCGACTAGCGTCGTCACGCGCTCGCGCTCCAGCTCGATGCACTGCAGCACGTAGCCGCGATCGGACTCGGCATACTCGAGGAGATTTTGGAGTGAAGCCCAGCGGGCCATGCGCTTCGCTTGTTCGGCGGCGCCCCCTTCGTCCTCGGGGACCTCAGCGAAGTGATACACCTTGGCATGCTCGAGCTCTGAGAGCGTCTGGATCGCGGCGAGCAACTCTTCGGGCGACATCGACCGGATGACGTGGCCGTTAATCCACTTGAGCTTCTCGAAGTCGAACCGGCCGGGCGAAGGTTGAAGACCTTCCAGAGCAAACGCCTGCACAAGCTCGTCCTCGGCCATCACCTCGCGATCGTCGCCGGGCGACCAACCGATCAGCGCGATGAAGTTCTTCAGCGGCCCCGGCATGAAGCCTTGAGCCGCGTAATCCAGCACGCGCGTGGCGCCGTGGCGCTTGGAGAGCTTCTTGCCGTCCGCACCCACGATGACCGGGCAGTGGACAAAGATCGGCGGCGTCCATCCGAAGGCTTCGAACAACGCGACATGCTTCGGCGCGGAGGATATCCACTCCTCGCCGCGCAGCACGTGGGTGATCTCCATGAGATGGTCGTCGACCATGGCCGCAAAGTGGTAGGTCGGCATGCCGTCCGCCTTGATGAGCACCGGATCGTCGATCGTGTTGCTGTCCCACTCGATTCGCCCGCGGATAACGTCGTCCATGACCAGGGTCTTGTCTCGAGGAATCCGCAGGCGGATCACCGATGGCTTGCCTTCGGCGATCGCGGCTTCCACCTCTTCGGGCGTTGCATCCCGCCACTTGCCGCCGAAGTAGCCGGTGGGCAGCTTGTTGATCTGCTGATACTCCCGCATCTCGGTGAGTTCTTCGGGCGTCTCGAAGGCGCGGTAGGCGGCGCCCTTCGCAAGGAGTTCCTCGACCCAGGGGCTATAGATGCCCGCTTCCTTTCGCTCGCTCTGGCGATACGGCGCGTGGGGACCACCGACATGGGGGCCCTCATCGAACTGGATTCCCGCCCAAGCCAGCGTCTCAACGAACTCGGACTCGCTGTCGGGGTTGTAGCGGGTTCGGTCGGTGTCTTCGATCCGCAGGATGTTCTGGCCACCGTGTTTGCGAGCAAAAAGGTCATCAAAAACGACGGTGCGGAGTGCACCGACGTGGAGCAACCCGGTGGGGCTAGGAGCGAAGCGAACGCGAACCGACATCGCCCCACAGGGTACCCGCGGGCCTACGGAGTGGAAATCGAGGCGAGAACCGCGTCGCGGGCGATACCGCTGGCCGATTGCTCGGGCGACCACGCCACCTGAACCTTGGCCACGCGGCTCCCCACAATGAGCACCAAGGTGTCTTGTAGCCGGTAAGGTCCGTCGTTCACGGGCGCCTGATGAACCCATCCAAAGCCGCGCTCGAGGTGGGTACGCGCTCGATGTCCACCGGCAGGCACAAGAGCGACGGCGTCACCTGATGCGGGCAAGTCCGAGAGCTCGACCGTCACCCGCACGCCATTCTTCTCGGCTCGCCATCGGACATTGGCGCCCTCGCCTTGCTTTGGGGTGCCTTCGGGCAGTCCGATCGCGATCGGTCCCAATCCCGTCCGGTTCCAGCCTTCGGGGAGCGGGAAATCGAACCGCACCGAATCGGCGACGTGGGCCATGACGTCGAAGCTCACCGTCTCGGTCATGTAGACCCACAGGTATCCGCGCTGGCTACTGAAGGTGCTACCGGCGGCTGTAAACACCGTGCCGCGTTGGCCCTGACCCTGGCCCGTTGCGAGTACGCCCATGAAGGCGCCAAACCCGGCGATTCGATCCTGCCCACCCTGCCAACGTCCGCCGGCATTGGTCACGATTTGGCCAACGATCGCGTTGAGGTCTTTGCCTTCCTGGGGCCAGTTCGGGACCGCTCCTTTCGAGTTGAGGCTGTAGAGCAACCATCCACCCGCGCCGTAAAGGCGGAGGGACTCGTTGTCCATGCTTGAGGTTAGGGTGGCGGAGCCCTCAAAGGTCACCTTCTCTTCAATCACCGCCTGTGGTTCAAAGTCGTCGAAGGTCGTCCAACCGACGCGAAGGGTCTCGAGGAATCGCTTTTCGATGGCGAGATGCCGAGCCTCCCCACCGTTCAAGTGCAGCGAGACCAGCGCCACCCGGGTACCGACACTCGCCAGCACCTTGTGAATCCGCTCTTGGCGACCGTCGATGGCCACGGTCGCGGTGAGGCGCACGCCCTTGCCGGTGAGGTAGCCCGCCTTGAACTCGGAGCGTTCGATGTTCGCGGCGCCTTGCGCCTTCATGTCGTTGGTCTGCAGTTCGACCGTCTTGTCGAAGTCCACGCTGCCGCGAAACTCGGTGGCCATGACGCGGATTCCGTCCCAGGCAAGTTCCTGTGTGTTCGAGTCGGACTTGGCCTCCAGCAAGGGTGCGGTTCTGAACGGCAGGGACGCCTGCAGCGAGGTCATGCCAAGGTTGCGATCTTGCCAGCGAGCGGGGTCGACGCGGTCGAGCATGGCGGTTTCGATCGTCTTGGCGACATCCTCCGCCTTGCCCTTGACCGCAATCACCCAAACTCGCCGGGGAGTCGATACGAGCAGCGCTTGCGATCCGCTACTTCCCCACCGCGCGGCCGGGTAGCCCGACACCTTCACCTGCGAGGCAGATCCGCCGGTGCGCTCGCCCAGCGCCTTGGTCAGCGTCTCGAGTTGGCTGGCGTCGGTTGCGAGAACTTCAACCTTAGTCTCCCCTTCCTCGGCAACCCAGCCCAACCCCTTGCCCCACTCGATCGGTGCGGACTTCAGCGACTTCGGCGCGCTGAGATAGAGCCCCGGATTCCCGATCCGCCACAGCGTTGAGCCGACCGGCTTGATCTCGTCTTGGGGAGCGGCCAAGGTAAGCAGTGCGATCAGCGGAAGGACCTGCATGTTGGTAGTGTACGCGCCAAACGCGTACAATCGGCGTCATGACGCTCATCGAAGCCGCCCGCCGGGTGCGAACTCGGGCCTACGCCCCCTATTCCGGCTACTCCGTAGGCTCGGCGATCCTCGACGATCGCGGGATCGTCCACGTAGGCTGCAACGTGGAGAACATCAGCTACGGCGGGTGCATCTGCGCCGAGCGCTCGGCGGCGGTGAGGATGGTTGCCGAAGGCGGCAAGCGGGTCCGCGAAGTGGCGGTGGCGACGGTCGACGGAGGGGCGCCCTGCGGCATCTGCCTACAATTTTTGGCCGAGTTCACGGATGGCGACGTCCTCGTCCACTTGGTGGATGAGTCCGGAGCCGTCGAGTCACTCCGGTTCGATGAACTGCTTCCTCATGGCTTCTCCTCCGAAGCGGTCTCCCGAACGGATCGTCCTTAAGGAGGAGTCATACTGATTACTCGACGCCCTCGCGGCAGTAGGCACACTATGCGAAACGGATTCTGGATTCGACTTATTGCGGTCGTCATCGCCATCGCGATCATCTTCGGATGTGGCGGTGGCGGAGGCGGCGGAACTTCGGGCGGGGGCGGGGGCGGAACCGACAACGGCGTGAGCCTGACCCCCAAATCGGCCGCACTCTCCTTCGGGCAAGTGCTCAGCATCACCGGCGTCGTTCCTGGACAAGCGAATCAGGTCATCCGCTGGTCGGCGACGGGTGGCTCGATTGCCGCGACCGGTGCATCGAGTGCGCAGTACACCGCACCCGGCGTCGCCGGGACCTACGTGATTACGGGCCGCGCCGATGCCAACCAAAACCTGTTCGGCACGTGTGTCGTCACGGTCTCGCAAGTCGGAGTCTCGATCGATCCCGTCTCGACGACCGTTGCCCCCGGCGGAACCGTCTCGTTTACCGCTACCGTCACCGGGGCCACCAACCAGAACGTGAACTTCACCGCAACCGGCGGCACGATCACGAAAGTCGGCAATGTTGGAACCTACACCGCGGGCACGACGGCAGGCAACTTCTCGGTCACGGCCAGTTCGGTCGCCGATCCTGCGAAGCGGGCAACGGCCAGCGTGACCATCGCCAACACGGGCGCCAATGCGACCGTCACCGGGCGGGTGGTGCAGGATGGCACCCAGAGCGGAATCGCCGGTATCGTCGTGGCTTTCTACAACAGCACGGGCAGCGAAGTCGCCCGCGTCACCACCGGAGCCGATGGCCGATTCTCGCGCCTGGTGCCGACCTCGGCGCGGAGGTTCCATTTGATCGCGTCGTCGATTCCCAACGCTTATTACAAGCAATACAGCTACGCGGGCACCCGATACACCCCGCTGGTGTCTTCGTGCAGCGTACCGTTGCCGACGCTGAACGCGGGACAGACCTACGCCATGCCGGTTTCGATCATGGTCCCGAGTGCCGCCGAACCGCCTCCTCCTCCCCCTAACGGCTGCAGTTAAGGATTCGACCTAACGTACCTCTGGGAACTGGGGTTGCCGGTAAACTACCGGCAACCCCATGGCTATTCGCGTAGGCATCAACGGATTCGGGCGCATCGGCCGCCTTTCGCTTCGCACTATGCTCGCTCACTATCCCGGTGAGTTCGACGTTGTCGCGATCAACGACCTCACCGACACGAAGACGAACGCGTACCTGTTCAAGTACGACACCACCTACGGGCCCTTTGCCGGTACGGTCGGGCACGACGAGTCGTCGATCACCGTCAACGGCGACCGCATGAAGGTGTTTGCCGAGACCGATCCCGCCAAGATTCCTTGGGGCGACCTCGGCGTCGATATCGTCATCGAGGCGACTGGACGGTTTACAGACGCCACCAAGGCCGTCGCCCACCGTCAGGCCGGCGCAAAGAAGGTGCTCATCTCCGCACCCGCGAAGAACGAGGACGTTACGATCGTGCTCGGCGTGAACGACGCGATGTACGACCCCGCTAATCACCACATCGTCTCGAACGCCTCCTGCACCACGAACGGCCTTGCCCCGGTCGCCAAGATCATGCACGAGACGTTTGGCATCGAACGCGGACTGCTCACCACGGTCCACGCCTACACGAACTCGCAAAGCACGGTGGACACCGCCCGCAAGGACCTGCGCGACAGCCGCGCCGCTGCCGAGAACATCGTTCCCAGCAGCACGGGTGCCGCGAAGGCGGTCGGCCTGGTCATCCCTGAGCTCAAGGGCAAGTTCACCGGCATGGCGTTCCGCGTGCCCACCCGCACGGTCTCGGTCGTCGACTTCACCGCGCTTCTGGCCCACGATGCCTCGCCCGAAGAGATCAACAATGCCATGCGCGCCGCCGCCGAGGGGCCCCTGAAGGGCATTCTTCGGTACAGCGATGAGGAACTCGTTTCGAGCGACCTCGTGGGCGATCCGCACTCGTCGATCTTCTCGGCGGTCGACACCATCGGCCTCGGGAACTTCGTGAAGGTGGTCGCTTGGTACGACAACGAGTGGGGCTATTCCTGCCGCATCGCGGACATGTGCAAGTTCATGTCTGAAAAGGGTCTCTAGAGCAGATCGGAGAACCGATGGAGTCCGGGCTTGCCGTGAACTCGCTTTGCGGCAAGCAACGCTCCCCGAGCAAATCCCTCCCGATTCCGCGCGATGTGGGTCAACGTGATCGTGTCCGCCGCCGAATCAAATCCGATTGTGTGCGTGCCCGGAACCCTTCCCGCGCGGTTTGAGGCCACATCGACCGACGCGGTGTAGCCCGCGTCCCGCATCACATCGACGAGATGCAGCAGCGTGCCCGAAGGAGCGTCCTTCTTCGCCGAGTGGTGCATCTCGTACGCCCAAGCCTCGTACTCCGCGTGGTCCGCGAACTGGCGAGAAGCTTCGCGCACGATCCGCTCAAAGAGATTCACCCCGACCGAGAAGTTGGCCGCGTACACGATGCCG
>JANJUB010000093.1 GCA_024710805.1 Fimbriimonadaceae bacterium | reverse complement strand
GACTGGCGGAGAGGGTGGGATTCGAACCCACGGTGAGTTGCCCCACACCGCATTTCGAGTGCGGCGCACTAGACCACTATGCGACCTCTCCGCCGGAGAATTTACCCGAACCCGCCAGGCCCGGGAAGGGAGGCGGCGGCGGACACAAGGTCATCCCCGCGCCGAGCCGGGAGTGCGTGCGGGATCGATGACTATGGGCAGTCGATTGACCGCCTCCTCCACGCTGAGCGGGCCCACCACGTCGCCGCCCTCGACCACATACACTCCGGCGCCCCGGCGCTGAATGTCTTCCCGCACCAGGCCGAAGGCGGGAGCTACGAACCGGGTCGGCAGGCGGCTCGAAAGCCGGCGCGCCTCCTCCACCGCATACTCGCCCACCACAATCGCGTGGCGTTCGTCCAGCACGCCGGAAGCCGCCGACATGATCCCCGCCGCAGTAACGCCCATATCGGGCACCAAACTGCCGTATCGGGCAGATAGCTCCAGCGCTTCCTCGGTGAACTGGCGAGCGAGCGGGGCGTAGTTGCCTCCGCGCAACAGTCTGCCGTACATGCCGAGAAGCCGAATAGCGCGGGCGGTGGTCGACTCGGTCGGCATATCGATGATCTCCGGCACATCCGTGCCCTCGGGTCCAAGCCCGCCCGAACGGTTCATCGCGAGCAGCCACTCACCATCCTCCAAGAACAGCGTGCGAGCGCGGCGAAGAATGGCCAAGCCCCGTTCCAGCGAGTCCACGCGGCCCGTAGCTAGGTAGTGCTCCAGAAACGCCTCGCTGGCATTCAGATAGTCGGGGAGCAAGGGCCGATCACCGACCCGCTGCGGCATGCGATGGGTTACATCGTTGGCGCTGAGGAACGGCTCGAGCTGCTCGAGGAATCGCTCGGCCCGGGCAATCCGTTCAGGGTCGTTCCAGATCCGAGCCGAGTGAAGCGCCGCCGCCACCACGCCGAAGTTCACGTGTGCGTAGGGAACCTTCGAGTAGGGGGCAGGCCGCGCCTTCCGGCTCTCGCGCAACTTCTTGATCAGGGGATCGAATCGCGGATCGGCAAACTCGGCCGGATCGAGAACCCGCATCACCATCTGAGGGTTCTCTTCCACGCTCAGACCGAAGAAATCTCGCGCCAGGTCGGTTTCGTCTCGGGTCAGCAACCCGGTGCCCCCATACCGACGAAGCTCTTGCACCGAGAAGCTGGCGTAGGCGCTGCGTCCGCGGCGGTCGTCGTCTCCCACGCGGGCGGCGACGATCCATCCTTCGGATGCAAAGCCGTCAAACAGAGCATCGAAGGTGTTCTTGGCGATTCGGAGGCAGAACGCATCGTCGAGCATCTGTCCGCCCACGCCGATCGCTTGCATGAGTTCGGCATTGTGCAGGGCAAGCTTGTCGAACTCGATGTCCGTCCAGTCGCGGGACTTTGCCGTGCGATAGAATCCGCCATCCAGCCAATCGACGATGCCGGATCGGAGCATGGGATCAGTCGCGTTGCGCCACGAGTCGATCTGGCCATGCGCCAGCAGGTAGCTCAGCGCCAGTGGCCGCGGGGACTGCCCAAACCGGGCGAATCCGCCGAAACGAGGGTCGATCGCATTGATGAGCTCCTGCAGGAAGTACTCACGGTTGGGGAACATGCTGGGCGCTTGCTCGAGGATGTCCAGATCGTTCGTCTGGAGCTTCCCCGCGGGCAGCGTCCCGCCGTTACCACGGCGCACTTCCTCGTACCGGTTTCGAGCCGACACGAACTCGTCGAGGAACACCAGTGCGTCGGTCAGCGGGCGCACACCCCGCCGAGAGTAGAAGTCATAGAGCCTGCCTTGTGGGTCCAGATAGTACAGCTGAAACCCAGATGAGATCGCGGTACGCACCCGGGAGACGGGCAGAAACGCAGTTCGCCACTGAGGCGATTCGTCGAGATCGACCCGCACGCAGATGAAGTTTCGAGCGAGGAACGACTGCACCTCGCTGTCGGTGAAGATCATCTGGTCCATCCGGCGGGCCTCCGTGCTCCACACCGATCCGAGCAGCAGCAAGATGGGCCGGTCGGTGCGTCGGGCCTCGCTGAAGGCCTCGTCGCTCAGCGGTCGCCAGTTGATGGCGTGGCGAGACCCTTGGCGCAAGAAATCCGCAGACTCCACCTCCATGCGATTCGGCGCGGGAGGCGGCAGCAGTGTGGCGAGCTGGCGAAGGCCAAGCCCAAACATGCCGAGCACGACCACCACCAGCGTAACCACCGAAAAACTGGGTTTTTGCACGGTTGTTTAGATTATGGGGCTGTGCTAAACTACATGCCATGTCCATATCGCTCGAAGAGGTGCGCCACGTAGCCCGTTTGGCTCGCCTTGACCTTGGTGAAGCGGAGATGATGTCGCTTCAGAGCGAGCTCAATGCCCTGATCGGCCACTTCGAGGACATCCAGCACTTGGATGTCAGCGCGATCGATCCGGCATCCCACGCGGTCACCATGCAGAACGTGTGGAGCGAGGATCTTCCTGGCGAGTGTCTGCCTCGGGCCGAGGCCCTGCAGAACGCGCCAGTGTCGAAGGCCGGGCTGTTCGTGGTGCCCACCATCCTCGAGGGCTAAACGGTGACAGGACCTATGACCGCGGCCGAGTTGGCCCGCGCCTACGCTCGTCGTGAACTCTCGGTCGAGGAGGCGGTGCACTCGTCGCTCGGTCGGATCGATGAGTTCGACAGCCAGGTTGGGGCCTTCCTCAAGCTGGCCGACGACGTTCTCGAACAGGCCGACCGCGCCCAGGCCATGCTGGATTCGGGAACGGCGACGCCCCTGACGGGCGTGCCGATCGCCCTCAAAGACAACCTCTCCACCCGCAGGCTGCGCACGACCTGCGCATCAAAAATCCTCAGCGACTACGTGCCGCCTTTCGACGCTACCGTGGTCGAGAAACTCAAGGCCGCCGGAGCCGTGATTCTCGGCAAGACCAATCTCGACGAGTTCGCGATGGGCACCTCGACCGAGAACTCGGCCTATCAACTCACTCACAACCCGTGGGATCTTGCGCGCTCACCGGGCGGTTCATCGGGAGGCTCCGCAGCCGCGGTCGCGGCGGGCTTCGCTCCGCTTTCGCTTGGCTCCGATACCGGCGGCTCTATCCGACAGCCCGCGTCCCTGTGCGGCATCGTCGGTTTCAAGCCCACCTACGGCCGCGTGTCGCGCTACGGTCTCGTCGCATTTGGATCGAGTCTCGACCAGATCGGTCCGTTCGCATTCAACGTCGAGGATACGGCGCTTATGGCGGAGGCGATCTCCGGCCACGACCCGCGCGACAGCACTTCCCTGCGGCATGCGCCGATCGATGCCTCTACCGTAAAGAATGGCAGCCTGAAGGGGCTGCGCGTCGCCGTACCCAAAGAGTTCTTCGGCGAATCGATGCACGCGGGTCTGCGCACCGTGGTCGAACAGGCTTTGGACACCCTTCGGAAGGAGGGTGCGATCCTCGATGAGGTGTCGCTCCCGTCGATCCAATACGGAGTCACGACCTACTACATCATCGCCCCTGCAGAAGCCTCGAGCAACCTCGCCCGATTCGATGGCATCCGCTATGGCCCCCGGGCCGCGGGTGAAGGACACATCTCGGTCGTCGAGCGCACCCGCGCCGAAGGGTTTGGCCACGAGGTGAAGGCGCGTATCATGATCGGCACCTATGCGCTGTCGGCGGGCTACTACGATGCCTACTATCTGCGCGCCCAGCAGGTGCGCGGCCTCATGGTGCAAGAGTTCAAGTCGGTCTTCGACAAGTACGACGTGGTCGTTGGCCCGACGAGCCCGGTGCCGGCGTTCAAGATCGGCGAACTGAAGAACGACCCGATGGCGCTGAAGCTGCTCGACTTCTGCACGATCCCCGCGAACATGCTCGGCTGCCCCGCCATCTCGATCAACGCCGGGCTGACCGACGGCCTCCCGGTCGGGCTGCACTTCATGGCCCCGCCGCTGGCCGATGAGCGGGTGCTCCAAGTCGCCTATGCGACGGAGCAGGCGCTTGGGGCAACGATGCGCGCGCCGTTCCCGTAAGAAGACTGTCCGAGGAGACCCGTGCAGGATATTCGCGAACAGGATCGGCGGCTCTTCATCCGCGAACTCCTCCGCCCAGGGCGAGTGGTCGGAACCGCACTGTTGGCTCTCTTCGTCGGCTGGGCGCTCTCGGGTCTCGGTGGGCTCTGGATGGCCATTGGGCTGCTGCCGATCGTGTTCCACGTCAACGCCGCCTGGCACCGCAGCGTACGGGCGCGTTTCACCCACCGGCGCTTCGAGGCGCTCTGGAACTCGGTCCGTGACCGGCTGTCGCGATTCGAGGAGGTGCTGACGCGGCTCCGCAAGGACCAGATTGCCGACCTGCAGGAGATGCCGAAGACGATCCGCGCGGTGTCGCATTCGCTTTACGCGGCGTTGCGCCGGGCCGACATCATCACCGTCGAGGTGCTGGAGACCGAGAAAGGCATTCTCCACCAGCCGCCAACGTGGACCCCGCAGGGCAACGATCCTCAACTCACCGAGCTGTACCGGATTGCGGACAAGAACATCGCCGAGTATCGTCAGCGATACGCCGGGGTGATGGCCGGGGTGCAGCGGGCCGAGGCCCAGTGCGCGGTGTTCATGACCACCCTGGACAGCCTGCGCATGCAGCTGATCGGCCATCGCATGGCCGCGCGGTCGCCCGAGATGTCGAGCCAGGAGTTTCTGGAGGCGATGAGTGAGGCGAAACTACAGCTTCAGGCGATCGACCAGGCGCTGGAGGAACTCGACTTCCGCCAGTTCCCGACGACGATCTCAGTCATGCCGCCGCCGATGCCGGACGAGTTGCAGCAGTAACAGGGTAGGGATTTGTGGCGGTGGCGGGAAGAGTGGTGTGCCGCTCGAAGCTGGCGCAGCGTGGCCCCCGGCTTCTTGAGCGCGATGCCGGTCACACGAGAGCGCGAGTCGTAGCTGACCTCTTCCCACGTGGCGTTGCCGAGCTTGCGCTGGCTGAGGCGCCCGGCGGGGCCATAGAGCCACTCGGTGACTTCATTGACTGGGTTGGTCAGCTTCCATAGGTCGCCGCGGTTGTCGTACTCGTAGCCCGTGGTGCCCGAAGGATCGGTCATCGACACCGGTCGGGGTGGGCTCGTCCCCCGACTTTCTCCTTGCGAGTTGTTGGCACCATTTACATCGATGTACGGGGTCCACGCAAGACTGTGGGCCGGGCTGGATCAGCTTCCCAGCTCCTATGACCAACCTCATACTGCCACTTGCCAGCCTCTTCGCCGCTGGCTAGGAACTCTTCTATCTCTCGGGCTACCTGCTCGTTTTCGGCATCGATCGACCAGAAGCCATTGTAGTAGCGCTCAAAGAGGCCTCCCCGTTTCTCAACCTCCAAGAGGGAGTCCCGAATGTGCTGAAGGTGCTTGCTGATCGGCTCTTGAGGAAACCGAACTCGATAGGTGCTCCGCCCCGAGCGTTCGGCGACGGTGAAGACGCGCAAGGGTCGCTCGACACTCAAGTCGCCCTCTACGGTGTCGCCCAGCGAGACGCCGTACAAGAAGAACGGTATGCAGAGCAATCGAAATCTATTCTCAGTCAGCTGCTCCGTGACCAGTTGCTCGAACTGAAACTCATCGTCAGCGACGGGAACGATCAACGAGAAATGCGGCGACTTGTACCAGGCCGCTTTCTCATGCAGGATATATTCCGGTTGTTTCATGTTCCTTCCCGCCACAGTCGCACTGTGGCGGGCCAACAATAGCCCAATCACACCACATCTCAGCATACACCGAAGCGGGCAGAAAATAGACACTCATCCACGGCATAAAGTCCGTATCTTCATTCCAATGGCCCGCCTCGTACTGCCGAGCCGAACTCCAGGCGTAGCCGATCTCGCGTTCACAGAGTCCAGCCCGGATGGGATTGAGACGGAACCTGCATTGACTTGCTGATCGTGCCTTCGAGCGGCGCGCATGAGGCGGTGCGTCGTCGGACAATGCCTCCTTGGACCTTGACATCAAGGACCAGAAGATGTATGATGGCCGGAGAAGTGGTCCGCCACAGTGCGACTATGGCGGGAAGGGTGGCTCGCCGCCCGAAAAAACCTGAAAGACTTGTCGTTTGAAGCGCAACTCGCACGTAACGGAGAGTGGATTGATGAACTACTGGATCAGGGTGCGATTTTCATAGACATTGGCAGGAACCCTGATAAGGTAAAGAAACTTGAGCCCTGGGGCACGTTTCATATGGCGGAAATTGACCGCATCAACGCGAGAAGCCCAGAGTCAAGAAAGCTATACGGCTGGGAGGTAACATTCTAGAGATGACTATACCGGAGCGCTGGCGTATGGTCGTAGCTAGGTTGCGGTCTCAAGAAGCTGAGTTAGACCTCAATTCACTCTCAATAGCTCGTGAGTACGACTACGTTGCGCGCATTGGTTCAACAAACGCATACATACGAGCATATTATGATCTTCAGGAACTGGATGTAACGCTAGTATTGTTTGAACATGTTGGCACGATAACCAAGCGGACATTGTACGAACGCAGCATGTCGGGCGAATACGTGTCGCATACTTCACTTCCGGGTCGCCGATACAGCTACCTGTATATTGACAATGATGATACTCAACCGTTAGTCGATCAGATGGTTGACATTCTGAAGCAGATGGTGAGTCTTTACGCTGCCAATGGCCAGTCATAACCATGCTGCCGAAGCGCGAGCCGGATGGCCCTGACGACGGTTGATGGCGTAACGACCACCTACACCTACGATGCGAATGGGCAACTTCTCAGTGAATCCCGCAGCGGGTATTCGGCGTCGTATACGTATGATGCGAATGGAAATCGCGCATCGCGGACGGTGAATGGGGTGACCGAGACGTACACGGTTGACTCGGGTGACAAGCTGACCCAGGTGTCGGTGTCCGGCGTGCCGACCAAGACGTTCGGCTACGATGGCGCGGGGCGCACCACCAGCATCCAGACGTCGGGCGGAACGACGAGTTTCACCTACGACTTTGAGAGCCGCGTCACCGGCATCACGTATCCGAACGCCTCCACGAACAGCTTTGCCTACAATGGCCTCGACACCCGCGTGGGCAAGACGGACTCAGCGGGCACGGCGACCTTCCGCCGCATGGGCGCGGGAGTCACCGCGCCG
>JANJUB010000087.1 GCA_024710805.1 Fimbriimonadaceae bacterium | reverse complement strand
TTCGGGTGCGGGCCTCGTCACCACGGGTATCGAGATGGCGATTCCGCTTTCGGCACTCGGTGCGGATGGGTTCAGTTCGCTTCGAGTGAGCGCAATGATCAACGGCGGCGGTCACGACTTCCTTTCCAACCAGGTGATGGGTGGCGTGGGCCCGATCGGCAACTTGGGCGAGCCACGGAACGTGAACTTCTCGACGATCGCCGGCGACCAGTTCTTCGAGGTCGAGGCTGTTCCTGAGCCCGCGACGTTGGCTGCGATGGGTATCGGCCTGGCGGCTCTTCTTCGGCGTCGGCGACGCTGATCGCTCGCTGTTTGACGATTGAGGTCTGGTTCCCCCTCTCCGCCCCACAAGCAGGGAGAGGATAGTTCTGAGAGCACGTTTGGCAGAATCATGTATAATGTGCATTGCCATGACTTTGCAGTCGCTCTTTGCCAAACGATCCTCCCGCCCCACAGATCGCCATTCAGTCTTGCGGCTGCTGTTCCTATCGTTCGTTTTGGGTCGAGCATCGCTCGTCGTGGCACAGCCGCAGCCCTGGCAAGTCTTGTGGAGCTATCCAATGGGCCAGCTCCGCAACGAGGTAGTGTTTGATTCGACCGGTTTGAACTTGGTGGTCGCAGACAACTCTGCAGTACGGGTTCACAATGCTCTTTCTGGGTCAGTCGTTCGAACACTGCCCCTTGGTTCAGGTGCCTACTTTGCGGGTCCGCTGGCTTACCACCACGGTTCTTCGAAACTAGCCCTGCTCTATTTGCCGCAAGGTGGTGGTGCTCAAAATATTCGCATTGCTTTGTACCAAGATTTGGCGCAAGTTTCGCCTACGGTAGACTTCGCAGCCCCAGAAGTTGATCGGCCCGTATTCTCAGCTGACGCAAGTCTTGTGGTCACTGCGAACAGGAAAGGTGACAATACTAGCGAGATAAAAGGCTTTAGGCTATTGAACGGCACTATGGCTTGGTCGCATCTGGTTCCGATTAATGTGCGATCCAGGTCATCAACCGCACTTGGGGGCGGTTCTGGGGAAGTGTCCTTTGGCCTCAGGGGCATGGGCGTGGTAGCAATGAGTGCGGGGAGTGGATCGGTGCTCCGCGCGTACAGTGGATTCAACTTTGGAAACGGGGATTCGGTCGGACACGGTTACAACAGCCAAGGTAGCATTCTGTATGGGGTTTCTAGCTCAGGAATTGTCTCGCTTTGGCGTAGTCGCGAGTCGGGTTTCCCTATTGGGTATTGGCTTGTTCCAGCGTCCAGTCAAAGTACAACACACATCGTGTGCCGAACCAGTGCTTTGTCGCCGGACTCAAGCCTTCTAGCGGTGATGTACGAAGAGTGGTCTGGTGGCGTAATGGCTACTCGTCTGGCGTTCTTTCGGACATCGGACGGGATGCCGTTGCGGATACTAAGTATTCCACAAGGTATAACTGTATACAACGAAGGCCTAGAGGCATCTGGTTGCCTGGCTATCTCGCCGGACAAGACAAAGTTCGCGGTCGTCGCTGAAGTGAGTGGAGTGGAGTTCAGAACTTACGTCGGGGCAACTAACCTCCCGTCAGGACTGCTTCAACCTACGGGCTCGGTCACTCTTCAAGACTACGTTGGCAACGTAAGCAGCGTGCCGCTCACATTGGAGTTTCGCGACATGTTATCCGGTTCTACCCTAGAGCGCCACGAGATTTCCGCATCTACGACGGGCTCATTCACGCTCGAAACTAGCTTGGTTGGGGAAGTTAGAGCATGGCTGAAGGCGCCAACTTGGCTTGCATCCATGCGGTCTGTGGTACTTGCAAATGGGTCGGCTTCTAGCTTGTTGTTTTCGTTGCGGAATGGGGATGTTGATGGAGATAATGTTGTGGGTATCAGTGACTTCCTGCGGTTGAGGTCGGCTTATGGGTCTTCGGAAGGCGGATACCTGTTTGACCAGCGCTCTGACTTGAATGGCGATGGTTCAGTTGGTGCAGTCGATTTTCTCATCCTACGCCGGTCATTCGGACAGAACGGAGCCTAGAAACGGTCCAATATGTGACTTGATCTAGATGCGATGGGGGCAGAGGTCACCTAGCTATCCTTAGAAATGTGACCAAGGGGTGAAATCGTGAGTATTGCTTTGGTTCTTCGGTGTTGTGGGCCGGGCGGAGCGTTGGAAAGCGGTGCGGAAGGAAGGATTTGGTTGCGCATCGAAGTAGGGGAAACAAGCTGAGCCTCCTGCTCGGTCTCACGCTCGGCGCGGGCGCGCAGTCCAACCCCATGATCGACCTCATCACCCGATTCGCCACGGACCTTCGCGATGTGCGCCGGTTCCACTCGCTGGATGCCACGCCTGCCGCCGAGTCTCGGCTTGCGAGCTTCATCGCCGATTGGCGGAGCAAGCTGAGCGAGGTGGACGTTGCCGACCTCGATCTGGATGGGCGGATCGACCACACCTTGCTGGTGAACCAACTCTCCAAGATCGAGGCCGAGCGCGCTCTGAAGACCCGCCGCTTCGCGCAAACCGCCGACCTCTTGCCGTTCCGCGGGGCGATCCTGGAACTGGAGCACCAGCGTCGCAGTCTGGTGCCCTTGGATCCTCGCGAATCGGCAGCGGCATTGGCAGCCATCGAAGCGAAGGCGAAGGAGACCAAGAAGCGCTTGGAGGCGGAGGAGAAGGCTGGGCACGATCTCGTGGTCGCAAAGCGCGCGGCGGACGAGATCGGCGGCTTGAAGCAGACCTTGGAGACGTGGTTCAAGCACTACGATGGCTACAAGCCGGTGTTTGGATGGTGGACCAAAACGCCCTATCAGAAGGCGGATGCGGCGTTGGGGGACCTGCAGAAGCACTTGCGCGAAAAGGTTCTGGGGTTTCGCGAAGGCGAGGACGAGCCCCTGATCGGTAGCCCGATCGGCCGCGAGGCGCTGTTGGCCGATATCCGTCATGAACTACTCGACGAATCGCCCGAAGAGTTGATCGCGATGGCCGCTAAGGAATTCGACTGGTGCCGCAAGGAGTACTTGCGCGCCGCGCGCGAGATGGGCTTCGGCGACGACTGGCGCGCCGCTTTGGAGAAAGTCAAACAGAACCACGTTCCCCCGGGCGAGCAAGACGAATTGGTGACGAGCCTGGCTCGGGAAGCGATCGCGTTTGTCAAGGAACGCGACCTGCTGACCATCGAGCCGCTCTGCGAAGAAACGTGGCGTGTGGACATGATCTCGGAACGCGACCAGAAGACGTGGCCGTTCCAGTTCTATGGCGGCCAACGCATCGCCGTGGGCTATCCGTTGGAGACCATGGACCACGAAGCGAAGATGATGAGCTTGCGCGGCAACAACCGTCACTTCACACGGTGTACAGTGCAGCACGAACTCATCCCCGGCCATCACCTGCAGCTCTACATGGCTGCGCGTTACAAGCCCTATCGCGACTTGTTCCAGACGCCGTTCTTCGTCGAGGGCTGGTGCTTGCACTGGGAGATGCTCCTGTACGATTTGGAGTTCCCCAAGACGCCTGAAGACCGGATCGGTTATCTGTTTTGGCGATCGCACCGCTGCGCGCGGATCGTAGTGTCCTTGAAGTTCCACTTGGGCGAGATGACCCCGGAGGAGATGATCCAGTATCTGATGGACGAAGTGGGGCACGAGCGGTTCACGGCAACCTCGGAGGTACGGCGGTACATCGGCGAGATGTACAGCCCGCTGTACCAGTGCGCGTACCTCATCGGGGGATTGCAGTTGCGCGAACTGTACAAGAAACACGTGGGCTCGGGCCGCATGACGCCAAAGGCGTTCCACGACACGGTGCTCAGGCAGGGCTCGATTCCGATGAAGCTGCTGGCGATGGCGTTGGAGGGGTGAGCCGGGCCTACGGTTGATCGGTCCAGGCTCGGTGTCGGCGCGCGCTCTCGATCAGTTCGAGGGCCTGCTGGGCGGCGGCTTGTTCGGCCTCCTTCTTTGAACGGCCCCAGCCCTCGCCCATCACCTCGTCGTCGAACAGGACCTCGACATGAAACTTGCGCGAGTGCGCCGCGCCCCCTTCGTGGGCGACTCGGTACAGGGGGGTCTTTCGCCAAATCGCTTGGGCCGCTTCTTGGAGTTTGGACTTGAAGTCGTTGGGGTTGACGTCGCCGCTAGATATCCGCATCAGGTAGGGGTGCAGTTGCTCCAGCACGAACCAACGGGCGATTTCCAGGCCGCTCTCCAGGTAGACCGCGCCGATGATGGCCTCGAACACGTCGGCGAGCACGGACGGGCGTTGCTGGCCCCCCGAGGCCACCTCGCTGGCGCTGAGTTCGATGAACCTGTCCAGGCCCAGTTTGAGAGCCGTTTCGGCCAACGGGCCTTCCTGAACCACGCTGGACTTGGCTTTGCTGAGCACGCCTTGATCCCAGTCGGGGTGGTGCTCGTAGAGGTACTGCGACACCACCAGACCGAGCACCGAGTCGCCGAAGAACTCCAGCCGCTCGTAACTCTCCGCGACCGGGTTGGCGCAGGCCGAGCTGTGCCTTGTGGCCAGGGTGAACAGCGTCTCGCTTTTGAGGGGGATCTGGCGCGGAATCATGGAGCGTTGAGGGCTCGGGCGATGCGGGCGATGCCCTCGCGCAGGTCGTCGCGCGAGGCGGCGTAGCTCAGCCGAATGTGGCCGGGTCCGCCGAAGATGGAGCCGGGAATGATCGCGACGCCCGCGTGTTCCAGCAGGTGTTCGGCCAGCGCCATGTCATCGGCAAAACGGTCGCCGAGGCACGCCTCGACAT
>JANJUB010000077.1 GCA_024710805.1 Fimbriimonadaceae bacterium | reverse complement strand
CAGCAATGCCCAATACTCTCCACACCTCAGCATTCGCCGAACTACGAGCCGCAGCTCTCCTCACGGGCTCGTTGACCCTCTCGACGCTGGCACCGCCCCGCAGGGCCGACGAACTCACCGTCGCTGGGGCAAAAGGAGTCTGCTCTCCCTCCCCAACCCCTCCTCCTGAAAAGCCGGGACTCTGAAGCTCTCACCGGAGTGAAAGGGAGGGGCTATTGCTCCGTCAGTACCGAGACCGAGTAGGCCGCGACAAAGCGCCGCCTCTCCCACGGACAATCACCGGGCGAACGGAGTCCCCAGGGCAACCGACTTACCCCAACCCCCTCATCCGCGAGACGATCATCCACGGAGAGGGGAATTCGGAGATCCGCGAACCTAGATCCGCCAAACCTAAAGTTCATTGTCAGGTTTGAACCCTAAGGCTGGCAAAGTTACCTGCCGAAGCTGATGGTGAGATGAACCGCGGAATTTATGCGACGGCCACCGGAATGCTCACCGCCCAGCAGGCGATGGACGTGCTGACCCACAACCTCGCGAACGTGTCCACCAACGGATACAAGCGGGACGGACTGGCGTTCAACGATGCCTTGGTGCGCGAGCTGAACTGGAACGGTCAGCCGATCGGTTCGCTCGGTGCGGGGGCTTCGCCCATCGAGCAGTACACCAGCTTCGAGGCGGGCAGCATCAACGAGACCCGCAACCCCCTCGACGTGGCGATCCTCGGCGAGCGCGGCATGTTCGCGGTCCGTGCCCAGGGCCAGATCGCTTACACCCGAAACGGCGCCTTCAGCCTCGATCCGCAGCGAAGGCTGGTGACCCAGGAAGGTCACCCGGTGCTCGACCCGCAAGGGCGCGAGATCCTCTTGCCTGTAGGGCAGATCGCCATCGCCACTGACGGCTCAATCCTGGTGGGTGGCGAACCTCAGGCCCAGATTGGAGTTTTCGACGCCGCAGGCTTTAAGAAGCTCGGCAGCACTTTGTTCAACGCCAGCGGCCCGGCGACCCCGGTAGCCGCCCCGACCCTGAAGAGCGGTGCGCTCGAAGGCTCGAACGTCAACGCGGTGGAGTCGATGGTTCAAATGATCCAGCTGAGCCGCCAGTTCGAGATGAGCCAGCGCTCGATCGTCTCCCAAGACGAACTGACGCAACGACTGATTCAAAGCCTCCAAGACAGGTAACCCGGCCGGACCCTGAGGTGACTCAGGGAGCCTCTCAGCGCGATGGATTGCGCGCTGAACCTGCTCACGGATGGCGAAGATACGAACTGTTGAGTGTTGAATGTCGAGTGTCGAATGTGGTCGATTAACCACATTCAACATCCCACATCCCGCACGCTCCAAGGAGAACCTCGCCGAATATGATGCGATCGCTAAACACGGCGGCCAGTGGAATGGTCGTCCAACAAAGAAATCTGGATGTCATCGCGAACAACTTGTCGAACGTCAACACGACGGGGTTCAAGTCGCAGCGAGCCGAGTTCCAGGACTTGATGTACCAAACCACGCGCGCCTCGGGTGCGCAATCGGGAACCGCCCAGCAGCCCACATCGGTGCAGGTCGGTTTGGGTTCTCAGTTTGTGTCGACCTCGGGCAACTACGGCCAGGGCGCGATTCAGCCAACGAACAATCCGTACGACCTCGCGATCACTGGCGACGGCTTCTTCAAGGTCGAGATGCCCGACGGCACGACCGCCTACTCGCGAGACGGCAGCTTCAAGGTGAACGCCAACGGCGAGCTGGTGACCAGTGACGGCTATGCGCTCTCGCCCAGCATCACCGTGCCGAACGGCGCAACCGCCCTATATGTCTCGGCGAACGGCTCGGTGAGTGCCCGCGTTCCGGGCCAAGATGAGCCCCAAGAACTCGGCACGCTGAACATCACCGTCTTCCCCAATCCCGCCGGCCTCACGCGCATCGGCCAGAACCTGTACCTTGGCGGCGGCGCGAGCGGTACCGGCGAGGACAAGACTCCGGGCCAAGAAGGCGCCGGCACGATCGTGCAGGGCGCCCTTGAAAGCTCCAACGTCGAGATCGTGTTCGAAATGGTGCGGATGATCACCGCGCAGCGCGCCTACGAGATCAACTCGAAGGCCATTCAAACCTCGGATGAGATGCTCGGCATCCTGAACAACCTTAAGCGATAAGCCATGAACTTCCTTTCCCTCTTGGTGACTTGGGTGGCGGCGATAACGCCGATCACGGTCAGCGTCGAAGGCGACGGCTACCTGCGCCTGCTGCGCGAAGGGCGCGCGGTCTACGCCAAATCGGCGACCTTGACCGCCCTCCCCGATGGGCGGCTGGGCACCACCGCAGGCGACCCGGTTCTGCCGACGCTGAGCGTTCCTGCCGGTACGCAGTCGCTCGAGATCGACCTCGAAGGAAATGTGATCTCGGTAGGGGCTACCCGCGCGCCGATCGGCCGGCTCGTGCTGGCTCTCTTCCCTGCCGGAGCGTCGCTCCAGGACCGAGGCGGCGTTCTCCTCGCAGCCGACCGCCCGAAGCTCGGCAATCCCGGTGAGGGCTCGAACGGCGTCACCCGCACGGGCAAGCAATCCGCACCGCTGCCCACGACGAGCGGCCAATCTGCCATCCCGATCGCCACTGGCAAGGCCCGCGTGACCGCCCGCTCCGAAGCCGAAGTCTCTGGCGACACGGTCCGGTTAGGCGACCTCGCGACCATCGAAGCCCCCGAGCCGCTGCGATCAACCCTCGCCCAGCTCGATCTCGGAGATACTCCCGCCTTTGGCGTACGACGCGTGTACGACCGAACCCGCATTGCGGCTCGGCTGAAGTCCGCCGGCATTCCCGTCGATGCGGTCGAGTTGATCATCCCCGCCAGCGTGAACGTCACCCGGCAGGCCCAGACGATTCCCCACTCCGCCTTTATCGCCGCGGCTCAAAAGGCATTGACCGAGAACCCGGCCACCGCTGCCCAGTATGGGAGCGACGAGGTCGGCCCCGACTTCAAAGCTCCGGTCGGCGACGCCCGACTCGTGGTCGAGAACGTCAGCGGGCTGAACACCAGCACGTGCTCGGTGAAGATCGCGGTGTTCGTCGATGGTAAGCGCATCAACTCGCGCACCGTCCGACTGACCGCCACCGCCCTGCCCGAGATGATCAAGGCCGGCTCACCGGTCAAGGTCCGGTTCATGGCGGGCACGGCAACGGTCGAAATGAGCGGCATCGCCCGTACCGCTGGCAAAGTCGGCGATCAGATTTCCGTTGAAGTGCGGCCCGACGGGGCCGAGAAGACCCTGCACCTGGCGCGCATCATCGCCGCTGGCGTCGTGGAGGTGAAGTTATGAAACCCATCTGCATTCTGATACTGGCAACTCTGGCCGTAGGCGCCGGCGCGCAAGATCCGACCAAGGGCACCAACCCGGGCTCGCTCTGGTCGAACAAGGCCCCGGACATCCTGGCCGATCGTACGGCTCGGCGGGTTGGCGATGTGGTCACGATCCTCATCACCGAAACTTCATCCGCCACGTACAGCGCCGCCACCAACGCGACCAAGAACGACGCGACCTCGATCGCCAAGGGACTGGGACCGATCCTCGGCAACCTGATCCCCAACTTGAAGATCGGCGCTGACTCGAAGGTGGATGGCCAAGGGCAAACGCGGCAATCCGGCGAACTCAGCGCGCGCATCGCCGTGGTGATCAAGGAAGTTTTCCCGAACGGGACGATGCTGGTCGAGGGCTCCAAAGCGATCACGACCAACAAGGAGACCCAGAACATCATGATCTCGGGCCTCATCCGACGCGAGGACATCCGCCCCGACAACACGATCCTCAGCTTCCACGTCGCCAACGCCCAAATCAAGACCGACGGCAAGGGCATGATCGCCCAGCGCCAGCGCAAGGGCATCCTGACCTGGCTTGTCGACTGGCTGTTCTAGGAGAACCATGAAGACCTTTTTGACTCTGGTGCTTTCGATCGCCCTCGCTGGCTTGCTGTCAGCGCAAACGGCGACGACCAAGAACGACGACCCCGCCGCCGCGGCCAGGCAGCAGCAACTCGAGTTGCTCCGTCAAGCGGAAGAGGCACGCCGAAAGGCGATCATCGACGCCGAACTCAACGGCATCGAGGTGCGCGTGAAAGACGTCGCTCGATTCCGCGGCGTGCGCAACAACCAGCTTCAAGGCATCGGGCTGATCGTCGGCTTGAACGGCACGGGCGACACCAAGAACACCCCGTTCACGGCCACGCTGCTCGCCAACGCAATGCGCGAGAAGACGGTGATCGATCCCAAGCAGCTGAAATCGAAGAATGTGGCGGTGGTCTTTGTGACCGCCGAACTCCCTGCCTTTGCCTCACCCGGCAACCGCATCGACATTTCCGTCCAGTCCGCAGGCGACGCGACCTCGCTCCAAGGCGGCTACCTTCTCCGCACCCCGCTCTATGGCCCAGCTGATGCCGAAACCGCCTACGCAGTAGCGATGGGTCCGGTCAGCATCGGTGGATTCAATGTATCGAGCGGCGGCTCCAGCGTTCAGAAGAACCACACGACCGTGGGCCGACTTCCGGAGATGGGCATCGTCGAACAATCGGTCGCAACCGAGATCGTGTTCGCCGGCAAGCTCTATCTCGAGCTTCATCAGGCCGACCTCACGACGGCCCAGCGCTTGGCGGCCAAGCTCAACGAGACTCGTCCCGAGTATGCGGCAATGGCGCTCGATGGCGGCACCGTGCAACTGAATCTGCCCGAGAGTAAGTCGCCCGTCCACGCGATGAGCGACATCGAGGGCATCCGATTCATGAGCGACACGGAAGCAACGGTCGTGATTTCCGAGAACACCGGCACGATCGTGATGGGCGGCAACGTCCGTCTCGGCCCGGCCGTGGTCGGCAAAGGCAGCCTGACCATCCGGATCGAGCAGGAACTGCTGATCTCGCAACCCGGCCCATTCAGCCGCGGCACGACCGTGGTTGCGGAACAGACCCGGGTCGAGGCTCAAGAAGACCCTGCGCAGGTGACGATGATGGGGCCGACGACGACGGTTGCCGACCTTGCCCGCATCTTCCAGGCGCTCAGAATCAGCGCAACCGATATGATCGCCATCCTTCAGGCTCTGCGAGCGCAGGGTGCCCTCAAGGCGAGGATTCGAGTGCAATGAGACTAGATGGACTGACCAAAGCCGCCGCGGCCGCATCCACGGCCGCCCCGAAGATCGCCGAACTGCGCAAGGCCGGCGAAGGCATCGAGGCCATGTTCGTACGGCAGCTGCTGGGCGAGATGCAGAAGGGTACCAAGCTCTTCGGCGAAGGCCAAGCGGGCAGCGTCTATGGCGACCTCTTCAACGAGGCACTCGCGAAGCAAGTCGCCGGACGAGGCGCATTCGGCATCGCCGACATGATGGTCAAGCAGGGTGCCCCGAAGATCGTTGCCGAAGCAATGAAGAAGTGAACGACGAATGCTGAGTGTTGAATGTCGAATGTCGCTTGACTAACGTTCCAGCCACATCCCACATCACACATCCCACAAACCACATACCCAACCATGAAAACTGCAACCAACCCAACCCACGTTACCAAGGACCTCCAGCGACTCTGGTGGGACTGGCTGGCGACCGCTGAGCGGCTTACCCGGTCTCTGCACGAGCAGACCGCGGCCTTGACGCTACGCGATGCCAACCGAGTCGCCCGGATTCAACCGGAACTCGACACCATGCTCGAGCATATGCGCGAGATCGACGATGCCGCGGCGGCATGCGCCTTGAAGCTGGCCGAAGAGCTGGGAACCGAACCCAATCTTCGAAGCTTGGTGCGTGTTCTGGAAAAGACCGAAGCGCAGCAGGCCCAGTCGATCGCAAACCGCGTCATGGCGGCGGCCCGGAACGTCCAGCACGTTCTCGACAAGAACCGACGGCTGATCGAGAACGAGATGGAGTTCATCCACGGCACGGTCGCTTTGGTCGCCAAAGTCGCCCAAGAGCAGAACGAACAGTATCCGCAGAAGCGAGCCCACCACGCGGCCGTTCTCGTGGACCAGGCGGCCTAAAAGGAGAACCCAGATGCCAAGCCCATTCGGCGGATTGAACATGCTCGGGAACGCGCTCCGCGTGTTCCAGCGAGGTCTCGAGGTCACGGGGCACAACATTGCCAACGTGAACACCCCGGGCTACTCGCGGCAACGCATGGAGCTGGGGACCAACCGGCCCGATACGGTGTTCGGCAACCGGCCCTACCTTGTCGGAACGGGAGTCAACGTCCAAACAATCAGTCGGGCGCGCAGCTTCTTCCTCGACCGTCAGGCAAACAACGCTACCTCGGAGTTCGGCCGGTACGAGACGCTCGCGATGAACCTCAGACAAGTCGAAGGGGCATTCCCGGAACCGGGTGACAACGGCATCTCGGCCGCTCTGAACAAGTTCTTCGACGCATGGTCGGCGCTTGCCTCAAACCCGAACGATCCAGCGGCCCGACTTCAGGTTCAGTCCGCGGGTCAATCGCTCACCATGCGAGTGAGGAACACCTACGCCGCGCTGGACACGCAAGGTACCGAGGTCAAGCGTGAGATCGATGCAACCTTCGATCAAATCGACGGGTTGACCGCCCATATCGGAAGGCTCAACGAGGAGATCGTCACACGCCAAGCGGGCGGCGGCATCGCCAACGACCTGCTCGATGCGCGCGACGCGGCGATCGCCGAGCTCAGCGGGCTGATTCCGGTGCAGACGTACGCTCAGCCGGACGGAATGATGACCGTATACTCCGGGGAACGGCTGCTCGTGCCGGGATCCCAGTCCATTCCGATTCCCCGCACATACAACGCAGCCAATCTGACGCTCTCCGACGGACAGCTGACGTCGAGCGTCGGTTCGGGACGGCTTGCCGGGCTCTTGCAGACGCTGCATAGCGTGCAAACCTACCAGTCGCGGCTCGACGACTTGGCGAATCAGATGCGAACGGAGATCAACGCGATCCACCGCACGGGGACAACGGTCGGCGGTTCGACTGGCATCGATTTCTTCAATGCCCCGGATCCTCTAACGGGAGCGGTTGACTTCGCGCTCAGTGCAGAGGTTGCCTCCGACCCGGCGAACATCATCGCGGGTGCTTCGGGTGCGGCGGGGGACGGGAGCATTGCGCTCACGCTCAGCCGGATGCGGAGCCAAGACCTCGCCGGACTGGGGGGCAAGTCGTTTGGCGCGTTCTACACCGAGTTGGTCAGCCAAGTCGGAAGGGACTCGGCTTACTACGCCTCAAGCCTGGACTCGCAAGGCGCGGTTCTGGATCAGATCGAGCAGCAGCGCCAAGCGGTGATCGGCGTCAACCTCGACGACGAAATGACGCAGATGATGCAGTTCCAGCGAAGCTACCAAGCGGCAGCGCGCGCCCTATCGGTGATGGACGAAGTTGCCGAAGATTTAGTGAACATGCTCCGGTAGTTTGACTAGGGTTTAACCATGAGGATCGGCTTTGCCCACCAATACGATGTGTACCGCAGCGACATCTCGCGGGCGCAGGGGCAATTGTTCGACAGCCAGCGCCGGGTGACCACCGGAAAGAAAATTCTCAGCCTCGGCGACGACCCCGTCGGTGCCGCATCAGCCATCGGCCTGCGACGGCTGAGAGCCGCATCCGAGCAGTACGGCAACAATCTGCTGTCGGCCAAGGGTTTCCTCGGGATGACCGAGTCGACGCTCGCCGAGATGACGACGCTCATCAACCGAGCCAACGAACTCGCGGTCGCGGGAGCCAACGGCACGCTCGAGCAATCGGCGCGTGAGGGGATCGTTCGTGAAATCACGGAGATTCAGAAGCGGCTGGTCGACTTGGGCAACACCGAAGGGCCGGGGCAACGCAAGCTGTTTGCCGGCCAACGCACCGACACCGTACCCTTCGTGGTCGACAACGGCACCCTGACCTACGCCGGCGACGCGAACGATCTCACGGTCGAGATCAGTGCCACCGAAACGATGACGATCAGCACCCAGTTGGGCACCGCGCTCCCGGGCATCTACAGTGATTTGAATCGACTTAAGGAGCATCTGCAAGGCGGAGCCACCGGCTCCATCAGCGGCGAGAGCATCCCCGCGATGCAGCAAGCCACGAGGCAGATCACCCTTCTCCGAGCGACCGTCGGCACGCGCATGCAAGCCGTCGAGCAAGGAGTCTCTCACCACACGCGACGCATGGACGAGCTGAGTTCGCAACTTTCCGACGTGGAGGACGTGGATATGTCCGAAGCGATCCTGGACTATAAGATGGCCGAGACGGCCTATCAGGCGGCCCTGCAGTCGGTCAGCATGATCAGCCGCCTTAGCTTAATGGACTTCATGCGATGAACACGGTAACGATTTTGACGGGCACTCGCTTTGGCGCGGTCGAGTTTGTGGAGCTCGATGTGCTGACCATTCACGAGGGGCTGATCGGGTTTCCGACGCTCACTCAGTTCTTGCTTTTGGCGCACGGGGAACAAAGCCCGTTCCAGTGGCTGCAATCCGTCGATGAACCGGGCATCGCGTTCCTGGTCGTGGACCCCGTCTCGTTCGTGCCCGACTATGCACCCGAGATCGACGACGTGCAGGCTGAAGCCTTGGCCCTCTCCGAGTCCACTCCTCGTCTGTTGCGCACGACTGCACGCCTAATCGGGCAGCCGGTTGAAGAACTTTCGCTCAATCTGGCCGCTCCCATCGTCCTAAATCTGGAACAACGGATCGGAAAACAAGTCGTGCTGGACAACGAGGCGTATAATATCCGGCATCGGGTGACGTTGAACTCGAATGCGGAGTGCGAAGCGCGTGCCGCGTAGACGATAGATACCGATACGCTCAGGCCGACCGCTACGGAGGGCGAAGGCAATGCTGGTCCTAACGCGAAAAGTACAACAGAGTATTGTGATTGGCGACGACATCGAGGTCGTCGTTCTTGAAGTGCGTGGGGAGCAGGTTCGCCTAGGCATCCGCGCTCCGAAGGACGTCTCCGTCCATCGGAAAGAGATTTACTCCCAGATCCACGAGGAGAACGCTGGCGCCACCGAGGCCACACCCGACGATTTGCCGAAATAGGTTCCCAGTTTGATTGTAGAACGCTATGGTTTTTGTCAAGTGCTCCCGAGATAAGTGGCGCGATCGTATCGCGCCATGCCCTTTGAGAGGCTGTAGGCTACGGTGACGAGTTTGCGGGCTGCGATCATGTTGACGGCCTTGGTCAGGTGTCCTC
>JANJUB010000028.1 GCA_024710805.1 Fimbriimonadaceae bacterium | reverse complement strand
TCAGCAGCGGCCACACGGCCACGGCCTTCGGGATTGCCACCACCTTGTGGTGGCTCAGCCGGGGAACGCCTTACGCCTGGATTGGCCGAGCGGGTTGGGTGTGGGCGGCGCTGGTGGGCTTCAGCCGCATCTACCGGGGCGTTCACTGGCCGACGGACGTGGTCTCCGGGGCGGCGGTCGGCATCGTGATGGGCACCGCCGTGGCGTTGTGGTGGCAGAGGCGATTGAAGATTGCGGAGTGACGAGTGCGCAAGTGTTGAATGACGAATGTCGAATGGCGCTTGCATCCATGTTGGTTCGGGACGCCTCGCACTGGCAAAGGCGGCCGTAGCCAGTCGTTCCAACAGGCTTCGCTCGCGCAAGCCTCCGACAGCTGGGCTCGCAATCCGGGTGGTGGCTTCGGGCTCCCGATTGGCACCAACTGGGGCATGCTGAGTGCCGCGACGACGTTCCGCGAAGCCAGCATGGGCATCAACGGCGCCGCCGTTCCTGAGCCCGCGACCATGGCCATCCTCGGCCTTGGCGTGGCTGCTCTCGCTCGCCGACGCGCCCGCAAGTAAGGCGCTCTCCTGTGAGGGTCAGAATCGCCCCACGCCATTAGGCGAGGGGGCGATTCTCGTTTCTGTTTTGGGGCTGCCATGGCATCCTTAACCGAACCAGACTCCCCACCCCTTCATGTCAGCGCCGACTCCTAAGGGAGCCGATCGAGCACGTGCACCCAGGATGCGGAAAGAACGTGAGCGTCGCGGCTTTCCGTCTTCGGTGGGCTGAACGGTCAACGGTACCAAGTTTGGCCAATTTCGGCTGCTCAACAGCTTTTTCGAGTCTTGGAGTCGCAAATCGTCACGCGATCCCTTACACTTGATCGTATGAGCGGATTGCCGGGTCAGACCACTTATCTCAAGTGTCCAAAGTGCGGTGCTAGTCTTCCTGATTGGGCAAACTCGTGCCACTTCTGTCAAACCGATGTCAGCAAGGTCGGTCGGCCAGAGCGCACCAACACGAAGAAGCACTATGGGGAGTTCGATACTCCAAAGTGGATCTGGGCATGCTACTACTTCATTGCCGCGTGGTGGATTCTGGGCGGCGCGTACGATGTGCTCGACTCCATGTATGTGTTCGGCAAGCCGCTGGAGTTGCTCAAGCTGGAAAAGGAGTTCGAGATCCAGATGGGGCCAAATGTGGTTGGCGCCATCGCCGGCGCGATCACGCTGATCTTCGGGCTTGGACTCGCGCTTAAGATCGAGATCATCCGTGGCATCGTGAACTTCGTCGCGGGCCTCAAGTTGATCTTCGGTCTGCTGGGGTTGGCGGGTTCGCTGATGGGCATGACGTTTGCCGGGATCCTGAGCCTGCCTTTCGTCATCCTCAACGTAGTTAACATCATCACCGCCGGCATGCTGCTATGGTTGATCGGCGAAACCGATATGGCCCCGAATTGGTGAGGACTTAGGGTCGCCACAACTCGGATTGACGGAAGTGCTCGTCGGGCCAGCCCGCGATGTGCGCGACCTCGGCATCGGATAGCCAACGCAATTCCGCCCCGCTGGCCAGCGCATCCCGAAGCATGCGGGCGGACTTCACCGCCATCAGCGTCGCCGACAGTGCTTCGGCGGGGGTTTTGCCACCGGTGATGAGCCCGTGGTTTTGGAGCCAATAAGTCTTGGGCGGCTCTCCGATCGCTGCTCCGTAGCGCAGCGCCGCTTCACGGATTGCCTTGGCCAGCGGCAACCCCGGGGCCACATAGGGCACCCACGCCGTCGCCGGACCGGTCAGTACGATCTCATCGGGGAAGAACCGGCGCGTTGCCCAAAGCGCGGCATCCTCCCGGATCAGCAGCGACAGAACGGGAGTCGGGTGCGTGTGTACGACGCACTTCCAGCCCGAGTGCCTCATCAGCCATGCGTGCATGAACGTCTCGGTCGAGGGGCGGACAGCTTCGGCGTCGAGGCGGGTGGCATCGAGATGCTCCCGGATCGCGACATCATCCAACCCGTCCCAACTGTTGCCCTCGACGGCGTCGACCAGGACACGGGCGCGTACCTCGCAGAAGTCGCTGGCCGCGGCGTGGGCCATGGTCCGACCGGATCCCTTGATCCATAGGGTCAGATCGGAGAACGAGAGGGAGACATTTCCCTCGGCAAGAATGACCAGGTCGAGGGCGGGGTCGGCGACTTCGCGGGCGAGGCGGGCAACGGATTCAGGCGTCATCTTGAGTCTCCCGAAGACGGTCGAGGGCCAGCGCGACGAGAATGATGCCGCCGGTGACGATCTTCTGCACCCAGTTTGGCAGACCGACCTGAGTGCAGCCAGAGCGGATCGTGGCAATCACCAGCGCACCGAGCAGCGAACCGTACACCGTTCCGCGTCCGCCCGATAGCGAGGCCCCTCCGATCACCGTCGCGGCGATAATATCGAGTTCGAGACCTTCCGCGACGGTCGGGTCGCCTACGGTCAGCCTTGAGAACTGCATGAGGCCCGCAGTACCGGCAAAGAACCCTCCGAGCGCGAACACCGCCAGCCGAATCCGGGAAGGGCTGATGCCGGCCAACCGCGCCGCTTCCGGGTTCGCGCCAACCGCGATCACGTTCCGGCCAAACACGGTCCGCTGCAAGATCAGGCTGGCGACAACCGCCGCCGCGATGAGCAGCCAAACCCCGATCGGCACCAGCATGAACTTCTTTTCGAGTGGCAACCGGGCGAGTAGGGAAGCGAGCCAGGTGAGCGGAGCGTCGATCTTCTGCTCCCCCGCCATTCCCGTGGCAATGCCGCGGAAGATCAGCAGCGAGCCCAGCGTAGCAATGAACGGCGACAGTCGCAACTGAGTGATGAGCAGCCCGTTGAAGGCCCCCGCCAGCAGTCCCACGCCGACGCCAATCCCCGCCGCGGCGGCGGGATCGAGCTTAAGCGCGCTCAAGCACCACGCGATCACGACCGTAACTAGCGCAACCAGCGACCCCACCGACAGGTCGATCATCCGTGCGACAACGATGAACGTCATGCCGATCGCGCCGAAGCCGACAATCGCCACCTGCCGAGCGATGGTCTCGAAGTTCTCCCGCGAAGCGAAGTCAGGCCCTCGCCAAACCGCGAAGAGCCCGACCAGAGCGAGCCAGGTGATCATCAAGCCCGCCAGCGCGCGGAATCCGCTCACTTGGGCGGGGCGATGACCTTCCCGACCTCGGGATCAGTCAGGTTTTCTTTGGTGACCAACACCGATCCGGTGTCAATCCGCTTCTCGACCGGCTGCTTCTTGATATGGTCGACCAAGTGCTTAACCCCAAGGTAACCCATGCGTTGCGGATTCTGAACGACGAGGCCGTCGATCTGCCCAGCGTTCAGCGCGTCCAGCAACTTGGCCGTCATATCGAATCCGACGAACTTGACTTTGCCCGCCTTGCCCGCTCCTTGCAGCGCGAGCAACATGCCGAAAGTGGAACTCTCGTTCGGGCACGCGACGCCATCGAACTCGGGGAAGCGCTGAAGCAGGTTCTCGGCGGCTTGCTGGGCGGTCTCGACGGTCGCGCCCGCATATTGCTCCTGGCTGATGATCGTGATGTTGGACGCGGCTTTCAGCGCCTCGAGGAAGCCTTCTTCACGCTCACGCGTGCTGGCCGAGCCTTCCTGATAGCGGAGCAAAGTGACCTTCTTCGGCCCTGCGCCCAGGGCAGCGACCAGATGTTCGCCCCCCTTCTTGCCGGCGGCGAAGTTGTCGGTCGCGACAAAGCTCACGGTTTCGACTGCTTTCAAGCCGGAATCGATGATCAGCACGGGGATGCCCGCGCTTTGGGCGTCGGAGACGGGCAAGCGAAGCGCAGTGTCATCGAGGGGCGCCAAGACGATGCCGTCCACCTTCTGCGTGACGAAGTCCTCGACGACCTTGATCTGGTCCTCGCGGTCGTTTTCTTTCTGCGGACCCTTCCAGATCACTTCGACGTCGCCCAGTTCGGCGGCGGCTTCGTCGGCTCCGGCCTTGACCGACTTCCAGAACTCGTGGGTCGATCCCTTGGGGATCACCGCGATTCTGAGCTTGGCGGCAGAGGTGGACGTGGTGCTTCCATCGGGAGCAGGGGCTTCGGACTTTGCGCCGCAACCCGCAATGACGAGGGCCGCAAGTGCGAGCGGCATCAGCAGTCGAGCAGTCATGCCGGAACTATACCGAGATGGGGGATAAGGTGCGCTAAAGATCGGCTAAGAGGACGTTTCAAGGGCCCAGTGGTATGCCGATTCCATGCGCTCGCCAAAGCGCTCCAGCGTGTATTCGGATCGCTGCCGATTGCGCGCCGCCGTTCCCATGGAGGCCACTCGATCGGGGTCTTCGCTCCAGCCGCGGACGAGCCGCACGAGCTCGGAGGAGTCCCGCTTATCGAAGAGCGCCCCGGTCACGCCATCTTCCACCAGTTCAGGTAAGCCTCCGCTTCGGGTTGCTAAGATCGGCATCCCGAGCGACATGGCCTCAAGCGCGGAGAAACCAAACGCTTCGTCCCAGAGGCTCGGCATCACCACGGCGTCCATCGCGCTCATCGGGTTAGCCACTTCGCTCACCTTGCCGTGAAATCGAACACGCGCAGCTTCGTCGGACAGCCTCGCAAGGAGAGGGCCGTCGCCAAACACTTGGAAGGTCCCCTCAGGCAGTTCTCGGGCGGCCTCGACCACCGTCTCGATGCCCTTGTCCGCGTTGATCCGTCCGAAGAACCCGACGTGGAAACCGGTTAGGCCAAGTTGCTGCCGCACCAACGCCCGATCGATCGTTGGCTCCAGGGGCGGGCAACCGGCCTTCGCCACCGTGATACGTTCGCGAGGAACGCCAGAGGCGGCGAGCTTTTCCTCCACCGCGTTCGAGACGCCGACGAAGTGGGTGAACAGTCGAGTGTAGCGTCGGACCTTGGCGGGGCTCCAATGCAGCACCACATGCCGCGTGAGAATCCGGACCGGTTGCCGGGCAAGCCGCGCCGCGATCGCAGGAACGATGTAGTCGGGGCTAAAGTGCGCATTGACGACATCAAATCCGTTCGCTCGGAACAGCCTAAGGTAGGCCGCAAGCCGTGAGAACTGAAACTGCCGCCGAACTCCGATCGGGACGATTCGCCCGGCGAGCTTAGGTTCCAGAGGGGAACCAGGTGGGGCGGTCGTCCATACGTCGTGACCGCGTTCAGTCAGCGCCGTCGTCAGATAAGCCAGATATCGTTCGATTCCCCCCCAGTCGTACAGCGCACTGCCGATCTGGAGGATTTTCACGCGCCGGCTCCGAGGTGTTCGATCAGCCAAGCGCGGTTGCGTTCGACCATCTCGACATGCCAGTCGTGGCCCCAGTCGTAGCGATGCAGGTGCTTGATGCCGGACAAAGCCTGGTAGATCGCTTCCACATTCTCAGGACGGGCGGCGGGGTCCTTTTCGCCCAGAGTCACCAGCGTCGGTACGCGGCAATGGGTTGCCTGGTGCATCGTGTCGTAGTAGGCGATCGTGGCGAGCACCCGCTCATGCCCCAGCGGGATGGCATCGCCGAAGTCGATGAGTTCCTTAAGGGGATACCGATAGGCGTTGCGACTCAGGGCGGCCCGCATCGCTCCGAGAAACGGCATGTCCGCCACCACCGCGCGAATCAGCGGGCACCACGCACCAAGCCAGATGCTGATGCCACCGCCTTGGCTCATTCCCATGGCGGCAAGCCGGTCTTCGTCGGCTTCCGGTTGGGCTTGAAGCACCCGGGCGGCAATGACCGCGTCTTGAAACATCCTGCGAAAGATCCACGTGTGCGGGTCGGCCGCGCCTTCGGCAAAGTAGCCGCGAGCCGTGACGTACGACTCTTGGTGAAACGCCTCCTCGCCATGGAAGTTGAGACTCAGGCTGGTGAATCCTTTTCGGGTGCCGTAAATGTTAGGCAACACGGACTCGCGGCCATACGGCGGAATCCAAAGGAAGGCAGGCGCGCGGCGCGCTCCTGGCGGGTAGGCAATCCAGCCGCGGCGGGTCGCTCCGTCGATCCCCCTAAACGAGAACGTCTCGATCAGGTGGGCATCTCCCTGTGCAGGAGTCAGCGAGCGGTGGAAGTCCAGGGGCGCGGCCTTGGCTTCGGCGTACGTCTCTTGCCAGAACTCCGCGAAGTCTTCGGGGAGATCAGGTTCGAACGGGCTCATGCGCCGACGGCGCGCTGCTCAGCTTCGACATGCAATCCGGTGGTCATCAGCCACGCGGTCGCGCGCTGGATCTCTTCAACCGGCCCGCTCAGTTCGATTTGCATCCAACCGTAGTCGGTATCGATGCTGGCCTTCTTGACGTTGACCTGCAAACTGAAGTCGCGACAAAGTTGCCAAAGCCACGGCTCCTTAACCGACGCGCCGCTCGCGATCAAGGTGACATCGACATTCGCCATATTGAAGCCGAGTGTACCAGAGGGCCTTTCGCCCCGCACTTCGTTTTTGCCGTGTCATGATCACAACCGATTCGTCCGATTTCACGTAACTAACGATGAGCACCATGAGAGGGCTCGGGAGATGCAACTACACATGAAGCGATTTTCTTTGATTCTTGCGGCCGGCGTTGCCGCAGCCATTGCGGTGTCGGCGGTTCAGGGCGTGTCCATCGCCTGGAAGCCGAAGACGGGCGACACCACGAAGTACAAACTCACGACCAAGGCCAGCATCCAGGGCCAAGAGATGTTTTTCAGCGCCGTGCTGACCTCCAAGGTGCTTGAAGTCACAGCGGATAAGATCGTTGTCGAAGAGAAGCAGAGCGACCTTAACGTCAAGTTCGGCGACCAAGATTTCAGTTCGATGATGCCCCCGAGCATCACGTCGACCACGACGATGAAGCCGAACGGTGAGGTTATCGAGCGCAAGAGTGAGATGGAGGAGGCGGGCAGCCAGCGCATGGAAGCCGCCCTCGCCCACCAATACCCGGACAAGCAGATCGAGAAGGGCGGAACGTGGACCATCAAGCGCGCAGCGAACGCCGACAAGAAGCTTCCGGCCAGCGAATCGACCTACACCTACGTCGAGGACGAAAAGGTCGGCGCATTCGACACCTGGAAGATCACGTACGTCTTCAAGGAAACCGAAGGGGCTAACCCGATGACCGTCAATGGCACCCTTTGGCTCAATCGGGCCAACGGCGAACCGGTGAAGGCGGTGTACCAGATGCAAAACGTCGAGTTCCAAGAGGGAATGGGAACGAGCGACGCGCAAGCGGAGATCGTCCGAATCGACTGATCGGCATTAGGCGCTTACAAGAACGGGAGAGGTGGTAACCCACCTCTCCCGTTCTTCTTTCTGTGGGATGCCGAGTGTCGGATGTCGCGACGGGCCTCGAGAATCCTCACTCGACATACGACATCCGTTTCAGCTAGTGCTTGTGCCCGTGGTCATGGTCATGGTCATGGTCATGGTCGTGGTGTTCGTGTCCATGGTCGTGATCATGCCCGTGATGCTCGTGGTCCTCAGACTCCGAGATCGACTGCTCGATCCACTCGCGCTGACCCTTCTCGGTGAAAATGTACGGCGTGTCCGCGGCGCAACGCAGCAGGAGCGGATCGTCGGGAAAGAGCCCCAGCCCGCGTTGGGCGGCGCGGTACATATCCCCCGAGCGTCCAAGCTCGCGGTAGCTCAAGCAGAGCCAGCGATAAGCGGAAAGCAGCCCATCCGCCTCGACTTCGTCAAGTTGGTCGGCACGCACGGGTAGATCGGCTGCGCGCCGCAGGTAGGGAAGCGCCTTGGCAAAGTCCCGCTTCTTGCTGGCATAGAACCGACCGAGTTCGCTGAGAATCGAGGGGCTGTTGGGATTGTGCTCGAGGCCTTCTTTGAGCAACTCGATGCCCATGTCAAGGGCCGCATCAGAGCGCTCCCGCCCAAGAACTGTCGCCCCGGTCGTCCATCCTGGGATGAACTGCGGGTCGATCCACGTCATTAGTCGGAACAGCGGCAGCGCACTCTTCGGATCGTTGTGGCTGTGTCCCTCCATCCGCATGTACGCCTTTGTGGCTCGTTCGATGTCGCCGAAGACGCCGCGGAAATCGCGTTCCTTGCTCGGAACCACGGTCACGATTGAACTGTCGTCGTGGAGTGCATCTTGGCCATGCTCGCCATTGCCCACGCCGGCAATGCCGCGCTTGCGTTCAGCTTCGGTGAGTTGGCGCATCTCGACGCCGTTGTGCAAATAGAGATCCGTCCTTAGCCACAGCCAACTGGACACGCTGGTTCGAAACTGGCCCAGCAATGTCGCCGATGCATGCGTCTCATGGGCGTTGAGGCCAGCGTGATGCTTGGGCACCTCGACCTCACTGCGCAAGGCAGAGGCAAACAGCCCCGATCCCGCCAGCAACCCAATCGCGATCGGTGCGGTCTTCATACCGCTTGGCTCCGGAACTTCGACCATGCGAGCAGCAACATGCCGCCTGCGTAGGCCACGCCGTAGGCCAGCAACCCGCCGACCACCCAAAGCGGAACCGGAGCCCAGTTCTCATTCGCGACTCGGGGGCCGATGTCGAACAACCCGAACTGCGGCAAGATCGAGTTGATGAACTTGAAGAACCACTGCATCGCGGGGGAGGATGTCTCGTACGCCATCGTCAAGCCCCGTACGATCATGCTCGACCCGAACGCGACGACAAAGCTGAGCGTCGCCGCCGCCGAGGGGGTCATGAACGCGCTGAGGGTCAGCGTGACCGCGCAGAGCACGCCGAGCCCGACCATTTTCAGCAGCGCGTACTGCACCATGATCACCTCGAACCGGACGCCGAACATGAGCAGGGCCACTGAGGTAAGGGCGAGCAGGATGACGAACGCTAGCCAAGTCGCGAGGATCGCGCCCATCAGCTTGCCGGCAAGCAAGTCGAAGCGCGAGATCGGCCGCGCGAGCAACGGATACAGCGTCCGATTCTTGATTTCGTCGGGCAGCAAACGCGATGTCGTGAGAATCGCGATAACCGTCGAGAACAGGCCAAGCACGGTCACGCCAAGGTCTTTGGCAAAGGTCTGAAGACCCTCCACGCCAAAGAAGCCCAAAGCGCCGGATGCGGCCATGATGATCATGCCGAGGATGGCAACGACCCAAAGGTCCTTGCGCCGAAGCGACTCCAACAACACTCCACGGGCCAACGCCCACCAAACTCGTAACTTCATGCTGCCCTCCCAATAGTCTCGACAAAGAACTCCTCGAGCGATCCCTCTTGCGCAACGACGTCGACGACCGCGCGTCCTTCGCGCTGCACGCGATCTAGAGCTTTCAGCAGGTTCTGCTTGTCGCTGAAACGGGCTCGGTAAGTATTGTCGCCCAGCTCGTTCCACTCCAAGGCGAGATCCACGAGACTCACCGCGCCTTGATAGGTGATCTCAAACTGTCGCAACTCGTCCTTCAAGGCTTGAATCGGCCGCTCTTCGATGAGCTTGCCCTGATGAATGAGCAAGATTCGGTCACAGAGCATTTCGACCTCGCTCAGTTCGTGGCTAGAGAAGAACAGCGTCGTACCCTGCGCCTGTCGTGCCTTGAGCAACTCTCGCAGTTCCTTGCGTCCGATCGGGTCGAGGCCGCTCGTCATCTCGTCGAGCACCAGCACCTCTGGGTCGCCGAGCAGCGACTGCGCAATGCCCACCCGCTGAAGCATGCCCTTGCTGAGGCTGCGATTGAGCTTGTTCATCGCTTGGCCCAAGCCGACTTGTTCGAGCAGATCGGTCGCCGCGCGTTTCAATCTGCTGCCTCTCAGGCCCTGCAGCTCTCCGTAGAGGGTGAGCGTCTCGAGCGGCGTCAAGTAAGGGTAGTAGAGCGCGACTTCGGGCAGATAGCCGATGCGCCGCTTGGCCTCGAGTGAACCGGCGGCTAGCCCAAACACCGAACAGCTGCCCGCGCTTGGCTGCACAAACCCCATCAGGCACTTGAGCGTAGAGCTCTTTCCAGCTCCGTTCGGGCCCAAGAAGCCGACGATCTCACCCGGATTGACTTCGAAGCTCAGCCCCTGAACAGCGTGAACGTTCTGCCCGTTCTTCGCACGATAGCGAACGTGCAAATCCTCTGTAACAATTGCCTGCATGCTAAGGGGAGTATCGGCAGATTCCCCTTGGGTATGGAGGTTGGTGCGTGTACGGGAAAAGCGCAGGGCCTCGTCACTCCGTGACTCGAAACCTGCGCCTACCTGATCAGGGAACCCTGAGGCCGAGGGTTGGTCGTCCCCTCGGATCTAGAGGGCACCCTATCCGAGCCGAGACGCTAACCGACCGAACGCGCTGGCTCCAGCGTACCGAGCGTGGGAGCCGAGCATCTCTTCGATCCGCAGCAGCTGGTTGTACTTCGCGACTCGGTCGGTGCGGTTCGGGGCGCCCGTCTTGATCTGCCCGCAGCTGGTGGCCACCGCGAGGTCGCTGATCGTTACGTCCTCGGTCTCGCCCGAGCGGTGGCTCATCACCGAGGTGTAACCCGCGCGCTTGGCCAAGTCTACGGCGGCGAGGGTCTCGGTCAGGGTTCCAATCTGGTTGACCTTGACGAGGATTGAGTTCGCGGTGCCCGAGTCGATACCTCGCTGCAGGCGCGAGACATTGGTCACGAACAGGTCGTCGCCCACCAACTGAACTCGATCGCCGATCGCATCGGTCAG
>JANJUB010000012.1 GCA_024710805.1 Fimbriimonadaceae bacterium | reverse complement strand
AAGCCACAATCATGGGGTGAATCCCGAAGCGCTGGTGATGCCCGTGGGCGCCCATATGCGTTCGACCGAGTTTCTCCATCCCGAGGACTCGCTCGCGCGGGCCGGGGCATTGCTTCGCCACACCGCTTATCCATTCGTGCCGATCGTCCACGAGGGAGCGTTGCTCGGCGCGGTCTCGGAGGCCAGCTATGCGGCCGCGCTCGCCGAGGGCGAGTCGGTTGTCGAGCCCTGCCTGAGGGCTCTCATGGTGCCGCCGACGATCTCTCCCCGGGCCAGCGGGGCGGAAGCGCTGCGGCGATTGGTCAGCGAGCCCTACGCCGCGCTGTTGGTCGTGGATGAAGATCAGCAGGTGTACGGGGTCATCAGCGCGAGCGACCTCACCGACGACCACCACCGTGCCCCCACCCCCCACCAGATCGGCGGGATGGCGACCCCGTTCGGCGTGTATCTCACCACCGGCTCGGTGAGCGGCGGAGTCCCCCAGTGGGCGCTGGTGTCCGTTGGAGCGATGCTTTTCACCATCTTTGTGCTCACCGACCAACTCTCGGTCAGTATCGCCAGCTCGCTTGGGGAACCTACGCTCTCAACCCTGACGATCACCTGGCTGCCCGTTATTCTGTTTCTGGCTACGATCCGGCTGCTCCCCCTCGCGGGAACCCACGCCGCCGAACACATGGTGGTTCACGCCATCGAGCGCGGCGAGGAACTCCGCCCCGAGATCGTTCGGCGGATGCCGCGCGTACACCCGCGGTGCGGAACGAACCTCGCGGTCGGGGCCTCGATCTTTCTCGGCTTGTTCAACTGGCAGTGGATTCCCGATCAGGAAATCCGGCTCCTGGTGGCGCTGCTGACAACCTTTGTTCTGTATAGACCCCTGGGTTCGATGGTGCAGTTGCTGATCACCACTCGGCCGCCGAACGAGCGTCAAATCGAGTCTGGCATCCGGGCGGGAAAGGAACTGCTGGCGCGTTATCGGACCGCTCACGGCCCTCAACCGACGCCCTTCACCCGCATCCTGCACAGCGGCATGCTCCATGTGATGGCAGGGTCGCTGATGGCCTACGGCGTGTTCCACCTGATGGGCATGTTCCTCGGCTGGCCGCCGATCTAGCGTCTCGGTACACTCTCCGTCATGCTCCTCGAGCGGTTCCGACGACACCTGGGCGAGCGGGACTTGATCCCGACTTCGGGGCCGGTTCTGGTCGGTTACTCGGGTGGCGCCGACTCCACGACGCTGCTGCACTTGCTCCATCGTGCGGGAGTAGACGTGATTGCCGCGCACCTCCATCACGGCCAGCGCGAGGAGGCGGAAATGGAGATGCGGCTCTGCGAGGCCTTCTGCGGCGAGCTCGGAGTAGCGTTTGTCTCGGGCCGCGCGGATGTGCCGCTGATCGGCGAGCAGATGGGCATCGGGCTCGAAGAAGCGGGCCGCCATGCGAGGTACGAATTCTTTCGGCAAGCCGCGTTTCGGCTGGGCGCGGGGGCCATCGCCACCGCCCACACCCGCGATGATCACGTCGAGACCGTCCTTCTCAATCTGACCCGCGGCAGCGGCATGGCTGGCCTTACCGGCATTCCCGAGCGGCGTGACTCGGTGATCCGCCCGCTGCTCCTGTTTACCCGGGCCGAAACCCGCGCCTACTGCGACGAGCACGCCCTTTGGACGCACGACGACCCCGCCAACCGGGATATCAGCTTCGCTCGGGCTCGCGTGCGGCATCGGGTGATTCCCGAACTTCGCGCGATCAACCCCGAGGTCGACGCGGCGGTCGCTCGCATGGCCGAGACGCTGGATCAAGAGCATCGCTTCCTCGATGCCATGGCCGCGCGCGCTCTAGAGGATGCCGAGTGTCCGCTCAATGGCGAGCTGCGATTCATGACCCTCGACTGCGAGGTGGCCTTTCATCGTCGGCTTGTCGAGGCGATGCCATCGGTGCTCTTCCGCCGGGCGATCCGCCTCGCGACCGGGGCCATGGGGCAGGCGCTGGATCACCACCAGACGCTGAGCATCGAAGAGGGGCTGCAGCGCGGGGAGAAGGGTTCGGTGACCGCCGAGGGTGGCCGGGTGTGCGTGGAGTGGGACGCCGATCTTCTTCATGTGCGCGATTTGAGTCCCGATGAGCCGTTCCGGTTCCCGCTGACCGTGCCCGGTGCGACCGACGCCGAGTCGTTCGGCTGGACCCTTGAAGCCACGCCGTGCGAAGCCTCGGTAGCGAATCGTCGGGATGCCATGCAGGTCACCCTCGACCTCGATTCCGTCCGCTTGCCGCTCAACTTCCGATCGCTCGAGCCCGGGGACCGCATCGACCCACTCGGCTTCGACGGGCACCGCAAGGTCAGCGATTTGCTTTCCGAGGCAGGTTTGACCTCCGCTGCGCGTCGGAGATTGCCGATGATCTGTGATATCCTAGGGGTCGTTTGGGTTCCTGGAGTAAGTGTGTCGAACCGCGCAAGCTGGCAACCGACTTCAAAGCGTGGATTACGACTGAACTTCAAACCTTACGGAGCCGCGAGTCGGTAGGACTTGTGGAAACGGTGGGGCGGCCCTGAGCGTAGGGATATACCGGTCCCCGCCGGATTGGAGACGATTTGAATAAGCCTGCAAAGCTCATCATCATGACCGCCGTCCTTGCGATGTTGGTCATCGTCGCGTTCAACGCCATGGGCACGAGCACGAATGTGTTCGCCATGAACGCGCCGAAAGAACTCACGCTCTCTCAGCTCTATCGCGAGTTGAACCTGGATAAGGTCGATGAGCCCGCCAACGTCGAAAGCGTCGAGTGGCAGCAGAAGGAGATTCGTGGCAAGCTGAAGGACGGAACCAAGTTCACCGTCCGCGGCAACGATGAGGACTCTCCTGCAGGACGGGACCTCGCCGACGCGCTGCGACGTAAGGGCGTTGACGTCAAGCTGATGCCGCCGCCCGTCATGGCGGGCGTGATTGGCATGCTCAGCTTCTTGCTGGTGCCGATTCTGTTCTTCGCCTTGCTCTACTTCTTCGTGCTGCGTCCCCAAATGGGTGCCGGCAACCAAGCGATGAGCTTCGGCCGATCCCGCGCCAAGCGCGTGGGTGAATCTGGCCCCAAGATCACGTTTGAGGACGTCGCCGGTATCGAGGAAGCCAAGCAGGAGCTGTTCGAGATCGTCGACTTCCTGAAGAACACCAAGAAATACACCGCGCTCGGCGCGAAGATTCCGAAGGGCATTCTGTTGACTGGCCCTCCCGGAGTCGGCAAAACCCACCTCGCCCGCGCGATCGCCGGCGAAGCCGGTGTGCCGTTCTTCCATATCTCCGGATCCGACTTCGTCGAGATGTTCGTCGGCGTCGGTGCGGCGCGTGTCCGCGACCTGTTTGAGACCGCCAAAGCGCATCGCCCCTCGCTGATCTTCGTCGATGAAATCGACGCGGTCGGCCGCCAGCGTGGAGCCGGCTTGGGTGGTGGACACGACGAGCGCGAGCAGACGCTCAACCAGTTGCTTGTCGAGATGGATGGCTTTGATCCGAACTCGGGCGTCATCATGATCGCGGCGACGAACCGACCCGATGTTCTCGACCCCGCCCTGCTCCGGCCAGGCCGTTTTGACCGCCAAATCGTGGTCGATGCCCCCGATGCGAAGGGCCGTGAGGCGATCCTCAAGATCCACTCGAAGGGCAAGCCGTTTGATTCGGAGATCGACTTGGCCGCGATCAGCATGCGGACCCCGGGATTCACCGGTGCCGATCTCGCGAATATGCTCAACGAGGCCGCTCTCCTCGCTGCGCGCCGCGGCCGGGTGAAGATCGTGCAGGACGACATGGACGAGGCCCTCGACCGCGTGATCGCGGGGCCGCAGCGCAAGAGCCGCGTCATCGACACCAAGGAGCGCGAAGTCATCGCCTACCACGAGGCGGGTCACGCCGTGGTCGGTGAGTTGCTGGAGTACAGCGATCCGGTGCACAAGGTCACGATCCTCCCGCGCGGAATGTCTTTGGGATCGACGTGGCACATTCCCGAAGCGGACAAGTATCTGGTGTCGCGCGATGAACTCGAGGACGATATCGTGTCGCTGCTTGGCGGCCGCGTGGCCGAAGAGATTGTTTACAAGCGCGTTTGGACGGGCGCGAGCAATGACCTGGAGCGCGTGACGCGCATCGCCCGAGCCATGGTCTGCGAGTACGGCATGAGCGAGCGACTCGGCACGTTGGCCCTCGGTCGGCGCGCACACAATCCGTTCCTTGGCCGCGACTACCACGACGAGCGCAACTACTCGGAGGACATCGCAAAGATGATCGACGAGGAGGTCCGCGCCATCGTGGATACGTGCCACGCCAAGGCGACGCAAATTCTAACCGACAACCGAGCGAAGCTCGACGCCGTCGTTCAGGCCCTGCTCGAGCGGGAGACGCTCGATCGCGAGGAGTTCTTGGCCGTGATGGAAGGACAACCTCTCCCTGCGGTGAAGAACGACGATGGCACGAGCGGGGGCGCGGCGGCACCGACGACCGACGGCTCTAAAGAGACCGACCTTGGTCCCAAGCCTCTGCCCCGGTTTGAGCCCGGCCCGGCCTAAGGAAAGCGAGGATCAGGTAACGTTCAGTTGGCATCGTAAGGCAACCAGTGCTATACTGCGAAGTCACACACGGCCATGTCGCTCTCCATGGATATTGCTGCAGTCTATCAACGAGGATTCGATCTGCGGTGCAACGGCCAGTACCCTGAGGCCCGCGCCGAACTGCAGAAGGTTCTCGCTGTAAACCCTAACCACTGCGATGCGCTGTGGCAGATCGGCTTGATCCAAGGATTTGAAGGCGACTTCGATGGTTCGCTGAGCACGCTGCAACGCGTCGTGGGCTTGTGTCCAAATCACCTGTTCGCCCGATACGACATGGCGATGACGATGATGATGCTGGGCTTCTTTGATGAAGCTTGTGGCCACTTCCGGGCCATCGTCGCCGCCGATCCTACCCACGAGGCCGCGTCCAAAGCCCAGAATCAGCTGGCCTACTGCCCGTAATGTCGGGTCTCCCCGAGGGCTATCGCGTTCGTCCCTACACGCCTGACGATTCGGGTGCCGTCGCGGAGTTCTTCAACCGCGTCGAGCAAGAGCCGGAGAGTGCCGATTCCTTACGGAGTCGTTTTGAAAAGTACCCTTCCACGATGGCGGTACAACGCCTGATCGTTGAGCACGCTGGGATGCCTGTCGCCTACGGCCACAGCGTGGCCCTTCACGAGGCGGGCGGAACTCAGCCTTTGGTGTTTATCATTCGCGCCGACGTCGTGCCCGCGCACGAAGGTCGCGGCATCGGTCGCCACCTGTTTTCGCTCAATGAGTCGTTTGCCCGGGAAAAGGGCGCGGCCTGGCTCATGTCCAAAGTGCGAGACGACCTCGAGCGGGGACGCCGCTTCCTGGAGCAGCTGGGGTACCGCCAAGAGCAGCACCTTTACGGCGTGATTCTCGACCTCGAAGGATGGGATCAGCCGCTGGTCCTTCCGGAGGGAATCGAGATCAAGTCGTGGGCGGACTACCCCGACGACGCGGCGAATCGGAGAAAGCTGTACGAGTGCACGATCGCTGCCGATGCGGATACGCCGGGCATCGAGCTTTGGGGACTGGTCGAGTATGACGACTGGGACAAGTACACCTTCGAGAGCCGATGGTTCCGCCCGGAGGGTTGCCTCATCGCCGTCGATGAGCGTGGTGATTGGATTGGGGTCTCCGTCGCCGGCCCGACCGACGAGGAGAACGTCTCGACCGACTTCACCGGCGTTGTGCGGTCACATCGAGGCCAGGGCATTGCGCGGGCCCTCAAAGTCAAGGGTGCGCAGTGGGCCAAGTCGATCGGGGCCAAGCGGATTCACACGTACAACGATGACCGCAACGGGGCCATGCGCCACATCAACTTCGATCTCGGATTCCAGCCGCAGACCGGCTGGCGCATGATGCGCAAGGACCCCTAAGGTCCCGCCTCGGCAACCCGTTCTAGACGCTGGCCGTCTTAGGGGTATGGACATCCTCTACTGGATCATGGTCGGGTTCTTCGCGGGAGTCCTCGCCAAGGCGCTGGTGAAGGGCGAGAAGAACGAGCCCTCGGGTTGTCTGATGACGATCGTGTTGGGCATCTGCGGTTCGGTCGCAACCGGCTTTGTGATGCGCCTGCTGGGTATGAGGGGCGAAGGAACCCTGATTCCGACGATTTTTGGCGCGACCCTCGGGGCCATCGGATTGATCCTGCTCATGCGCAAGTTGGCCAAGTAGTGTACGATTCCCGGCGTGGATAGCCTGACCGTCGTCAAGGACGTGTCGATCATCATTGCCGGGGCCGTAACCCTCATCACCTTCATGATGGGCGTTATCCAATATGCCCGCCAAGGGCATGATGCGCGGGCAAGCCAGTTCGTCCAGATGCGCCGGCGATTCCTCGAAGACCCCGCGTTTCGCGAACTGCTGAACCTGCTTGCCCGCGACGATCCGCGCCTCGCCCAGATGCCTATTCAAGACCGCCGCAACTTTGTCGGTTTCTTCGAGGAAGTCGCACTGATGGTGAACTCGAGGATCATCAAGCCCGGAGTCGCTCATTACATGTTTGGCTACTATGTCCGGCTCGTCGATCGGAGCGAGCACTTCTGGGAAGGACTCGATCGCGACAGCGTCTATTGGCAGGTGTTTCGGCAGTTCGCGCATCAGATGAGAGTGGTGAAGGAAGACGCGCTGGCGAATCGGGAGATGCGGCTTTGAGCCTGCTGATCGCCGGCGTCGATGAAGCCGGGCGAGGGCCCCTCGCTGGGCCGGTCGTTGCGGCCGCGGCGATCTTGCCCGAGGGCATGGATCTCGATGGAATCGACGACTCGAAGAAGCTGGACGCCCTTGTGAGGGAAACACTGGCGGATCGCATCCGGGGCCAGGCGATTTGGGCCATCGCGGAAATCGATGTGGCGCAGATTGATCGGGACAACATCTTCTGGGCCACCATGCGGGCCATGGAGCGCGCCGTCGCGGACTTGCCGCAGGCTCCTGGTGAAGTCTGGGTCGATGGCAACCGGGTCCCTCCCGGACTGGCGAGCATCGGCCGGGCGATCGTCGATGGCGATGCCCTGCATGCGTGCATTGCGGCGGCCTCGATCATCGCCAAATGCCATCGCGATGCGCTCATGCGGGCCTATCATGAACAGTATCCGCAGTACGGGTTTGATCGCCACTTCGGCTACGCGACGCCCGAGCATCTGGCCGCGCTCGCCGAACATGGGCCCTGCCCGATTCATCGGCGGTCCTTCGCCCCGGTGCGAGCCAAGGAGCAACTGTGCTTCGATCTCGGAGAGAGCTAGGAGCGGTTGCCGAAGACCAGGCGGCGCAGCATCTGCTGAGCTTGGGCTACACGCTGATCACCCGGCGGTACTCGGCCCGGGGTGGAGAACTCGATGTGGTTGCGCTCGACGGAGACGTCGTCGTGTTCGTCGAGGTGAAGGCTCGCCGAGACGGCCGGGTGCCCGAGGAGTCCATCACCCCGACCAAAGCGGCTCGCCTACGACGAGCGGCCCGCGCATATCTGCAGGAGGCGGGGACTCCCGAATATCCCCACCGCTTCGATGTCATCGCCATCGATCGCGAGGGCTTGCGTCATCACATCGGCGTCTCGGTGGACTCAGCCGAGATGCTTGAGCATGTCGCGGAGGACCGTAGTGGCCCCGTTGACGATGAACTGGACGCCAATGACCGCCGTCAGCAGCGCGAGGACTTTGCTTAAGATCTCCTGACCCGACTGCCCCAGCTTGGCGATGATCACCGGCGCGGCGCGCAGCGTGATGAACACCAGGACGACGCAGATCACGATGCTCAAGATCAGAGCCGCCTGGTGCATCGGTGCTCGCGCTTGGCCCGACAGCACCATCACGGTCGAAATCGAGCCCGCTCCCGCGATCAGGGGAATTCCCAAGGGGACGATCGAGGGATCATCGACCGCGGCAACTTCCTCCGCGTGCCCGCCTGAACCGCTCAGGTGCCGCATCGACGAGATGGCGAGCAGCAGGCCGCCCACGATCTGGAACGCGGGGACGGTGATGCCAAAGAAGGAGAAGATCGCCCCGCCCGCGATGGCGAAGAGCAGCAGCGTCACTCCCGCCGCCATGCAGGCGCGGAAGGCAATTTGTTTTCGTTTGTCGGGCGTGTTCTTGGTGAGATCCACAAACAGCGGCGCCGTCGCGATGGGATCGAGCATCGCGATCATCGACGAGAAGGCGAGCAAGCCGAACTGCAACGGCGGCGTCATGACTCCACCTCGGGGATCGGAATGGCGGTCGTGCTCTTCGGAGAAGAAAGCACAAATGTGCTCTTGACCCGCTGTAAATCGGCCACCGCGGTGAGCTTTTCAAGCACGAACTGTTCGTAGTCGCGCGGACTCGCCGCCACGACCTTGAGCAGGAAGTCGTCGTCGCCCGCGACGTGGTGAACCTCGATGATCTCGGGCAACTCCGCCACCGCCTTCAGAAAAGCGGCATTCGTCTCGCTGGTGTGAGACCGCAGGCTGACCGCGACGATAACCGTGACCGAGAGTCCCAACTTCTCACGGTCGACCAGCCCCACATAGCCCGTCAAGTAGCCGGCGGCCTCAAGCTTGTTGACGCGGGCGAGGGTCGGGCCTGGCGTGAGCCCCACGCGGCCGGCGAGTTCGACATTGGTCACCCGCCCATCCTGTTGCAGGATGTTCAGGATCTGCCGGTCCATTGCGTCTAGGCTCATGGCATGGATTATACCGCGTCAGCAGGTGCATATGTATTGATATATTCCGCTGTTCTGAGATATCGCGCAATAAAATGCTGCTGAGGATTACAGTTTCGTTAGGTCCACTTTGGCGTTCAGCATGCCCGCCCAGGCGTCTCCCCGGGTCGCGATCCATTGCTCGGCATCGCGCATAAGGAAGTCTTCTGGATACACCGATGGTAGCTCATCCCACGAAACCGGCATCGACATCGACTGGTTCGGTAGGGCTCGCGGCGAGTAGGCAGCCCCGAGCGTCTTGCCGAGCGCATTCATGTTGAAGTCGAGAAACACCTTTCCGGTGCGCTTTGGCACACTCCACTCCACGGTCGTCTCGCGGGGGTGGGCGGCAACGATTGCGTTGCAGATCGTCGCGCACATCGCCCGCGCGGCTTGGGTGTCGATGTTGCGCACGATCGGCACGAAGATGTGGAGGCCGGTCTTGCCGGTGGTCTTTACATAGCTGGGCCAGCCGAGGGCATCCAGCATTTGCTTGATCCAAATCGCCACCGTCTTGCACTTCTCGAACGCGGCTCGGTTGAGCTCCGGTTCTTCACCCGGTTTCTCAAGCCCGGAGTAGATGTACGGGTCGAGGTCGAACCGGATGAAGTCCGGATAGTTGAGGATCGAGGACTCTATCGCCTCGTCGGAGTCTTTGAAGTCGAGGGATAGGTCATCGCCATCGGGGCCGCGGGCCGCCCGCCCGGCAGGGACGTGGAACTCCAGCGTTCCGAGTTGCCCCATCCAAAGCAGCGTGGAGAGGCGGTTGCAGTTCACGTACTCCTGGTTGCGTTTGTTCGTGTCGCCCCACAGTTCGATGATGTCGACGAAGTCCGGGCGGCCCTGGCCGGATTCGATGTGCTTCTGGAAGAACTTCTCTCCGTGGATTCCGTTCGGCCAACGGATCATCGTCATCGGCCGGTCGCGGGTGTGCTCCAACATCCACGGCGAGATCAGCGTCAAGTAGCGGAGAAGATCGCGCTTGGTAAAGGCGGGGAACGCCTCGGTGGCGGGCCAGAGCGGCTTGTCGAGGTTGGTCAGCGACAGCTTGATCCCGTCCACTTCGAGGATCAGGTTCTTCTCACGGCCGCCCAGTTGCGCGAGCACACTGTTGTTCATGGGCGCCGATTCAGGGACAGGCTCAGGCTCGTCCGCCTCGGCGGGGGGGCGCACGACCGCCGGCGGCCCGACGTCAGAAGCCTCGATATCGGGCCGTTCGCGCAGAAACACCGGCGTGCGGATGTGGCCGCTCGGCATGATCTCGCCGAACTTGACCTCCACGACGGTCTCGGGCCGGAGCCAAGTGATGGGTACATCCTGCTCGACCGGCGTGCCGAACGGATTCTCCCGAGTCGCCATAGGGTGGAGCTTCTCGGAGAGTTGAGCCAGAGTGATGTCGTTGAACCCGCTTCCCACTCGCCCTGCGTAGGTGAGGACGTCGTTGTCGTAGTAGCCGAGCACCAGCGCGCCGAAGGTCGAGGCGCGGCTGCCTTCGCCGGCGGCGAGGCCACCGACCACAAACTCGGCGCTGGTCGAGAACTTGATCTTCAGCCAGTTCGCCGAGCGCTTCCCGCTGGCGTCGTACCGCGCATCGGCTTTCTTCGCCATCGCCCCTTCGAATCCCGCCGCGACGACCGCTCGGTAGAACGCGAGGCCATGGTCGTCGAGGTGCTCGATGAGCTTCACGCGCTCGGTGGGCAAGAGCAAGCGTCGCAGGTGTTCGCGACGCCGACGGGTACCGTAGCCCCGCAAATCGTAGCCATCGAGATGCAGCACATCGAACGCATAGAAGAGACACGGATATGCGCGGTCTGCCGCCTCCAGCGCCGCGGCATCCTTCAGGTGGAACCGCTTCATCATCGGCGTGAAGCCGGGGCGGCCGTCTTCGAATGCGACAATCTCGCCGTCGAGGATCATGTGCCCGCGCTGTTCACTCAGGTGGCGGCCCAGTTCCGGAAACTGTGAGGTCTGCTCAAGTCCGTACCGGGTGTAGATCTTCGCCTCGCCATTCCGAATGTGGACGAGGGCGCGAATACCATCGAGCTTGGGCTCGAACATCCAGCCGTCGCGGTCGAAGGGCGCGGCCGCAGAGTCCGCCTTCATCGGATTGAGCTTGGTAGGCCAGGGTTCGGGTTTATCGAGTTGAAGCGACTCGAGGCTCATTGACGGGCCGGACTGGCCACGAGCGACATCTTCTAGCGTTCGGCCGGATAGCACCGAAGTTCCTGCCGCGATCAACTCGCCCGGTTGGTTCGCCCAGCGGTCGCGATGTTTAAAGAACAGCCAGCCCTCCTTGGTCTTGACCAAGGCCCACGAGCCATGCATCCGCTCACCCCGGAAAAAGACGCTGAGCTTGCCCTCTTCGAGGGCGGCCAACGCTCGGGTTTCGAGATCGGCCCGCCAGGTGGGATCGCTCCACCGCCAATTCTCTTCGGACCGGGGATCGCAAAGTTCGTCGGGATACCAGGAGCCGAGGTCCCACACGATCATCTCGCCCGCGCCGTACTCACCCTTCGGGATCAGGCCTTCGAAGACTGCGTAGCCGTAGGGGTGGTCCTCGGTTTCGGCAGCAAACCGCTTGTCTTCAGGGATGGTGGATGGACCGCGCGGGACGGCCCAACTCTTCAGGGCGCCGCCGAGTTCGAGGCGGAGGTCGTAGTGCAGGTTGGTCGCGGCGTGTTTCTGAATGCAGAACAGGAGAGGGCCGGTGCTCGGGGCACTCGTCTCCATTGGCTCCGGGGTCTTGCCCGGAGTCCGTTTGCCTCGGTATTCGGACAGGCGGTCCACCACGCGCGGATTTTACGTCGTGGGCCTAGGGTCTGTGTCTCTTTCGCCCAGCGGGGGCAAAGGTCCCAAGGTGCCCCGTCATCTCAGTCAAGATATCATCAGTTTCAAACCTGCGCTGACGTACTGCCGTGAAACCTCGTCATAATATGAAAAACATGATAAGGAGGATTCGATGACCTGCGATGACATGTTCTACGGATCGGTGACAGTGGGAGAGCGTGGGCAGATCGTGATTCCGGCGGAGGCACGCGCGGAGTTGGGCTTCCAGCCCGGCGACAAGCTCCTGGTGATGCGCCATCCGCTCCATAAGGGGCTCATGGTCTTCAAGATCGATGCGGTGCACGAGTTCGTTGGTGAGCTGCAGAAGGGCTTGGACCGGGTCAAGAATCACGAGGTCAAAGGGGAAGACGAGGCATGATTGCACCTATTCCGGTTCTCTTTTCCGCCCCACTTAAGGCGGTGATCTTTCGTTTGCCCAGCGAGGTCCAGGCAGGGCCGCTCTCGCTGGCCGACGCGTTGCGCATCGCCGAGGAAAACGCGTTTGCCCTGAAAATCAGCGCCTCGCAAATCGAAAGGGCTCGGCAGCAAGCGGCGCAAGCGCGGGGCCAACTCGGTCCTCGTTTGAGCGCCGAGGGCACCTACACGCGCTTCGACAAGGCGCTAACCTCGAACTTCGGCGGAGCATCGATCACCACCCGCCCGATCGACAGCAAGGACGCAAAGCTCAACTTCTCGATGCCGCTCGATATTGCCGGAGTCACCGGCAAGGCCGTCCGCGCGGCGAATCTCAACATTGCCGTTCAAGAAGCGAACCTCGAGGCGGCCCGCAACGATCTCCACCAGAATGTGAAGCGCGCGTTCTTTGGCGTGCTTCAGGCCCAGGCGGCGATCACGGTCAACGAGGAAGCGCTCGCCCGCGCCAAGGACCGTCTCAAGAACGTCCAAGCCGAGCTTGCCGCCGGTACGCGGGCCAAGGTCGACGTGATTCGAATCGAGACCACGGTCGCTCAAACGGAAGCCGACCTGATCGTCGCCAAGAACCAGCTGAAACTCGCCAAGAGCTCGCTCAACAACGTGCTTGGCCGGGCGATCGAGGCTCCCGTCGAGGTCGGCGACCACCCGATCTGGCAGCCTGCTCCGCTGAACGAGGAGGACCTGTTCAAGACCGCAAAGGAGTCTCGCCCCGAACTGAAGGCGGTTGCGCTCCAACAAGAAGTGTTGGCATTTGTTCGCCTCGCGGAAGAGCGGGGCGGTGTACCGAGCCTGAACTTCTCGGCCGTCCACAGCCGAGCGTTCGGCAATACTGGCTTTGGTGCCTCGACGGCCAGCACCACCGGCGTGGTTGCGCTCTCCATCCCCATTTGGGATTCAGGCATCACCCGCGCTCGAGTCAAGGCCGCTCGGCAAGATGAAGAGCAGGTGAAACTCCAGGGCGAGCAACTGACCCTGGCGATCTCGCTGCAGGTGCGGCAGGCCTACGCGAATCTCATGAATGCGGCGGCGCGGCGCACGCTCGCCGAGCAACAGGTGAAGCTAGCGGAAGAAACCTACCGCCTCACCACCGTGAAGTTTGAGGCGGGCGAGGGCATCCCGCTCGAGGTCGCCGATGCCGGCACCCAACTGACCCAAGCCAAGACGCTCTTGGTGAACGCCCAATACGATTATCTCCGCGCCATCGCTGACCTAGAGCACGCGATCGGCAAGGAACTGCAACCCGAGGGAACCCGATGAATCTGAAGACAATCGCTTTGGCCGCACTCGCCGCCGCGCTCTCCGTGGGCTGTGTCAATCGCGCCGCTCAGGAACAGGCGAAGAAAACCCAAGCAATCGTGACGAGCCCCAAGAAGTCCGTGACGGTCGCGGACGTCCAAACGCGGGACATCGACGAGACCCTCGAGGTCACCGGCGAACTCGCGACCAGCCAGGATGTTCAGGTTGGCGCGAAAGTCGGGGGTCGGCTGAGCGTCGTCTACGTTCGAGAGGGTGATCGTGTGTCTACCGGTCAGCTGCTCGCCGAGGTCGATGGCGCGAACCAACGCATTCAGGTGCAGCAGGCACAAGCTCAGGTCGCCGCCGCAAATGCCGCGCTCGCCCAAGCACGGGCGAACGCGGTCGTCGGTCCTAGCCGATCGAGCGCCGCGGTCGCACAGGCTCAGGCTCAGCTGAGATCTGCCCGCGCGCAGCTGCAAAAAGCGCTGAACGGCGCTCGCCCCGAAGAGCGCGCACAAGCTGACGCCGCCGTGGCCGCCGCCAAGTCGAATCTCGATACCGCGCAGAAAGAACTCGATCGCGTCCGCTCCCTGTTCAACGAGCAGGTCGTGAGCCAGCAACGCCTCGACCAAGCCGAGAACGCCTTCAACGGCGCGAAGGCCCAGTATCAGCAGGCAATCGAACAGCAGCGCCTGGTGCGGAACATGGTTCGCCCCGAAGACATCGATTCCGCCCGCGAAGCGGTGCGCCAAGCCGAAGAAGGGGTGCGCACCGCCGAGGCCAACAAGCGGCTGGATGTGCTTCTCACTCAGCAAGTTCAGGCCGCGCAAGCCAACCTCAGCGCCGCTCGAGCCCAACTCGCGCTCGCCCAGCAGTCGCTCAGCGACCTCCAGGTTCGCGCGCCTTACTCGGGCCAGGTGAGCGGACGTCCGCTGCAAGCCGGAACGGTCATTGCCCCGGGTTCCCCTATTGTGCGGATCGTCGGCGGCGATGGAACCTTTTTCGAGGGCGATCTGCCCGCGACGATGTTGGCTCAGGCTCGGCCGGGTGGCTCGGTCCAAGTGACCGTCGATGGTGTCGCCGACCAGACCTTCACGGGAACGCTATCGTCGATCAGCCCCAGCGCCTCGAGCATCGGGCGCATCTTTAAGGCACGGATCACGCTCGCCGCCACGCCGCCGGGAGTGAGACCCGGTATGTTCGCTCGTGGCACCGTCGTCTTGCGCACCGTTCGCGGCGCGACTGCCGTGCCGACGATCGCACTGGTGAAACGGGGTGACCGTACGGTGGTGTTCGTCGCGGATGGCAACAAGGCGAAGGAAGTCAACGTCGTTCCCGGCCTGCGCACCAATGGTCTCACGCAGGTGAGCGGAGTGGAGCCGGGCGCGAAAGTGATCGTCACCGGGCAGAACGATCTTGAGACGGGCGCGGAGCTCGACATCCAGACGAAGAAGGCGGACGGGGGACAGGCGTGAACCTAACCCGAGTCGCGATTGCGCGGCCCGTCTTCATGCTGATGCTGATGCTGGCCGCCGTGTTTATCGGCCGCCTGTCGTATCAGTCGATGCGCGTTGAGCAAAACCCCGACGTGCAGTTCGGTGTCATCACCGTCACCACGATCTACCCTGGCGCGGGCCCCGACGAAATCAATACCTTGATCTCTCGAAAGGTCGAGGAAGCGATGGCTGGCGTTCCCGGTATTCGCGAGGTCACGAGTACGTCGCAGGAGGGCATCTCCTCGGTCGTGGGCAACTTCGAGGTCGGTACCAACATGGACACCGCCCTGAACGACGCACGGGCCAAGGTGGACTCGATCGTCGGACAGTTGCCGCAGGGTATCGAGAAGCCGACCGTCGGCAAGCTCGACTCCAGCAGCGAGCCCGTCGTTTACATGGTCGCGCGGAACGACAACCTCTCCAACCGAGAGCTGCGCGATCTCGTCGATGATCGGATCAAGGACCGCATCGCCCAGATTCCCGGTGTCGCGAGCGTCAACGTTTCCGGCGGCGAAGTTCGGGAGATTCAGGTCCGCTTGCGCAAGGATGCCTTGGTGTCCTACGGCGTTGGCATCGCGCAAGTCATGCGCGCCGTCCAGGGCGCCTCGCTCAACGTTCCCAGCGGCCGGGTTATCCAAGGCGACACCGAATACAGCGTGCGCGTTTTGGGCGAGTACAAGTCGATTGAAGAGATCGGCGAGACCGTGCTCAGCATCTCTGACCCCGATAATCCCATGGCGAAGGGCAAGCTGGTCAAGCTCAACCAGATTGCCGACATCGTAGATACGTCCCGAGAGCGCACCCAGTACTCGCGCTTGAACGGCTCCGACGCGGTCGTCATGATCGTTCAGAAGGCGCGTGAAGGCAACGCGGTCGAGATTGCCAAGCGGATGTTTGGCAGCGTCGAAGCGCCGATCGTCACCGCCGAGTCGGTCGCAGCCAAGAAGGAGTCGGGCCAAACCCTCTCGCTCATCGAGCAGATTCTCGATCAGTACGGCGTTCAACTCGTCGTCACCACGAATCAGGCGGTCATCATCCAGGAGTCGGTCAGCGACCTTAACTTCACCCTGATCTTCGGCATTTTTCTCGTCTCGGCCATTGTTTACATCTTCCTCCACAACCTGAGAGGCACGATCATCGTGTCCATCGCGATTCCGGTGTGTATCTTCGCCACGTTCATTGCGATGAAGATGCTCGGGTTCACGATCAACAACCTGTCGATGCTCGCGCTGTCGCTGGCAATCGGCGTGTTGGTCGACGACGCCATCGTCGTGCTGGAGAACATTTACCGTCACTTGCGGATGGGTGAAGACCCGCGCGATGCCGCGCTGAACGGCCGCGCGGAAATCGGACTTGCCGCCATCGCCATCACTCTTGCCGACGTGGTCGTCTTCTTGCCGATCGGCTTCATGGGTGGCATCCTGGGCCAGTTCTTCCGACCGCTGGGTATCGGCTTTGCGATCGCGGTCCTGGTGTCGCTGTTCGTTTCGTTCACCATCACGCCGATGCTTGCCGCGCGCTGGTATCGGGCCGGTGAAGACATGGAGCACTTCGAGCGTGGCTTCGCCGGCTGGTTCGAGAGGCGCTTCGACGCGTTCACCGGCGCGTATCGTCGTACGCTCGCGTGGGCACTCGATCACCGCTGGTTCGTGTTCATCACCGGCAACCTCGCCCTGGTGGCGATCATCATGGTGATCGTCGGCACCTTTGTGGGCGCGGGTCCGGGCGGGGTTGGTGCCGCGGTTCAGGCCGGCATGCGGCTTGTGGCGGTCTCTCTCGCGATCGGGTTCATCGTGTTCGTAGCGAACCTCTTCCGAGGCTATCGCAAACCCCAGTTCATCCTTTACGGACTGCTGTTTGGTCTGATCTTCCCGGCATCAGCCGGGCTCGGCGGTGCTTGGGCGCAGTGGAAGCAAGAAGCGGTCTTCAAGTTCGCATTCTTCCCGCCCAGCGACAACGGCCGCATCAACGTGGACATCGAACTACCGCCGGGATCGAGCCTGGCCGCGACCCAACGCGTCGTCGAATACGTGGAGGGAATCGTAACGAAGCACCCGGACACGAAGTCGGTGCTTGCGAACGTGGGCACGGTTGGCGCAGGCGGATTCGGCGGGACCACTTCCGGTTCGAACCGCGCGTCGGTCATCGTTGCCCTGCGCGATAAGAAGGCGTTCCTTCCCTGGCAGAACCACGGCGTCATGCGGACGAAGAAGGACACGGACATCGCCGCGGAGCTAACCGAGCAGCTGGGGCGTGTGGCCGGTGCAAGAGTCACCGTCTCTTCGGCGGGCGGCGTCGGCTTCGGTGCTCCCATTCAGATGTCGTTCGGCGGCGACGATCGCGAAATGCTGGTTCGGACCGTCGATGCCATCCGCCGTGGCCTCGAGAATGGCGCGATCGAAGGGGTGATCAACCCCGACATCTCCTCGAAGCCGGGCAAGCCGGAACTCCGGGCCTTGCCCGATCGCACCCGCCTCGCTGATGCCAACCTGACCGTCGCGGATATCGCGAACACCATGCGCATCCTCTACGAAGGCAATGACGACACCAAGTATCGGGTTGCCGGCCGTGAGTACGACATTCGGGTGATGATGGACTACGTCGATCGCGATAACCCCGACATCGTCGGCAAGCTCCCCGTTTCCTTCTACCAAGGCAATCCGATCTTCCTCTCTGAGGTTGCGGAGATTGTCCCCGGCATTGGGGTCGACAAGCTCGACCGGCGCGACCGCGCCGACGAGGTCCGTCTCACCGCCGACCTGCTTCCCGGCTACTCCGCCGGCAACGTGCAGAATCAGATCGACGACTGGCTGGAGAAAGAGAACCTGGTTCCGGAGGGAGTCAAGATCAAGCCGCTCGGCCAGGCCGACGTCCAGGCGCGAGAAGGCGGCTACCTGTTCGGGGCGCTCGGCATCGGCTTGTTGCTGGTCTATATGCTGCTGGCCTCGCTCTACGATAACCTGCTCTATCCGTTCATCATCCAGCTCGCCCAGCCTCAGGCGATGGTCGGTGCCCTGCTCGCCCTAATGATCAGCGACAAAACGCTGAACATCGTCGGCTTCATCGGCATCATCACGCTGGTCGGCTTGGTGGGCAAGAACGCCATTCTGCTCGTGGACTACACGAATACGCTTCGGGCACGGGGCAAGAGCCGCCGAGAGGCCATCCTCGAAGCCGGTCCCACCCGACTGCGTCCGATCATGATGACGACGCTCGCGCTGATCCTCGGCGTCTTGCCGGTCGCGTTGGCGATTGGACGAGGTTCTGAGTTCCGCGAGACCATCGGCATCACGATCATCGGTGGCATCTCGCTCTCGACGATCCTCACGCTCGTCGTTATCCCGTGTTCGTACACGATCTTCGACGACGTGTCCCGCTCGTTCTCACGTCGCCGCGGGATCAAGCTCGAGGACGAAGTCTAGCGCGTCAGCAGCGGGCCGAGAACCCATCGCCCAATCGCTTCTGCCATCTCCTCCACCCCGAATCCGGGGCGGGGGAGAGGCACGTGCAGAAAGCCGGTGCGGCGGTGTGGGAACCTCCGTGCGGCTTCGAAAGAGAGGTAGTTGCACAGGTAGTCGCCCGCGTCGACGCTCGGCTCGAACTCGGGCGCATCCAGCCACTGCTCGAATCCCGACCACAGCGTCGAATGTAGCTGCGACGGGGCGGCGGCGTGGACTGGTCCCGGGCCCATGACAACTTCCCCCACGTCAGGAGTCCGGCCGATGCGGTTGCGAGCAACGGTCTCGATCCGCATACGCTCCGCGTTTCCGGCGACTCCGATCATCATCAGCGCGTCGTAGTCCGTCTCCGCGAACTCATCGAGGAAGGCATCGGCCGCCGCGAAGGTGACGTCGAGCACCCGATACGGCAAGCCAAGGCGCGCGGCAATGAGCCCCGAGGGGTTTTCGGCAACGCTCAAAAACGGGCCGTAACCGGTCACAAACAGGTTCATTCGATGGGCTCGCGCAGGAAGAAGATGAGATCGGTGTCCGGGAAGCCATCGAAACCCTCGGATTCGGCCAAGCCTCGCAACTGGCCGCGGTGGTAGGTGCCATGGTTCACCACATGCATCGCGATCTCCCGTACGGTGTTCCGATAGCGGGTGCCCTCGGAGTTCTGATACTCCACAACCCCTTCCAAGTCGCCGTCTTCGACCACGTACTTCCAGAGGCCGCTGAGCGTGTTAAACAGCACCCCAAGCTGGACGTCGCCCTCTTGCGGCGGCACTTCTACCCCGATGCGGTTCAGCCATGAGCGCTGAGCCATCAGCATGTGTTCGAGAATCTCATGCGCGCGGCCGAGGTCGCGAAAGCCAGCGATCGCGCTGAGCCATCGGCGCGTCGCCCAGAGGTCGTAATCAAACAGTAGGGACAGGTCCACGATCGAACTCTACCACGGACCCCTTCGGCGGGCCGAGCCGCTCTCCATCGCGAAGGGCAATCTGCCCGCGCAGGATGGTGTGGACGGGCTTGCCCTTCAGCGTCTCGCCGGTGTAAGGGCTCCATCCACACTTCGATTGCAGCCAAGGCGTCTCAACCACCCACTCATGATCGAGATCGACGATCGCAAGGTCGGCGTGGTAGCCGGCGGCGATCAATCCCTTGTCGCGGATGCCATAAATCTGCGCCGGCCGCATCGATGTCATCTTGGCGATGGTCGGCAGGTCGATGACCTTGTCCCGCAGCGCAATCGTAATCATCACCGGGAGCAGGGTCTGCACACCCGGCATCCCGCTCGGCGACTTCGGATACGGCTGATCCTTTTCCTCCCGAGTATGGGGGGCGTGGTCGCTGCCGATGACGTCGAAGAATCCGTGTCCGAGCGCCTGCATCAGCTCCAGACGGTGGTAGTTGGATCGGAGCGGCGGATTCATTTGGGCGTAGGTGCCCAGCCGATCGTAGCAGTCCGGCGCGGAGAACCACAGGTGCTGGGGAGTGATCTCGGTGGTGACGCTGACCCCCTCGCGTCGCGCCTCGCTGATCAGCGGCAGTTCATCGGCGGTGGAGAGGTGGAGGATGTGGATCGGGTGGCCGGTTTCGGCGGAGAGTCTCAGAACGCGCTCGGTGGCCAATCGGGCACACTCCACATCGCGCAAGAACGGGTGCTCGTGGGCGGTCGGGTGCTCGGAGATCAACGCCTTGCGCTCCTCGAGGCGCGGGTGGTCTTCGCTGTGGATCGGCGTACGGTAGCGGGTGGCTTGAAAGACGCGGCGGATGTGGTCATCGTCGGGTACGAGCAACGACCCGGTCGAACTGCCGACGAAGATCTTTACGCCCGGCGTACCGGGCAGAACCTCGAGTTCGGCGAGTTGATCGATGTTGTCGGTGGCCGCGCCGACGAAGAACGCATAGTCGACCCATGATCGCCCCGCGGCTCGGTTAAGCTTGTCCTGCAGGGCCTCGGCGGTGGTCGTCGCCGGGTTGGTGTTGGGCATCTCGAAAATCGTCGTCACTCCGCCATGAAGCGCCGCTCGCGTGCCCGACTCGATGTCCTCTTTGTGCTCCATCCCCGGCTCGCGGAAATGGACTTGGGTGTCGATGACGCCGGGGAAGATGTGGAGTCCGGTCGCGTCAAGCGTCTCGCTCGCCGATTCGTTCACCTCGCCGACCGCGACGATTCGGCCGTCGCGAATCCCGATGTCCCCCCGCGCGACTCCATCCGGAGTCACGATCTGACCGCCGCGAATCAAGAGATCCAGCACGCGGCAAGTCTACTGATTTCGGAGATTGCTTGGCGTGTCGGTTGGGGCTAATCTCCGAGTCTAGCCTCTCCTCACTTGGTGGGGAGAGGCTAGGCGAGTGTAGAGACCGGGTTGAGGAGTTCCTCTGGGCGGCTAAGGGCCCGACAGACAGAGACTACATCCCTTGAGCCAAGAACGCCAGGAACCGTTCCTCGCTTTGTTCTAGGCCCTGGTGAATCTTCACCACGGTACCGTCGGG
>JANJUB010000005.1 GCA_024710805.1 Fimbriimonadaceae bacterium | reverse complement strand
ATCTACATCGTCGCCGGGGCGGTTCCTGAACCGGCTGGCTTGGCCGTGCTCGCCTTGGGTGGGCTGGCTCTCCTCAACCGTCGTCGTCGCTGAGTCCTCCGGGATGCCCCGGTCTCCAAAACCGGGGCATCCGTTCGCCCCGAAGGGGTGCGGAATCGATGGTGCGGCGGGTATCCTCTCCAGTGGCCCATCTTGGGCCGTTTTCACGAATTCGGAGGATGTCTTTCTAAATGCCCGGCACTGGCACCGTCATTCAAGTCATGGGTCCCGTCGTGGACTGTCGCTTCGCTACCGACTCGCTTCCCGAGATCAACAACGCGATTGAGATCAAGGACGCGACGCGCGGAATCAACCTGACCTGCGAAGTCGCCCAGCACCTCGGCGACGACGTCGTCCGCGCGGTCGCTCTCAGCACCACCGACGGACTCGTTCGTGGGATGTCGGCGGTCGATACCGGGTCGCCGATCATGGTGCCCGTCGGAGAAGCCACGCTCGGTCGCGTCTTCAACCTTTTGGGCCAACCGATCGACATCGTCGAGTCGGGCGAGCATGCCGACACCCCCGAGGTGCGCGCCGCCAAGGCGAAGATGATCTCTGAGGCGCCTCGACTTCCCATCCACCGCACCCCTCCGACATTCGAGCAGCAGTCGACCAAGGTCGAACTCCTCCAGACGGGTCTTAAGGTTATCGACCTCCTTATCCCGTTCAACAAGGGTGGAAAGATCGGTCTGTTCGGTGGTGCGGGTCTGGGCAAGACGGTTCTCATCCAGGAGCTCATCCGAAACATCGCGGTTGAAGCTTCGGGCGTTTCGATGTTCGCCGGCGTCGGCGAGCGAACCCGTGAAGGAAACGACCTCTGGCTCGAAATGTCGGAAGCGAAGTTCAAGGACAAGGACGGCACCGAGAAGCGCGTTATCGACAAGACCGCCATGGTCTTCGGCCAGATGAACGAGCCGCCTGGTGCACGCCTCCGCGTCGCTCTGACCGCTCTCACGATGGCCGAATACTTCCGCGATGAAGTCGGCACCGACGTTCTTATCTTCGTCGACAACATCTTCAGATTCGTCCAGGCGGGTTCCGAGGTATCGGCCCTTCTCGGCCGAATGCCCAGCGCCGTCGGCTACCAGCCCACGCTGGCCACGGAAATGGGCTTCCTTCAGGAGCGCATCACGTCGACGAACAAGGGTTCGGTCACTTCGGTTCAGGCCGTCTATGTTCCTGCTGACGACCCCACTGACCCCGCTCCCGCTACGACGTTTGCCCACTTGGACGCGTACGTCTATCTCGACCGTGGTCTGGCGTCGAAGGGTCTGTATCCCGCGGTCGACCCGCTGCAGTCGAGCTCGAAGAACCTCGACCCGCGCGTCGTCGGCCAAGAGCACTACGATGTCGCCTCGCGTGTTCAGCGAACGCTGCAGCGCTACAAGGAACTGCAGGACATCATCGCGATTCTCGGTATCGACGAGCTTTCGGACGATGACAAGAGCCTGGTCGCTCGCGCTCGAAAGATCGAGCGATTCCTGTCGCAGCCGAACTTCGTCGCTGAGCAGTTCACCGGTGCTCCGGGCCGATACGTCACCACCGAAGAGACGGTGCAGGCGTTCAAGGAAATCGTCGACGGCAATCTCGACGACGTGCCCGAGCAGGCGTTCCTCTACTGCGGCGGTCTCGACGACGTTATGGAGAAGGCGAAGAAGCTTCAGGCGGTCTAATGGCCAAGGACTTCGCGCTTTCCATCGTTGCCCCTGATCGCTCGGTTGTTGAAGACCGGGCGCAGTCGGTGGTCGCTCCGGGCATCGAAGGCTACTTCGGCGTCATGGCCGGACACCTTCCGATGGTTTCGGCCCTGCGGCCGGGCATCGTCGAGTATGTCGACGGCAAGGGTCAGCGGCACCACATCGCCGTCTCGGGCGGATTCGCTGAGATTAGCGGCGAGCGGCTGACCATTCTCGCTGATTCAGCCTCCCGGGCGTCGGAGATCGACATTCGCCAGGAAGAAGAGCGTCTTGAGCGCGCTCGACGCGCCTTGCGTGGCGAAGATGCCGCAATGAACAGCCAAGAGGCGACCGCCGAAATCGAGCGAGCCATGGCTCCGATTCGTGCCGCCCAGCGCTCCAGCTAAACTCCTTCGCATAACGAATCGGGGTCCGATCCACTGGATCGGACCCCGTTCTCGTGTTTGAGAGGACTACTGCTCGATTCGCTCGAACACGACGATGTCACCGTGTTGGACCAGGCCGCTGTAATCCCACGTGCGGTTAGCCAGATCCGTAAACCGAACGCTGATTCGATCCGGCTCCGTCGAGGTGTTCGCGTTACGCCGATCGGCGACATTGAACACTGCGTGGCCGCGGACGAGGTGATAGTGGGCACCGTTCCGCACCTGCATCTGGGCGGGGCCACCAAACTGGCAGACATTGCCCGACTTGCCGACGCCACGGACTTCAGGCATATAGATTCCCCAACTCTGAGGCACGGTGCTCGTTCCGCCGAACGCGATGAATCGCGCGAAACCACCGACACGAATCTGCCCATCCCGATTGGCCTTGCGGGCATCGAAGTGGAACTCGGATCTCATCCCGGCGGCGTTGACGGCTCGGCCTTGGCCGAAGGCACCGATGATCGTGGTGGCGGCCATGGCCGCCGCGATGACGCCACTGAAGGCGACGACTGCTGCAAAACGCTTCATTGTTTGTTTTCCCTCTTTTTTTGACAACTCGTCCGAAGACGCTTACTCGTAAGGACGCAGGGCTGATCACCGGTGTTCAGTCACCCGCTCAACTTTCCACCGTTGAATCGTCTCTCTTAAAGTGACTCATCCGATTCGCCAATGGACCGAACAGCGTGAACGGGAGTCGCTCTCCCCGCTCGCAATGTGCGCCGAGGACTCGCAGGGTCGGGTTCGCGATGAAGCGCAGGATGCGGTGCGAACGGTGTTCCAGCGCGACCGCGATCGGATCCTCCACTCCAAGAGCTTTCGGCGGCTGAAGCACAAGACCCAGGTGTTTATCGATCCCGCGGGCGATCACTATCGCACCCGGCTCACCCACTCGCTCGAAGTTGCCCAGGTCGCGCGCACCATCGGCCGGGCGCTCCGGCTAAACGAGGACCTCATCGAGGCGATCGCGCTGGGTCACGATGTCGGCCACACGCCCTTCGGGCACATGGGCGAAAGCGCCCTCGACGAGTGTGTGCGAGAGGCGACGGGCGGCCACTTCCGCCACTATGAGCAGTCCTTGCGGATTGTGGATGTGCTCGAGGATCTCAACCTCACCCACGAGGTGCGCGCGGGCATCGGTGGCCACAGCAAGGGCCGCAAGGACCTCACCGCCTTCGACGGCGAGCCGACGAGCACGCTGGAAGCCGCAGTGGTGCGCCTCAGCGACCGCATCGCCTATATGAACCATGATATCGACGACGCGCTGCGCTCGCGGATTGTGGACTCGATCCCGGACCGATTCTTGGCCCTGGGCGAGCGTCACAGCCAGAGGATCGGCACGATGGTCATGGATGTGATCGAGAACAGCCTCGAGCAGCCTCGGATCGCGATGTCTCCAGAACTGCTAGAGCTGATGAACGACTTGAAAGAGTGGCTCTTCGAGCACGTGTACTTGAAGTACCCGGTGCTCTATCCGGATACGCAGAAGGTCAAACGCCTGGTGCAGGAGCTGTTTGAGCACTACTGCGAACCGGGTCATCTGCCGTCGGGATTCGAAGGGATTCAGGGGGCGGTGGACTACGTGGCGGGGATGACGGATCGGTTCGCGATCGAGACGTACGCGCGGATCAAACTGCCGAGCAGCTTCCGGCAGCCGTGAACATGTCGGTCATGGGCTCACACGTGGATCACTCTTGAAGACAGATCGTCGTTAATCGGCATGACAAACACTACTCGCGGAGGCGGCACGCCCTCAGGAGTCTGCGACGCATGTGGCGTGTCTTACTCTAGGGGTTCTGGCGTAACTGTCGCCAGAAGAGTCTCAATCTCTGCAACGAGGATCCTCCCGAACGGCGTCAGAGCGTAAAACAGCGAGCCCGACTCAGCGTTAACTGCAATCGACCGGATACAGCCCTTGTTCAGAAGACCATCAACACCCCGAGCGTCGGGCGCAGAAAGCTGTCCCAAGGCCTTGATAGATAAATCTCGTGCTTGATCTGGCTCAAGTGTTGCAAGGGCACGGAGAATGCGAAGCTCGTCCTGGGTCATGGTGCGAGCTAACATCTGAACTCGCGCGTCGTGCAGATGCTTTGTTTCCTTGAGCCGATCTTCCAGTGCTGAACGCAGTTCTAGGATCGCCCTCTCTTTGTCAGTAAAGTCGATCAGCATATGCGGAATCGTGCTAACGTCGAAGAGAAACTTCTTCGTGTCATCCCGTATGAGGAGGACCTCGGACGGAGTTCTGCAGGCTAGAGCTATTCCCACTTCATACATTACGTTGCTATTGCGAACGGGCTCTTGAGTGAACCGTCCCTCGTCAACAATCGAGACATCCGCTAAGACGAGTCTTGAGTGAGCGATTCCACTGATGATCTCGGTGAGTATTGAGTCGCCGGATTTCGAGTTGTCAACCCGGAACGCGGTGATCTGTCGTCCTGCAAGAGGCTGATCCTCAATGGCGGGCCGGATAACGCCATAGAATCTATCATTGAAGCGAGGATCGAAGCTCATCGCCACAAACACCTGGTCAAGGATTTGGGTGCGCCACAGCGATTGCAGGAACGAGTTTGGATGCACTGTGGCTGAATCTACCGTTTTTGCTTGAACAACTTCCGGCAGTTGCGCTTATGAATCCCTGACGTGGATCACTAAAGGGCACTCACAGACTGACCGATGCTGTGTTGCTCATGGGTATTGTTTGCTTCCCGATCAACTCCTGCGCGCGGAAAGGAGAGAATCAGTCGTCATTCACGACCGCGTCGACCTCGATCTCCACCAGCATGTCCGGGTTGATGAGTTGGCTCACTTCCACCATCGTCGTCGCAGGAAGGATGTCGCCAAACCACTCCTTATGCACCCGCCCGATGCGCTCCCAGTCGGAGATGTGCTTCACGTAAATCCGTGTTCGCACCACATGGTCGCGGCGCGCACCGACCTGCTCCAGCGCCCAATCGATGTTCTTCAAGACCTGCCTGGTTTGGGCTTGCGGATCACCGACTCCGACCAAGCCGCCGTGGTCGTCGGTGGCGGTCGTTCCGGTCACGTAAACGAAGGGCCCGACCCGCACGACTCTCGAATAGCCCACGATGGCCTCCCACGGGCGGCCGCTGCCAACGTTCTTTCGCTCCATCAAGAACGTTCTACCCGCCGACGGCACCCCCGCTGAGCCGGTAGAATCAAGCGAGCACCATGGGTGAATACAAGCTTCTGCTCGAACACTCGCACGACCCCGCGTACGCCACGCTTGCGGGCTACCAGGCCAAGGGCGGCTACGCCGCGCTGAAGAAAGCGCTGGGGATGGAACGGCAGGCCATTATCGACGAGGTCAAAGCCAGCGGACTGCGAGGGCGAGGCGGCGCGGGCTTTCCTACGTGGATTAAGTGGAACGGAATCCCGAAGGAAAAGAACGGTAAGCACTACTTGATCTGCAACGCGGACGAGGGCGAGCCGGGCACGTTCAAAGACAAGCAACTCATGGAGACCACGCCCTTCCTGCTCATCGAGGGGATGACGATCGCCGGCTTTGCCACCCAGGGCGATGCGGGCTACATCTACATCCGAGGTGAGTTCGTCGATGCCGCCAAGGCGTTGCGCAAGGCGATCGACGAGGCGTATGCCGCCGGTCTCCTCGGCAAGAACATCTTAGGGTCAGGCTACGACTTCGACCTGTACATTCACCTCGGCGCCGGCTCCTACGAGTGCGGCGAAGAGAGTGCGCTCATGTCGAGCCTTATGGGCGAGCGCGGGATGCCGCGGCTGAAGTTCCCCCACGTTCCCTTGCCGACGATCGCAGGAGTTTGGGATCGGCCGACGGTGATCAACAACGTCGAGACCTATACCTGTGCGCCGTTCATCATCAACAACGGCGGCAACTGGTACGCGTCGCTTGGGGCATCCACGAAGAACTCGCGCGGCACGAAGATCTTTTCGGTGTCCGGCCACGTGAACAAGCCGGGCAACTACGAAATCGAGTTCGGCACCTCGCTGATGGACCTGCTCGACATGGCGGGGGGCATGAAGGGCGGAGCGCTCAAGGCCTGCGTGCCGGGCGGCTCATCGGTTCCGATCATGAATGCGCAGCAATGCGATGGCGCGATCATCGGTTACGAAGAGATGGCGGAGGCAGGCTCGATGGTGGGCTCGGGCGGTTGCATGTTCCTCAACGAGCACACCTGCATCGTCACCTTCATCTGGCGGACCGCGCAGTTCTACGCGAACGAGTCGTGTGGCAAGTGCACCCCGTGTCGCGAGGGCACCAAGTGGCTGCTCCAGATCATGGAGCGCATCCGTTCGGGCGGCGGGCGACCAGGCGATATCGAGCTGTTGCAGGAGGTTTGTTCGCAGATCGATGGACGGTCGTTCTGCGGTCTGGGTGACGCGGCAGCCTGGCCGGTGGCGGGGGCAATCAAGGTCTTCCGCAACGAGTTCGAGTACTTCATCGAGCACGGTCGATCGATGGTGCAAGGCAGCGAGACAGCGCGGATGCTGCCTGAATCACCAGTATTTGCGACTTCTTAGCCTCGGGCGCAGATCAACGCTTCATTCGTGGAACAACTCCAGCGAGGGGTTCGAAAATGAAGAAGCGTGGTTTTACGCTCGTTGAGATAATGATTGTCGTCATGATCATTGGGGTGCTGATGAGTGTTGCAGTTCCCCAATTCCTACAGGCCCGCGAGGTCTCCCGCCATCGTACGTGTCTCTCGAACTTGAAGAAGATCGACGAAGCCAAAGAGATGCGTGCCGGTGAGCAGGGACTGAATGACGGTGACCCGTGCGACATGAACGACATCACGCCCACCTATCTTCGTCGGGCGCCGTCCTGTCCCGCGAGCGGAACGTATACCGTGAATGTGATCGGCACCGATCCGACGTGCTCGCAGAACGCAGGCATCTACCCGCACGTGTTGCCGTAAGTTATTCCCAGCGGAGCGCGATGACCGGGTCTTTGCGTGCGGCTCGTAGGGCGGGGATCACGCCGAACACGACCCCCACTCCCGTGCACACGCCGATCGCCAGGAAGACGGTACTCACCGTCATGAGGGGTTTGATCGGCGTAAACGCGGCCAGCGCGTAGCAAACCACCGATGACAACGCAAGGCCCACCCCACCCCCGGCGAGTGTCAGCACGAGCGCCTCGGCCAGGAACTGCACAAAGATGTCTTTGCGTCGAGCCCCGACGGTCTTGCGGATGCCAATCTCTCGCGATCGCTCATTGACGGACATGAGCATCACGGTCAGTACCCCCACACCGCCTACGAACAGTGCGATCGAGGTGAGGCCGGTGAGCAGCCACGTGAGGATTCCCATGATCTTGTAAACCAAGCCCAGGAGTTCATCTTGGGTCAGCACGGAATACTGTTGACGATCGAGCGTTTCGCCCAGCGCGTTCTCGAGTCCCTGCTTCAGCGCCTTGGGTTCTGCGTTGGGGTCGGACTGCACCATGATGCGGTCGATCTGTACCGACGGGTCTAGAGCCTTCAACCGCTCGAAGGGGACGTACACCACATTCTCGAATCCGAACATCGAGAACAGGCCTTGATTCGCTCCCTTGCGCTTCTCTTGGCTCACGCCGACGACCCGGTAGCTGCGGCCATTGATCTCGACCTTCTGGCCGATCGCGGACTTCGACCCGAAGAGCTGTTCTTTCGCGAGTGATCCGAGAACGGCAACGTCTTCGCCAGAGTTGGAGGTGTCAAACACGGCACCCTCGGAGAGGCTGAGTCGGTGCATGGCGAACCACTCGGGGCTGGCCGCGATGGTCACGGGATAGGCTTCCTTATCGCCGACACGCACGCCACCGCCGGCAAAGGTGAGGGTCGCCGCGCGGACGACGCCTGGTTGCTGGCGCAAGCGGTCGGCCTGAGCCTCCTTCAGGAAGCTCTGGCCGCCGATGTTGGGATTGAAGGTTCCATCCTCGATCCGGCCGGGCAGGACGACGAGGATGTTGACGCCGATATCGCGGACCTCTCGAGTGACATCTTCCTGAACGCCCTTGGCAATACTGACCAAGAGCAAGATAGCGGTGGCCCCGACCGTCACCCCCAAGCTGGAGAGAACCGCCCGACCACGCTGCTCGCGGAGGCTCTGAAGGGCGGCAAGGAGGTTGGCTAAGATCATGGGGCCAACACGTTCTACGTGCTGGCCCAGCCCAGGGTCACCAGCTGCCGCCGCCACCGCCGCCGAAGCCACCGCCGCTGAACCCGCCGCCCGACGAGAAGCCGGAACCTCCGCCCGATCCTCCCTCGCTCCGCGGAGGGGTGGCGGCCGCTGAGCCGATTGAGTCGGAAATCGAGGTGATGTCGCGCGAGAAGTGAATCGAGTTGAAGTGCATGTGTCCGGTGGTTACGTACCAATCCGGCATGGCTTCGAGCACGCCTTCAAACCGCTTGGCCCACTCGCGGGCAAGGCCGAAGGCAATCGCGTGGGGCAGATACTTCTCGAACATCGCCATATCGGGGTGATGCTCGGCCATCCAGTTCAACTCGTCGCCTTCGGCTCGTCGCATGAACTCCTCGAAGCCCTTCACCTGATCATGGGCGCGAGCGCCCGTGAACGTTCGCTTCGGCATATGCGAAGCGAAGAACAGCACGATCGCCATGCCGATCGCGCCACCGATGAGCGAGGGAATAGGGCTGCCAAATGGGTTGAGGATCGTAAACAGGATGCCCAGCGCAATGATGGTTCCACAACCGCAGCCAAAGGTGATGCCCCGGGCCGAGTCCGGGCTGTGCCGGTAGTAACCTCGCTGGACGAGCATGTTGTAGAGCGTGTTTTTGAGGGCCATAAGGTTCGGGGCGACGTCGTGGCGCAAGTCGGTTTCGTCGATGACCTTGCCGCCCTGCTTTAGGTAGCCCAGCAGCTGCCGCTCCAGTTGGTCCAATCCCAGCGTGTCAGCCTTGTCGGTTCGGCGGAGTTCGGCGGTCCGCCGCTTGAAAATCATGCCCTCCTCGACCGGGTGGATGGTCAGGTGCCCTTTGATCGCCAAGCTGAAGAATGCTGCGGAGATATCTCGCTTGTCGACCGTCTCGTCGAGCAGGGTGCCGGCTTCCGGGCCGCTGAGGTCGTCGGGCGGATCATAGGCGACGACCATGACCCCGGCGGCAGGATCGCGGCCGTACTTCCACCAGGCAATGAGACCCAGCGGCAGAACGATCAGCGGAATGAGCAGGCCCCACATGCCGCTCAGGTTCATCAGCGCCGCCTCAACCAGAGTGGGTTTGGCGATTGCATCATAGGGCAGGTCGAGGACGATTGTGAATCCCTCGTAGGCGCCCAGCGGGGCTAGTCGTTCTGCCTTGAACTCCCGGCTTCCGAGGGTCATCCGTGTGCCGGTTGCATGGTCCTCAACCGGTCCGCCGACTTTGTTGAGGATCTGGTTCAGCACGGAGCCGTAGGGACCCACAAAGACGCGCGCGCGCAGGTCCTTTCCTCCTTCGCTCTCAGGAAAACTGATCTTGATGGAAGACGCCTGGATCGTCGTGTCCCATCGATCGCCGGTGACGTTCCAGTACAGCTGAGCACTGGGCGCCCAACCCTCGTTCTGCTCAAACCAGTTCATCATGCCGCGGCATCGGTAGCGAATGACGTAGGTCTTGCGGGTGCCGGGGACGAGGAAGACGTCTTCGTCGCCGATGCGAATGCGGATTCCTTCTCCCTCGCGGGTGAGTTTGGTCTTCTCGCCGGCCCCGTTCTGGTCGGTGACCGAGACGCTATCGATGAACAGGCTGCGCGTGAGGCCATGCCGGTTCTCGTAGTGAACCGGGATATCGCGGAAAATGCCACGCCGCGATTCGTTGAACACAACTTGGATGCGCTCGGTGACTTCGAGTTCTGCCTTGGCCGACAGCGTCATCTCCACATCGAACCGCTCGATGACGTAGGGTTGAGCCCCCACGAGCGACGAGATGAAAGCAAGAAGGACAACCCACCAGAGGCGCATATCAGACAAGACGCAGTGGGAACGAACTTCGTGGTAACCGAACGCCCGCAAATGTGTTACAAAGGTGGTGGGGTGACGATGCGACCGACACGAATCTTCTTTTCTCTGCTCCTGATCATCGGAGCCAGGGTCGCCCGTGCCGAGGACACCGTTACGCTTCACATGATGGCAAAGCCCCTCGGTGACGTCATCTCGGAGGTCGCTCGACAGACGAAGTTGCCGTTGGGTGCGGCGCGCTCAGCCGCTAGTTTGCCGGTGTTCATCTCGGTCAAGGAGATGCCGGTGGGCGTCTTCCTGAAGCGGCTGACCGAAGCCACGGGAACGGAGTGGCTGGAAGAAGGGAACCGCAGGGTGCTCTCGAACACGGGACCCCTCAAGGCGGCGCGCCACTTGGAAGCCAAGCAACTGGCCGATCAGCTGGAAAAGCGGGTCCAGTCGCATCTGACCAACTTCGCCAAGAGCCAAGATTGGTCGCCCGCAGGGATCGAGGAGCGGGCCCGGTCGATCATTACCCTTCGAGACATGCATCATCGTCGGGAGGCCTCGGAGTTTGCCTTCCAACCGGAGAGTGCTTCGCCCTATCACATGGTCGTCAACGAGTTCCTCTCAAAGGTTCCGATGACCACGGTCGCATCGATCCCTCCGAACTCGAGTGTCGTCTATTCAACTCGACCCAATCGCCTGCAAGTCGCGCTCCCTTACCGTCCAGAGGCTCCAGCGTTGACCCGTCGTTACGAAGCCGAGTTGCATGCCAAGCTCATGAAAGCCGGTGTCCGCTTTGCGGGCCGCTCGGGATACGATGTAGCGGCCCCGCCGCCAAGGGCGGCGATCGACAAGCTCATCGTGCGGGTCGAGCGGTATGAGCGAGCCTCATTCAGTTTCAATGCCTACATAGTTGGTCCTGCCGGGGAAATCGTGGGGTCATCGAGCTTCTCAACCACCGTGTATCCCGAGTCATCGAGTATCACGTTGGGCCGGTATCCAAGCGGAACCGTTCGACTCGGGCCGACGTCAGCTGAGTTCGCGAAGAGCTTTGTTGCGTATGCGAAGCTGCTGCCGACCCGATACCGCCCGGAGAGTCAGGGCAGAATCTTGGGTGGGGGCATCTTCGAGTCCTGCACCTCTGATCACCTCAAGGCGCTCATGCGCCAGCCAACGAAGCACGACCCGCTGAGCTTCGTGGTTGCCGATGTGCTTGAAGGACTGGCCCAACAAACCAAGAGCCCGTTGATCGCCATGGTGCCCGACTCGCTGCTCGGTCGGCTTGCTCAAAGCGGAGGCAAGGGCGAAATCTCTCTCGAAGCGTTATGGATGAGCTACACGACGGTGCGGTTCCAAAAGGACGAGCAGGGTTGGCTGATCCGGCCCCGGAGTTTCGCCCTTGCCGCGGATGAGTTTGCCGACCGGCCAGGTCTGGCAGAGCTAATCCAGGCACCGTCATTTGGCGGGCTTGCCCGCTACGCCACGACGATGAGTTCCCATTGGGCTTCAGGATCCGTTGATTACGTGTGGCTCGATCTACTGCAGTCGCAAGCCCAACGCACGCTCTTTCACTCCCGAGATCACCTGAGGTTGCTCGCGGCGCTGCCGAGTCACGCGTGGCCTTCGAGTCCCGGAAAGGAAACGCGGTTGCCGCTGGATGCATTGCCCGCCGAGATCGAGCCGACCCTCCTCCGGGTCATCACGAGATCGGCCGCGGGCATCGGGTACGAGTTGGCGCAAGACAAGGTGACCGAGATCGGCTTGCGCGAGGTCACCGAAGTGCTCGGGAACGGCTTGGATAGGGTGTTCATCGAACTGAACTTCCGGCGACCCAGCTTGATCGCACTGGTTTCCAGGGGTCAGCCCGAGCGGGTCTGCAGCGCTTTCGAGTTTGGGATGACGAAGCCTGCGGCATCGACGGAAGTGATGCTGGTCGATGCGGATGACCTGCTGATGACGTTTTCGGCCGGCCGAGATCCCCATGGAACCGCGGTCTTCTCCCTTCGACGTCTAAGTGAACCGCGCACGGTCTACACGGTCCCGCGTTTGCCAGAACCGCTGAAGAAGGAGATCGAGCGGGGCCGCGAGGCGGCCAGGGGCAGCTAGAGATTTGGTGGTGCCTCGGGAACTGCTGGATCGTTACAAGAGGTAAGGTTTCATCAAATGAGAATGTGCAAAGTTTTTAACACACTGGCGCTGGTGGCGGTTAGCGCGGTGTGCTTGGCGGCGGATACGGTCACCCTATCCATCAACGCGCGTCCGGTGGGTGAAGTGCTGGAGGAAGTCACTCGGCAAACCGGCATCAAGCTGGAGGCCGGCAACTCGGTACGCGGTATCCCCCTCTTCATCCAAGTGAAGGATATGCCCACCAAAGTGTTCCTTGAGCGGCTGCTGAAGATCACCGACGCCGAATGGGATCGGCGCGAGGACACGCTCATTCTTACGCGGGGCAACAACCGAGTCCGACAGGCCATCGATGCCGAGATTCGTGACCGCACGCCACGCGTCGCTGAGGCGATCAAAAAGTATCTGGATCAAAACAAGCAGCGCGAAGATTGGTCGGATAGTGCGGTTCAAGAACGCATCAAACGAGACCTCGAGATGCGCGAGCAGCTGCGACGGCAGATTGGCGACGGGGCTTCGATGATCAGCACGATGTCGACCTCAAGCGCATCGCCGGGCACGCTAGTTTTGCATGAAGCCCTGAGGCGTATTCCGGCGTCGGCGTTTGCTTCCGTGTTGCCTGGGAAGCGGCTGGTTTTTTCAACTTCGCCCAACCCCCTGCAAAGGGCCCTCCCCTACAACGCCGCTCCCACGATCGAGCAGTTCATTGCGATTCAGAATCGGGTGGCTGCCGCTATGGAGGCCGCCGGCGGTAACCCCGCGGATCGGCGTGTTTCGACCGACCTCGCGAACCGCGGATCGGTACAGCGCATTGCTGAACTGATCATCGCGATCCATCGCATGACCGACGGCGAGGGCTTCTCGGTCAGTGCTTTCCTCGTCGATCCGCAGGGCGACATCGTCGCCCAGCCTCAGGCTTGGATCGCACCAGCGCCGGTCGGCGCGGGCTCCGCGCCGTCGGGTGCCGATCAGTCCGTGACGCTGGGCACGGAGTCACAGGCGTTGTCCGCCCTGCTGAAAGCCGGGCAGGCGCAGACCGTGCAAATGGGCGGTGCGGAAGTGCGTATGGTGTTCAGCGTTGGCACCGGTGCAACCTCGAGTATCAGTTCGAACACCGCCCGACTGCCCGTCCCACCGCCGCTAGCGGAGAAGCTATCCCAGCCGACCAAGATCGACCCGCTCAGTTGGATTGTCGGTGAACTGCTGGCCGGTCTTGCCGAGAAGACCGGCAAGGGCTTGATGGCCACGGTGCCCGATTCGACGCTCGGCCACCTTGTGGCGGCCTCGGGTTCGAACTCGCTCAACACCAAGATTCTCTGGACGCAGGCCAACCTTGGTCTGCAGATCGGCGGTGACGAGCATGGATGGCTCATCCATCCGCGCCTCTTTGCGGTGGCGGATCGGCAACGGGTCGATCGTGGGGAACTTGAGCGGCTGATCGAGTCGGGCCACCGGCTCGACGACACCGCGCGATATGCGACGGTGATGAGCGCGGCATGGGGATTGCCCTCCTTGGATCGACACTGGATCAAGGCTCTCGCCTATCCGGCCTTCCGACAACTCGATGATGGCCAGCGCCGCCCTTATCTGAAGCTGTTCGGGCATATGCCGGCCAACTCCCGCCGACCACGCGGTGGCGCGGTCCGGTTTGCCGTGACTCAGCTTCCGCTGGCGGCTCGCGCGGCCGCCGAGGATATTCTCCTCGGCTCGATTGGCCCCATGATGATTGGGGAGGGCATGATGACGGTGGCCATGGAGATGGGCGGAGGAGGCAATCGCCCTCGAGTACCGGCGATCATGACCCGCGAGTCGACCGAGGCCTTCCCGAACGGCATCGATGGGCGCGCCCAACTGGAGGTCGGAATCGAGCATGAAGAAGTGCTGTATGCGATCGATAGTCAGGGCCTGGGCGACTACGTGTCGCCGCGCGACCTCGGATTCCGCTTAGGGGTTCCTCCGGGCACGCCGGGATTCTCTACTCCGAGCTACCGCGAGTTCCTGATTGCGGACTCACAGCGGATTCGGATGCAGCTGTCGGCAGGACCGCTGCCTCGGGGGCCGGTGTATCTGGACGATTGGAGTCTGCGAAAGCCTGAGACCAAGTACACCCTCGATACGTTGCCTGCGCCGACAAAGGAGCAAATCGAACGCGGAAAGGAAGCCGCCAAAAACATTCGGGTCGGCGGTTTTACGGGCGGTCCACCGCCCATCCGGCCGCCAAGTCCGTAGCGCTTCGCCTGGCCACGCGGAGGACATGCTCCACCGCTTGGCTGGGCCACCGGATCGACACGTTTCCGATGCTGGTGACCTCGCTGGCCTGCATCTTGAACTCGATGCGAACTTCGTAGGCCCGGGGCCAAGGCAATGAGATTTGCACGTCTTCGAGCGCGGTGATCTCGTACTGCTTGGGACCGGCGAAGAACCGCTGCCCCATGAACTGTCCGCGGAACGTGTCGGCAATGTACCGGCTCAACTCCGCGCGGACGAAGTCATTCACTTCGTCGAAGGCGGGCCCATAGGTTTCTTCGCGGGTCGCCTTGGGATTCGAGTCGATGATCCGGTAAGCCTGCGGGCGAACGAAGCGGTGATACGCGAAGTCGTTCACGATCCGATGGAGGAGAAACTCCCGAAGCGCAAGCTCACGCCTCAGCGCCATCGTTTGGGTGCGACGGGCGAGTAGGTACACGTTGGCGGCGGGAATGGACGTGCCCATCGTGTTGCCCGCTGTGTTCCAACCCGCGTAGGAGAGCAGGCGCACCAGGCGCCGGTTTTGATCGAGTGCGTCGAAGAGTTCCGAATCCGCAGTGCCGTCCTTCGCGATGTTGATGTCGGCGACACCCACGGGGAAGCCCTGATCGATCTCGTTCGTGAGGTCCTCGAGGAAGTTGGTAAACGGGGTTTCGGCGCGCTTGGGGACGTTCAGGTAGAGCGAGTAGTCGTACTCCTGATTGGCGACGGTCGGGCGTGCACCGCTGGCGAACAGCTGGTCGCGGAGCGATTCGTCCACCGTCTTGGATTCGTAGTCGGCGATCCGTTTGCGTCCGGCTTCGTCGGAGAACACCACGCGGATTCGGGGGAGCCAGTTGCGTGCTCGCAGCAGCGCTCGGGATAGGAGCACGTTCGCGTGCTGGTCGATCCCTTCGCAGAAGTACACCCGCCCCGGAACCGACAGCTGGTTGGTAAGCGCACGAAGGCGCTGTGTTTCGGGAACATGCGGCCCAAAGGGCTGGGCATCGTCTTGGCCAAAGACCATGTAGTCAAAGATGCCCTGCGCGGTGAACCGCAACAGCAGCTTCTGCAACTCGTGGTTGCGCTCGCGCACGGCGTCGTAACGCTGAATCTCGAGCGGTGGGATTTTGGCCAGCAAGTTCCGCATGCTCTGCAGCAGTGCAGCCGTAGGCGTCTGGCGATACCGCTCCTTGATCTCGGCGTATCGGCCGAGCTGAAGCCGCCATCCGGCGGTGGCTTTGGTTGCAGTAGGGGTCAGTCGCGTAATCGCTGTAAAGCCGTAGAATCGGACGCCGGGTTTGGTTTTCCTGAGTTCGACCAGAGCTCGAATGCGCTGGGTGGCCTGCTCGAGCGAGGTCTGGTCGGTACGGGACGCGATGAGCCCGCCGTACGCGATCATGTCGGTCGAGAGAATCACCGCGGTGACGTCGCTATAGTCCTGGTTCTGAAGCCACTCGAGCAATCGCTCTGGCTGGCCGGGCGTGGTGAATCGCCCCAACATGTCCATCGGGGGCAGCTCGACGGTAACGTCGGCCATCGCGCCAATCATCTGGGCGAAGTGGCCGGCCGCGGGGCGGCTGTCGAGAGGGATCAGCAGGATGCGCTCAGCGCCCGCGATTCCTGGAGCCAACGCGGCCGCAAACACCCATCCGACCGCGATTTTCGCGCGCATACGGATAGGAAGATACCCGCCTACTTGGTTTCCTTGAAGGTGAGGATCGTGCTGTTGATGCAATATCGCAGGCCGGTCGGCTTGGGTCCGTCGTCGAAAACGTGCCCAAGATGGCCGTCGCATCGAGCGCAGAGAACCTCGACCCGGATCATCCCGTGGCTGAGATCTGGTCTCGTCCATACGTTCTCATCCTTGACCGGTCGCAGGAATGAGGGCCAACCGGTGCCGGAATCAAACTTGGCATCGGACTTGAACAAGGGGAGATCGCACCCGACGCAGGCATACACCCCGTTCTTCTTGTTATCGACGAACGGGCTGCAGAAAGGGGGTTCGGTGCCTTGGCTGCGCAAGATCCGGTATTGCTCAGGCGTCAGCCGCTTTTTCCACTCTTCGTCAGTACGGATCACCTTGTCCTTGCGCTTTGGACTCTTCGGATCTTGGTTGGCAGATATTGACTTGCCCTCTTGGTTTTGATTCGCCCAGACCGCAGTAAGTCCGCCAAACGCGAGTGCTCCCGCTACCATCAGCCCAACAATCGCAAAGGTTTCGAACCTCATATAGACAATCATACGCCGGAAGCCCGGCAATCTTCCGCGCGTAAATCGACCCGGTTTTGCCGTTTGGCGCGTCACCTGGTAGGAACGCAGGCTTGCGAACCCGATCGGAGAGGGAATGATTCGGTTGTCAGCGAAGAGCTGGCAGACATCCAACCCACAAACCGAAGAGCGCAGTCGAAAGACGGCGTTCATCCTCCACCCTCCAGCCCTGGGGCCGGTCTCGCCAACCGGCCCCCATTTCTGTATAGGGTGATAAAATCGCCGTCATGCAACCGGCGGATCGGGCGGCCTGGCTGAGGCAAGAACTCGAGCGGCACAACTATCTTTACTATGTGCTCGATCGCCCCGAGATCGACGATACGACGTATGACCTGATGTTCCGTGAGCTGGTCGGTCTGGAGTCTGCGCACCCCGAGTTGCGAACGCCCGACAGTCCCACCCAACGAGTCGGTTCCACTCCGGTGGGCGAGTTCGGAACGCACCGCCATGCGGTGCCGATGCTCAGCCTCGACAACGCCTTCGAGGAGGCCGAACTGCGCGCCTTCGACGACCGGGCACGTCGCGAACTCCACGTCGATCGGGTGGACTACCATGCCGAACTCAAGTTCGACGGACTATCCCTGTCGTTGACGTATCGGGATGGGCTGCTTGAGACCGCGACCACTCGGGGAGATGGGGTGACGGGGGAGGTCGTCACGCCCAACGCAAAGACGCTGAGGGGCGTTCCGCTTCGGTTGCGCGAGCCGGTTTCGGGGCTCCTGGAAGTGCGCGGTGAGGTGCTGCTGTTCAAGGACGCGTTTGATGCGATGAACGTGGAGCGGGCGGCACGGGGAGAGCAGGTCTACGTCAATCCGCGAAACGCCGCCTCAGGGTCGATGCGGCAACTGGACAGTCGGATCACCGCCTCGCGCAAACTCAACTTTTTCGCGTATGCCCTGGGCGCGGGTCCGACGCTGGCCCCGACTCAGTCGGGCACGTTGGCCCGTCTGCGCGAGCTTGGCTTCAGCGTGAACAGCGAGTCGATCACCGCCCACGGAATCGAGGAACTGCTGGCGTTCATCGAGCGGGCCCAGTTGCTTCGGTCGAACCTGCCTTTCGGTATCGACGGCGTGGTGATCAAGGTCAATGATCTGGCTCAGCAGGCGACCCTCGGGTTCACGAATCGAGGTCCGCGGTGGGCGGTTGCGTACAAGTTCCCGGCTGAGCAGGCGATGACGGTGCTTCAAGGCATCCTGTGGCAGGTGGGGCGGACGGGCGTTGTAACTCCGGTGGCTGATCTGGCACCCGTCTTCGTGGGGGGCGTGACGGTCACCCGCGCGACACTGCACAACATGGAGGACCTGAGCCGCAAGGATGTGCGGGTGGGCGACACGGTGATCGTCCAGCGAGCGGGCGATGTGATCCCCGAAGTGGTGGGTCCGGTGCTGGAGAAGCGGGTGGGCGATCCGCCCCGGCCCATCGAACCCGAACTCTGTCCCGAGTGCGAGACGCCGCTGGCCCGCAAACCCGGCGAGGTGGCGCTGCGGTGCCCGAACCGCCAGTGCCCAGCGCAGATCGCAGCGGCCCTGCGGCACTTCTGCTCCCGGGGGGCGATGGACATCGAAGGATTGGGAGCGAAGCTCATTGATCGATTCCTCGAACTCGGTTGGCTGACCGATATTCCCGGCATCTTCCGCCTTCACGAACGTGCCGCCGAGATTGCCGCGCTCGACCGATTCGGCGAGCAGAGCACGGCGAATCTCATGGCGGCGATCGACGCTTCGAAGACCCGTCCGCTCGACCGGCTCGTGTTCGGATTGGGGATTCGGTTTGTCGGGGATCGTACGGCGAAGGACCTTGCCCGGGAGTTTCGTACGCTGGAGGGTTTGAGGCAGTGCACCTATGAAGCTCTGCTGGCGGTGCCGGACATCGGTGAGCGCACCGCGCGGGAGATCGAGGCATGGTTCGAGGATCCTGAGAATCAAGCGATCCTAGATCGGCTGCTTGAAGCGGGGGTGGCTCCGGTCGAGGCCGAGGCGCCGGTGGGCGATCTATTCGCGGATGAGACTTGGGTGTTTACCGGCAAGTTGGAGCAGTTCAGCCGTGAGGATGCGGAGGCGCTGGTCATGCGTTACGGGGGCAAGGCAGCCGGGTCGGTGAGCAAGAACACGACGGCGGTGGTCGCGGGGCCCGGCGCAGGCAGCAAGCTCGTGAAGGCGCAGCAACTTGGGGTGCCTGTGTTCGACGAGGCGGAGTTCCTCGCCAAGTTGGCGGCCGCGGGGATCGAGTTGTAGCGATGCCGGTCTTTGGCGTGCCCGAGCCGCTCGATCTTGACCTCAATCTGCAAGTCGGCCAGGTGTTCCGTTGGCGCGTGTCCGCCGCCGGATGGGAGGGAAGGGACCACCTCCACTGGTATCGCTTCTGCGGCGAGCACGTGGAGACCAACGGCTCTCTCGAAGACCTGCGGCGGCTGTTTCGGCTGGATGTCGCCTTGCCCGCTCTGCACGCGGAACTGATTCGGCGGGGACCGGAGCTTGAGCCGATCATCGCGCGTTGGCCGGGGCTGAGGCTCATGCGTCCTTCGTGCGCCCGAGAGATGCTCTTCACGTTTCTTTGCACCGCCAACAACCATTTGCCCCGGATTGCGAGCATGGTCGAGCGGATGGCGGCGCTCGATGGGCCGGGGTTTCCGAGCCTGGAACGGCTCGCTGAGGTTTCTGAGGGGGAGTGGCGAGAGAAGGGGTTTGGCTACCGAGGCCGGACGCTTCCCCTCGTGGCTCGCGAGCTCATTGCGCGCGGGGGTGAGGAATGGCTCGCTAAACTGCACGCGCGACCCTACTGCGAAGTTGTGGAGGCTCTGGAGGAACTACCCGGGGTTGGGCCCAAGCTGGCGGACTGCATCGCCCTGTACGCTTTCGACAAGACCGCAGCCGCGCCGGTAGATACGCATCTGTGGCAGGCGTACTGCGCGGTTTACGGCCAAACGGGCA
>JANJUB010000161.1 GCA_024710805.1 Fimbriimonadaceae bacterium | reverse complement strand
GCTCGCTCGACGGCAGTCCGGTCGCCGCTGATGACGAGCTGGCCGGGGCAGTTGTCGTTCGCGATCACGACCACATCGTCGCTCGTCGAAGCATCCTTGCAGACGGCTTCCAGAGCATCGCGCTCCAGTCCGAGTACGGCTGCCATGGTTCCCGGCCGAAGCTCGCCGCTGCGGGCCATGAGGTCGCCGCGCCGCTGCACCAGTCGGGCACCGTCCTCGATGGAGAGGATTCCCGCCGCGGCGAGTGCCGCGTATTCACCCACCGAGTGGCCTGCGGCGACGTCGGGTTCGAGCCCCGAAGCGGCAAACGCGGCCACGCCGCACGCATAGAGCGCGAGCTGCGCATTCTGGGTTTGCCTCAGTTCATCTTCGCTCAGTTCCTCGCAAAGACGGCGCGTATTCACGCCGGTCGCCGCGTCGATTCGGGCGAAAACCTCGGCCGCGGCCGAGTGTTCGCGAAGGGAAGCTCCCATCCCGGGGCGCTGCGATCCTTGCCCCGGAAATACGACAGCAATCATGGGTGGAGAGCTTACCGCTTGCGCTTGATGCTGACCGGCGTGGTGAAGCTGAACGTGCGTCCATCGAGCTTAAACAGGTACTCGACAAACTCGGCGATATTGCCGCCGCGCCGCTTGATCGGTCGCCATTGCGCGTCTCGGAAGTCGAGATCATCCATCCGTTGGGCGCTCCAATATGCACCGGTTTGAGACTTCAGCGTGCCGTTCCGGAACGCGCGCTGCATCGCTGCCGGCAACGTGCCTGAGACGCCCCGGGCAAAGAAGCCGATGCTCTCGGCGGCGAGCCGACCATCGCCCAGGTTGTGGCCGACGTTGGGGACCACGCGCACATACTTCGGCCCCGGCACCCGGTCCCAGTAGAGGCTCAGCGCGTCGGTGGCCCAGTAGCGGTCGTTCGACCCGAGGACGATGAGCACCGGAACTTTGAGCTGGTTGCGATACGAGATCGGATCGACGAGGGCGATGAGCTGTCGCGCGATGGGCTGCTCGATGAGCTTGTCGAGGCCGCGCTCGGTGTAATCGCCGAGCATCTCGCTGGGCTTGCCCCACAGCGCGACTTGGTGCTTGAGCTGCGCCTTGAAATCGAGGAAGTCGAACACCATGGGCGCGATGCCGGCGACGCGCGAGTCCTGCATTCCTCCCGCCAGCCAAGTGGTCCAGCCGCGCTTGCTGCCGCCGGTGATGATGAACTTCTTGAGCTTGGGGTTGTCCGCTTGGAGGGCATCCATGGCGGCGCGGACCGACTTCGTCATCGGGAGCAGCAGCGGCCACTTCGCGTCGCCCGTCTCCATGAACTTGCCGAAGGTGTGGGCGATGAGGTCGTCTTCACGCATCCCGTCGATCGGCTGGTTGGGGATGTCGAAGAGCGTAGCGACTTGGAGTCCGCTCGCGTCGGCGAGTCGCTGGGCGAAGGGACCGTCCGCGCGGTCGACCCGGTCGCCGGTGACGACGAGGATCGCCGTATCGGACTTGCGGAGTTCGTCCGGCTCGGCGAGGGTGATGCTGTGCTTCCAAGGCGCGCCCTGCCAGGTGTGGCTGGTGAGGCGGAGTTCGGCGCCTTGTCGTCGCCATGCGAAGGACGCATCGGGCTTGCGCACGAAGTCGCGAAGGGTGTTCGAGTCGAGCCCAGACACGGCGAGCAAGAGGCACGCGGACAGCATCGAACTAGATTACTGGGTTTGGGCAGGGAGGGTTGCCGTGGGCAACCGGGCAAAGGTTAAGTGGCCATCCTGGCCTTTGCGCCCGCCAATCCGTTGGCCATGGGTAGGGACGTTGCGGTCCTGGCAAAAGTAGCGGGAAGTTCGGATTGGCTCGGGTTGGCTCGGATGGCTCGTGAAAACATGACCGAACCAGTTCTGCACCCATCGTAGCGACGGGATGATCCGTGCCCGTCGTTGGGCTCACTTTGAGCACCTTCATGTATGCGGAAAACATCATGGCTGAAGGCCGGGAACCTGTTCAGTTGGCCTTCACATAACTGCTCGTTAGCTAGAGCGAGCATCAGTCTTGACTGTCATCACAACAGCAATGGACATTAGCGACAGCGGTCCACCCAAAAGAACAAGCGCCCGAAGGCCTTCTTCTAGTCTGCGATCGGCCGAGATTCCGGAGTGCACCAAGCCGTTGAACCCTAGGAGGAGCACTAGGCCGAGACAAAAGAACAGTCCAAGGATTCCTAGGCACCGGAGACTCTCGCTATCAGATGTGCCCCTTAACTTTAACGCTAGCAAACTAAGAGTCGCCAGCAAAGCCAGGTACAAGCCTAAGTTGCGCAGGGTGTCATCCACTCCGGAGACTAGGCCAATGACAGCCGGTCCCATCGTAGCCATGAGACACAGGAGCCCAATAATTCTATGTTGTCCTGTCCTAAGCTCGATAGTCTTCACTTCCCCTTGACATAACTTCCCTGGGCTGAGCACTTCTCAACGAGGATCTTCACGTCCCGGTAGATTTCTCGCGTGATCGTGCGCGACTTCGATGTGCCTGAGAACGTGGCGCTGAATGAAGCTCCCCCATCTGCAAACCACATGGCTAGGGCCCAGCTATCCCTCTTGCGGTCCACATAGAGTGAGGCACTAACATGATGCAAGGTCGGCTCCTGCACGAAGTGCAAGTCTACGAGTCCCTCCAACAGCGCACGCGGGAAGGCCAGCCTGCGCCCACCGATGTCCAAGGTGATCGAAGTCACCACATTCTTGGGAGGCATATCCTCAAGTGACCACAGCCAGACTCGTCGCCCATCGAGCAAAAGGTGGTCATTCTTGACAGATCGAACGCCGGGGAGCGACTTGAAAGGGGTGACCACGATCGAACACGATCCACCGATACCCCAGAACTGCGACACTACATTGAGCGTAGTCGGCTCTTCGCGAGTCGCGAAACTCGCAGAAAGTAAGAGGCAGGCAAGAATCATGTTTCTGATCGAGGCTTCGCTCGCGGTCGCTCCATGAGTCTCATCATACGGCACCCCGCCGCGGTTACGACAAGAATCTCGAATCGAACCACCTGGGCAGGACCAAGCCGGCGAGGCCTTGGCCCCTCGCCGTCGATGGAGCGAGCCCGGAGCCGCAATCCGGGTGAGGGGTGAGAGACGGTCGCTCGCCGGAGTGAGTGTGAAACGATGACCGCGGACCGCAACCGTGCGACTGTGGCGGGAAGGGAGACGAAGTTTCTTCAACTCAATCTTGTTCCCTTACGGACCCACGCTCGCGCTACGGAGAGCGCTGAGGAGATCCTCTCTATGCTTAGCAGTGAAATCCTCACGTTGCTTTGATTCAAAGTGCAGAAACACCAAGTCTTCGGTGGTCTTGTCGTATCTGGCCCCTGAAACCATTGAAAGCTGAAAGGCACCCTGATTAGCCGAAACTCCCGAAAGGAGGTAGGTAGTGCTTCCCTCAACAACCTTCTCATTCTTTCCCGTTCGCAAGTCTTCGTCATAGACCTCCTTGAACTCCGACCAACGACCATTGCCTTTTGCTAGAGCGCTGACCACAAAGGTGCGACCGCCACTCAAACCAATGCTAGCACCCTTGTAAACCAGATCGGATCCCTCGCTCTCCAGCTTATCCTCAGCAGGCCACCATAGAGGAAGCCTTATTGAAAATGGACTTGAGCCATTAGCTTCCCCAGCAAACTTTAGCAGAACAGTCTCGCTACCAGCCCCCGTGACTGGAGGAGCTTGGCTGACCACAGGCTCATCTGAAGCCCCGCATCCGACGGCCAGCAACGCGACACACAACATCACTCCTCGAATCCTCACACCTCTATCAACCATTAAATCTAATCTTCCTCCGTCTTCTGGGCGACCCGGTCGATATGCCCGCCATAGTTGCACTGTGGCGGGCCTCCGGTTCGGGCTTCGACCGTGGTCCCTCCATGAGTCTCATCATACAGCACCCCGCCGCGGTTTGCGACAAGTACTTGCGATGAACTGCAGGGGCGAGGCAACCCACAGCTTCTGGGCTGGCGCTAGGGGCTCCACGGGGCCTCGTCACTCACAGGGCTCGTGACCTCGAAACCCGTGGCTACGCGCTTCAGATGTGTGTTGTCTACCCCTCACCCCCAACCCCTCTCCCCACAGTGGAGCGAGGGGAGTTCCGGAATTCTCCAACACACCAACACTCCAACCTGCCAACATTCAGACCCATGCCGCGCCGTTATCTCTGCCCGAAGTGTCCGACCCCGCTGCCCATCGATGGCACGCTCCAGCACCCGAACTGGAAGCTCGCACCCTGGACCGAGGCGTTCGTCGACATCGAGGGTGATGCCAAATCGCGGCCGCATTTCCTCACCCGGGCGAAGATGCTCTGGGACGACGAGTTCTTCTACATCGGCGCCGAACTGGAAGAGCCTCACCTGTGGGCCACCCTGACCGAGCACGACAGCGTGATCTTCCACGACAACGACTTCGAGGTGTTCATCGACCCCGACGGCGACGCGCTCCGCTACTTCGAGTTCGAGATGAACGCGCTGAACACGACGTGGGACCTGTACCTCGCCAAGCCCTACCGCAACGGTGGAGACGCCGACAACGGCTGGGAGACCTACGCCAAGACGGCGGTCCACCTGAAAGGCACGCTCAACGATCCGACCGACCTCGACGACGGCTGGACGCTTGAGATTGCTTTCCCCTGGGCTTGCTTTGCCGAGAATGCGGGCATGCCCTGCCCGCCCAACATCGGCGAAGTATGGCGGGTGAACTTCTCGCGCGTGCAGTGGCTGCTCGAAGATCGCGACGGGAAGGTCGTGAACGACCTGGAGATCGTCACCGGACCGGGGCCCTACCGTAAGAAGCTGGACAACCCCGAGTTCAACTGGGTGTGGTCGCCGCAAGGCGTGATCGACATGCACCAGCCGGAGCAGTGGGGCTACGTCACCTTCGGCGACTGAGAATGCGCTCGATCGAAGCGTGGACTTCGGCCGGTGTGATCGCGCTGATGCACCGCTGGCTGCAGACACCGGCTTCTTTGAACGCGCACCCGGCACCGTAGTGATCGCATGGGCTGGGGTGGCTCAGAAGCTCGTGGGGCGGTTCGGTGGGCCAGGGTTGGTAGCGCTCGGGATTCGTGGGGCCGTAGAGGACAACGCAGGGCGTTCCGACCGCGGCGGCCAGGTGAGCAGGGCCGGTGTCGGCGGTGACCAAGACGTCGAGTCGCTTGAGCAAGGCCGCGAAGGCGAGGATGTTCGGCGGGGTGGGCAGGTGCGGCACGTTCAACCCTTCGAGGAGTGCCTCTTCGCCGGGACCGCACATCGCGATCCAGTCCTCGCCGGGCGTGAGTTCGTGCCACCGGGGCCAGCGCTTCGCGAGATCCGATGCCCCGACGAAAAGGCCGACTCGACCCCACCCCCCAGCCCCCTCCCCGCCAGCGGAGAGGGGGAGTTCTCGTGCCCACTCTCGATGCTCTTCTTGAAGGTGGACCCGAGGGGCGATCGAAGCCTCGACACCTACCGCCCGAAGTACACCTTCGAGCGAAGGGAAGAGATCGTGCTTGCCGGCCGAGACATCGATGAGTTCGGCGTGTCGGATGGGGCCGGGCTTTCGCACCGGGCCGACGACGCGCGGGATTCCCGCCCACGTGCAGAGGCGGATGCGGGTTCGCGAGGGGTCGAGGACCAGCGCCAAGTCGTAGCGGCCCTTTCGATAGGCGAGGACGCGCCGTAGGCGGCCGGCCATGCCGCCGTGGCGATGACGTGGGGTGATCCTGAGTCGTGAGGGCCAGCCAGCGAAGAGTCCGACGCCCGCCGTCCCGCATTCGAGGTCAAACTCAGCTTCGGGAAACGCCTCGAGCAGCGAGTGGACAGCTCCGGTCGTGTTGACCAAGTCCCCCAGCATGTCTCGGGCAACGACGAGGATGCGCTTCATGCGGGGACTCCTTGTGGGCGAGGGATGCGTCGTGCCCTCGCACCGCCTGACCGGGCGTCAATCGGTCCGCCGGTACAAACCAACCGGCGGCTACGGGCCAGCTCTCGAGAGTTTGGCGAGGCACAAGCCATCCTCGCGCCTCGTGGGCAGTCATGATTGTGAGATGATCGCAGCCGCCGGATGCCATTGTGCCGGCGTGGTGTTTTGCCCTGAGTCAGGTTCAGCGAGGGCACGACACATCCCTC
>JANJUB010000117.1 GCA_024710805.1 Fimbriimonadaceae bacterium | reverse complement strand
AAGTAAACTCCCCCCGCCGACATGCTGAAGCACCCGAAGATCACCATCGCGCGGATTGCGCAGTTCGTCAAGCTCGAACTTGAAGATCAACTCACCAAACCGCTGGCACCGCTCACGATCGAGTTCTGCGAAGAACCCTACGCCACCGAGAACGAGGCCAAGAAGGGCGAGTTCCGCGAGGTCACCAAGGGATTCCAGTACGGCCCGGCGTACCGAACCGTATGGTTCCGCGTCAGCGGGCGGGTGCCCAAGACGGCGGCGGGGCAGAGCGTCGGCGCGATCTTAGAAGTCGGCGGTGAGCGCACGGTTTGGCGGAGCAACTCGCCGTCGCGGGGCGTTGATGGCCCGCACGAGATTTGTCCGCTCCTCGAAGTCGCCACGGGCAATGAGAAGATCGAACTGTACGTGCAGACGTACACCCGCAACCCCGAGTGCCGCGTGCATGGCCGCGAACTGCCTCGCCAAGAACTGGTCGAAACCGTCGATCGAGCGGAGCTCGTCGTGGTCGACCAAGAACTGAAGGCGCTTTACTACGACTGTGCGTTCGCCCAAGACTTGATGAAGGCGCTCGACGAGTCGGACCCCAGCCATGCCACGCTGATGCGCGCGCTGAACGAGGTGTGCAACCGCTACCGAGCCGACCAGCGCGACACCATCGGACGCTGCCGCAAGATGGTCCGCGACGCCCTGCTGAGCCTGAACGGCGAGGTCAGCCACCGCACCTTCCCGGTCGGCCACGCTCACCTCGACACCGCGTGGCTTTGGCCCATCGAGATCACCAAGAAGAAGATGGCCCACACCACGGCCACCCAGCTCCAGCTGATGAAGGACTACCCGGAGTACGTGTTCGCGCACTCCCAGGCCTCGCAGTATGAGTGGCTCGAGAAGGAGTATCCGACTCTGTTCAAGCGCGTGAAGGAAGCGATCAAGCGCGGCCAGTGGGAAGCGGTCGGATCGATGTGGGTGGAGGCCGACTGCAACCTTACCGGTGCCGAGTCGCTCGTTCGCCAGTTCCTCTACGGACGCCGTTACTTCCGCGAGAAGCTCGGCGTGACCACAGACGACATGTTCCTTCCCGACGTGTTCGGGTATTCGGCGGCGCTCCCGCAGATCCTCGAGAAGTTCGGCATCAAGTACTTCCTCACCCAGAAGATCAGTTGGAACCAGATCAATCGGTTCCCGCACAATACGTTCTGGTGGCAGGGCATCGACGGAACCCGTGTGTGGTCCCACTTCCCGCCTGCGGACACCTACATCGGTGACTGCTCGCCGACGCAGATGCTCCAGAGCGTCAAGAACCACCGCGACCACGGCCGCTCGGATACCTCGCTGTACTTGTTCGGCTGGGGCGACGGCGGCGGCGGTCCGACCGAGAAGCACCTCGAGTTCCTGCGGCGCGCCCGGACCGCCTCGAACATGCCCGACGTGATGCAGGGCAAGAAGGCACTCGACTTCTACTCCGAGGCCTACAACAAGAGCCGCGACCTCGCCACCTGGGTCGGCGAACTCTACTTGGAGTATCACCGCGGGACGTACACGAGCCAAGCGCGTAACAAGATGCACAATCGCTACTGCGAGTTCTTGCTGCGCGACGCGGAGTTGCTGGCGTGCTTCCGCAGCGACTTCACCAAGGGCTACCCCAAGGCGGACCTCGAAGCCGCTTGGAAGCTCGTGCTGCTCAATCAGTTCCACGACATCATTCCCGGCTCTTCGGTGAACGAGGTGTATCGCGACAGCGAGATCGACTACGCGGCGGTGCGCGAGATCGGCGAGCGGGTCGTCGCCGAGAGCTTGGTGAAGATCGGCTCGGGGCTCGACCGATCCGAGATGTCCCGCCCCGTGGCGCTGTATCAAAACGCGACCGTACCGGGTCTCGGCCGGATACCGTGGACCGAAGAAGCCGTGCCCCAGTCCCTGATCTGCTGCGACGAGCATCTACCCGTGCAGTTGGTGGAAGCGTTTGGCGAGCGATCGCTCGTGTTCCAGACGCCCTCATGCGCGATCGGCAGCGTGGCGGTGGCCGATCTCAGCGATGCTCCGGTGGCTTCACGCACGCGGCTTCGTGCCTCGAACAACTTGCGGCGGCTGGAGAACGGCTCGCTGAGCGTACGCTTCGACGGTAACGGCAACATCACGAGCATCGAGAGCCTCGAGGACGGCACCGAGTTTGTCGCCCCTGGCAAGCTCGCGAACATGTTCCAGTTGTTTGAGGACAAGCCGATCTTCTGGTCGGCGTGGGACATCGATCCTTACGCCTTCGAAACGGGCACCGACTTGGTGCGCAGCGACCGATTCGAGATCGTCGAGCGAGGTCCGGTGCGGGTGGCCGCCGAGGTCGAGAAGACGTTTGGAAACAGCCGGATTCGCCAGCGGATCGTCCTCGGCGCGGCCCCGATCATTCTCTTTGAAACGGAGATCGACTGGCGCGAGGAAGACAAGCTGCTCAAGGTCGCATTCCCGATGAACATCCACTCGCCACGGGCGACTTACGAGATTCAGTTCGGCAACGTTGAGCGTCCGACCCACTTCAACACATCGTGGGATGTCGCGCGATTCGAAGTCTGCGCCCAGAAGTGGGCCGACCTGAGCGAAGGCGACCACGGTGTGGCGTTGCTGAACGATGGCAAGTATGGCCACGACATCCACGGCAACGTGATGCGGCTTTCGCTGCTCAAGGCGCCCAAGGCCCCAGACCCCGAGTGCGACATGGGCGTGCATCGGTTCACTTATGCGCTGATGCCTCACTTCGGCCCCTACAACTACGCCGGGGTGGTGGCGGCGGCGTACGCGCTGAACGCGCCCTTGCGGCATGCGTTCCTGTCGCCGGGGAGCGGCGAGCAGGGGAACCTCCCGCCGTTTATGGCGTGCGACGATCGCAACTTGGTGTTGGAGTCCGTAAAGAAGGCGGAAGACGGCCAGGCGATCATCGTGCGGCTTTACGAGTGCCACGGTGCCCGCGGCAACGCGGATATCTTCTGCGCCCGTCCGTTCAGGTCAGCGTGGTTGTGCGACCTCGAAGAGAACCCGGACGTGGAGTTGGAGACGACCGACGGCCTCGTACCGGTGGATTACCGCCCGTTCGAGATTATCACGTTGCGACTGGAAGTGTGAGGTTGTATGTCGGATGTGGGATGTGGGATGTGGGATGTGGCTGGACCGTAGTCGCCGGCTGTATCGTACTGGCGCTCGCTAGGCTATCGACGCCATCGCCCTAACGCGAATCCCACCAATCCCGTCACGACGGCGACCCCGGTGATGAGGGGCAAACTCGTGCCCTCGGGCGCGGAGTCTTGGGCAACAGGGGCGGTTGAACCAGACTCGAATCCGACCGCCTTCGGGATGGGCTTGTACTTCGGGTGCGAATACACCTTGCTTGGAATGGCTACGGACTCCGGAATCTTTCTGCTTATGCCCGCAGGTTCGTGCGCCAAGGATAGCTGGCCAGTCGTGACAACATCGCCAGTGACGGTGTCGACGATTACGCCGTTTACTTCGGACCTAATCACGTAAAAGAGCCGAGATGTTTGGCGTTCGAAGAGCGTGCGGATGGCCTCGGACGAATCAGGGAGGAGGATCGTCCAGTAACTCAGGTGAGTGGTCCAAGTAGCGGAAGGGGCTTTCACGTGCTTCTCTGCAATCGCTATCGCCTCGGCTTCAGTGATCTTGATATTCGGAGCTTCATAGTTCCAACCGCGCCCGATCCCCACCATGACAACCTGCCGATCCTGGGCGCGAATCGTAACCGATGCAGAATTTCCGCCCTGCGCTGGATAACCGAAGGGGCGGACTCCGAAAACGAGACTGATGTAGCCGCGCTCACGATAGAGGCCTTCGCGGTGCAACCCCTCGGGTACTCGCAACGGTGCGAGGACATCTTCGGCGAAGTCCCAAGCTGCATCGTCATTGGCGAACTCGTCCGCTGATGGCAACTTGTCAGGATCGGATGGGCCTCCTCCGAAAGCGCTCGAAAGTAATCCGGTTGGCTCCAACATGACGCTCGCGTTATCAAAGGTGACGTGCCACCCGACAGGGATAGTGTCAACAAGCTTGGCATCGCCTGTTCCTGACGGCGCGTAACCGAGCGACTTCGCGTAGCCCGTGGCCAAGCGCACCGCCTCGTCCTTAGATATCTGTTGCGCGTTTCCAATACTAACGAGAATCAACAACCAGCTAAGGAGTCCACTTCTAGCGACATTCCACATCCGTTACACTCCATTCGTTAACTACGCCAACTCCGCGATCATGCATCGAAAACTTCCGCCGCCGACGGTTTCGATGGTTGGGATATCGGCGACGATCGCCGGGCGGTCAGCCAGAATCACCTCAAGTTGGTCAGCTCGAAACGCGTCGTACGCCGTACGCGACATCGCGACGCCAGAATCCAGCTCCAGGATGTTGCCGCAGAATGCGCTCATCTGAGGCAAAGTGATCGTGACCGCCGACTTACCGAGGTCTCGAAGTTCGCGAATCACCAGCGCGGCATCGGCACAGGCCTCATCGCAGATCACCGCCCACGTCGAGCCGACGGCCATGACCACATTGGTGTGATACACCGCAACCCCGGCGGCATCGAACGCCTCGAACAGCACGAGCCGGTAGCCCATCCGATCCGCCCATCGTTCGGAGAGCTCGCGATCGGTGCGCGGGGACAGGCACGCGAACGCGACTCGCGCCTCGCGGTCGAGCACCAAGCTGCCCGTCCCCTCGAGATAGCGGGCTTGGGCCTCGTATCCGGTGAGGTCCCAGACGTCGGCGTAGGCAGCGAAAAGTGGCGCCGACGGAGCGGCGCCCTCCCGAAGCAGGCTCCGCTCGGAGCGGCGCGCCTCCAACATCATCGGATACACGACCATCCGCCCGTCCTCGTGGGTCGAGAACCAGTTGTTCGGGAACACGGCATCCGGACACCCGGGCGGAGAATCCAGAACCTCGACCGTCACCCCGGCCGCGCGTAGCGAAGCCACCGCCCCATCGAACTCACTGAGCACCGCATCCACGGGTGCCTCTCGCATAAACGTGTTGGTCGCCGCCGCTTCGGGGTGGTAAGCAAAGGCCGTCGGCCGAATCATCAAGATCCGGTTCAAGGCGTCTCCAGCGGCTCGATGCTATAGACCAGATGCGCCAGCATAGAGAGTCCCTCCTCGAACGCGTCCTTATCGCCCGTGGGCCACTCCAGATGGACCTCCAGGTGGCGATTGTTCGCGTAAAGGTGATACACACGCAGCGTATAGTTGCGTTCGCGGTTCTCGGGCAGTGCCTCGCGGCCGCTGGCCTGACCGTACCAGCCCACCCACGGGCGGGCCATCACAAGCTGTTCGCTCCCCCGCGGCTTCCCGTTCTTCAGATCGAGCATCCGCTGGTCATCGTCCTTGCGCCACGATTCGTCGCGCGGCCGGAAGTGGAAGGCAAGGCGCGCGAGTCGCGGGCTCTTCATCGAGATGGGCGAGGTTGGCTGACACCAATCGGGCATCTTGTAGCGTGCGGGGATGCGGGTGGGTTCGGCGTCACCCTTGATTCGGCCTGCCTCGCGGTCGACCGTCGAGAGAAACTCGGGGGCGAGGAGATTGTCGGCGGGCCAGTCGGCGAGGCGATCCTTCTTTGGCGGCTCTTGAACCGTTGCCGTTGGTGGGGCTTGTTGGCCGCACCCGAACAGTAGCATCAAGGGCAGCGCCAGCAGGATCAACCGCTTCATCCCGAGACTCCGGGCAAAGGTGGCGGGGCGCCCTCGGCGAGCGCACGAACGGCGTGACGCGGGAGCCAGACGGTCCCGGCGAGATCGGCGGCGCGGACCTTCTCCACTCCTACCGACGGCGCACCTCCCGGCAAGTGGATGGCCGCGGCGTCGCTGACCGCGATACCGCCGGGAGGACACACCTTCTGGAAATGAGCGGCGACGTCGATGACGTGGGCGAAGTTCAGCGACGTGAGGTCGCCCGCCTGCGGGGCGACGACGGTTCCGGTGTGCAACCCGACCCGCAAGACCAACGGCGAACCGGTCTTGTTGCGGAAGGTGTTCAGTTCGATGATGCCGGTTTGAAGATTGCGAGCCGCGGCGAACGCCTGCTGCGGATGATCGAAGGCGAGGATTGCGCCGTCGCCAGAAGTCGAGTGCACTCTCCCTTGAAATCGCTTCGCGACCAGCTCGAGAAAGAGGTGATACTCGTTGAACGTAAACTCGACGCTGAGCGGATCGCATTGCGCCTTGATCTGCGTGGAGCCGACGACATCGACACTGACGAACGTGGCGCTCTGTTCGCCGGTGCGCAGCTTGTCCTGAATCGTGACCAGTTGTCGTAGCAGTTCTTGGCGCTCGGTCATCGGATCCTGCAGCCCGAGCCGACCGCGGAAGCGGGCGATCAGCCGCTGGGTCAAGATCCCGCCGAACGCACCACCGACCAAGAAAGCGATCAGCAGGAATGAGGGAGCCGACCACGGAGCTTGGATCACGTAGGCGAACAGGCCGAGCGACACGAACAGCACGCCACCATACAAAGCGCCTCCCAGCGCCGCTCCTTTTCGATCCCGGGAGAGGCTGATCGTCCAGATCGCGAGGCCAAGGCAGATGAGGGACAGGCTGTCGAAGAAGGTCGCGCCAGCACCCGACTGCACCATCGACACCACTCGGAAGAACGCGGTGAATGTGGCGGCGAGGGCGGCGAGCACCGACGAGCGAACGTCCGGCTCAAGGGTGAAGAACGCCGATTTTAGGTTCGAGAAGACGCCCTGCTTCTTCTCGGGCTGCTGCATTCGAGCGAGCACACGGACATATTCCTCGGGGGTGCCGGTGGCCTCGGCAACGGCGACGATGCTCTCGTCGTCCAGCGTGCCGCCCTGGGCTTCCCGTAGTCGCTCCGCCAATTGCAGAACGCTACGGACCTCGTCCGCAACGTGCTGCAAATCGTCGTGCGTGTCTTGCTGGCGTTCCACCCGGCCTCCCGAAGTCTGATTGTACTAGAACGGGTTTAGCCGGTCCAAGGATTCACGGACCTACTTCCCGATCGCGGCGAGCAGAGCGGGGATCGCCTCGTAAAGATCGGCCACCAATCCGTAATCGGCAAACTCGAAAATCGGGGCATCGGGATCTTTGTTGATCGCGACGATCACCTTGGAGTCCTTGATTCCCGCCATGTGCTGCGTCGACCCGGAGATTCCCGCCGCGATATAAAGATCGGGGGCGACGATCTTGCCGGTTTGTCCCACCTGAAGCTCGTTGGGAGCGATGCCGCTATCGACGGCGGCTCGCGTGGCACCCGCCGCGCCGCCCAAAGCATCAGCCAATCCGCCGATGACGCTTTCGAACGTGGCGGCATCTTTGAGCGGACGTCCGCCGCTGACGACGACCTTGGCTTGAGTGAGGTCGGGGCGTCCGCCCTGGCGCTCGTTGGCTCCGACTCGGCGAGCTTGCCCAGCGTCCGCGGTCACCGGCGTTCGCGATCCCACTTCGGCCGAGCCCTTGAATCCGGCGGGGCGGAAGGTGAGGACCGTCGGCGATCCAAGAACCTCGACGGTCTCGATCATCGTACCGGCCACGATCGGGCGCTGAAACACGGTGGCCGATTGGGCGGCGATCACATCGGTGACCATCGCGCCATCGACGATGCCGGCGACCCGGGCCATCACGTCCTTCGAGCGCATCGAACTAACTGCGGCGACGTGCGAGTAACCGCCAAGTGCCCCAGCGATGGCCGGGGCCAAGGCGTCCGCAACGGCATGCGATCCGACGGCATCGAGCACGTCGTAGGGCAGACCCAGTGCGGCCGCCAACCCGGCTCCCGCCGAAACATCGCTCTCATTGAATGCAACGACTAACAGCTTGCTCACGCCAGCACTCCTTTGTTCTTCAGCTCGGTCACCAGTTCATCGATCGACCCGACCTTGCGTCCGGCGGCGCGCGGTGGTGTGGCCTCCACCTTCAGTCTTCGGATCTTGGACTGGGCGGGCGCACTGGGCGCGCGTCGGTCCAGCGGCTTACTGCGCGCCTTGATGATGCCCGGAAGGGCGATGTAGCGAGGCTCGTTCAATCGTAGGTCCGCGGTGATCACGGCGGGAAGATCGAGTTCAAGCGTCTCCTCGCCGGCATCGGTCTCGCGGGTGACCTTGGCGGTCCTTCCGGCGAACTCGACCTTGGCGGCAAACGTGGCCTGAGGCCATCCGAGCTTGGCGGCGAGCATCTGGGCGGCCTGGTTGTTGTCGTCGTCGGTGGCCTGCTTGCCCATCAGAATCACATCGACATTCTCGGCCTGCGCGACGGCTTTCAACTCGACGGCCACGCCCAACGAATCGTAGACCTCGGCGGTCTCGACGAGAATCGCGCGATCCGCGCCCATGGCGAGCGCCTTGCGAAGTTGTTCTTCGCACTCGGAAGCGCCGATGCTGACCGCGAGAACGGTGATGTTCGGGTCGCGTTCCTTGTGACGGACGGCTTCTTCGAGGGCGATCTCGTCAAAGGGGTTGATCTCAAACTTGACGCCGCTGGTGTCGATTCCGGAACCGTCGGCCAAGGGCTTCACCCGGGCATACGGATCGACCACGCGCTTGACGGGCACGAGAATGATCATAGTAGTTTTTGGGTTCCGGAAGGGCCTTCGGGAACCTGTAGAGGGTACCCGAGGGGCCGGGGGTCGGGCAAACTAGGAAGATGAACGACTGGAACCCTAGCCAATACGACGAGCACGCTCGCTTTGTCTCGGACTACGGCCACGCGGTCGTGGACCTGCTCGATCCGAAGCCGGGCGAACGCATTCTCGATCTCGGCTGCGGAGACGGGGCGCTGACCATCGAACTCATGCGGCGAGGTGCGTCGGTCGTGGGGGTCGATCGCTCGGCCGAGATGATCCGGGCGGCGATTGCCCTGGGCGTCGATGCCCGGCTGATGTCTGGCGATGCGTTGACCTTCAACCAGGAGTTCGACGCGGTGTTCACCAACGCCGCGCTTCACTGGATTCCTCAGGCCGACGCAGTCATCGCTGGAGTGGCTCGGGCACTCCGCCCGGGGGGACGGTTCGTTGGCGAGTTCGGGGGCCATGGCAACGTGGCCGCGATCACGGTCGCGCTGCGGGCGGCGATGGAAAAGCGCGGAGTCGCGTGCCGAGACTTTTCGCCCTGGTTCTTCCCGACGCCCGAGAACTATGCCAAGCGGCTCGCGAAAGGCGGCTTCGCGGTCGAGCAGATCGCGCTGATTCCTCGCCCGACGCTGCTGCCCACCCACATGGCGGGTTGGCTGCAGACGTTTGCCGGGCCGTTTTTCGAGCGATGCCAACCAGAAGATGTTCCGGGCATCACCGAGGACGTGGTCAACTTGCTGAGGCCGGCCCTCTGCGACGACCAGGGAACTTGGACGGCGGATTACGTACGACTTCGGTTCGTGGCTCGGCTAGCGAGCTAGCGAGGCGCTTCCCACGATCTGTGGGATCGTGGCTTCCTGAACCAGTCCGTGCTTGAGCAGTCGTTCGGCGTAAGCCGCGAGTCCCGCGCGGTGCGCCTCGCCGAACCCATAATCCATGATCTCCGTGAAGTACCGTCGCGCGAGGGGTTCGCTGAACCCGGATTCGGCGGCAAAGCTCGGCAAGAGCGTGTCGAGGTTGGCCAATGCTCGGGGCGCGGCGTCGGCCAGATAGTCGGCGAGGGTTGCGTCCAGACCGTCGCCGCCGACCCAGAGCGCCCAGACGAAGGGCAATCCCGTCAGTTCGGTCCAAGCCGCACCGAGGTCCATGACCTGCAAACCGGTGCCGTCGGCGCGCATCCCGGCGTCACCGATCAGAACGCCGGCGTCGGCGACATCGAGCATGGTGGCAAGATCGGGAGGCAGGGCGGTGGTATTCGGGTGGCAACCGTGTTGCTCAGCGAGCAGAATCTGAGCAAGGGCGTTGCTCGTCATCGAGCTCTGGTCGAGGGCAAGCGTGCGAATCTGCTCGAAGGGGACGCGGCTGAAGAGGCGCACGCTGAGCACTTCGCCGAACGATGAAATCGAAACGCCATCCGCAATGCGCGGACGCCGAAGTGCCTCGATCGAGGATACGAGGATGGCTTGCACTTGGCCGTCATCGAGCAACTTCGGCAACCGTGAGGGCACATCGAACTGGACCCGGACCGGGGAGCCTTCACCCGCGAACGGCCAGACCAACGGCTTGGCGTTCAAGTACGGCACGCATCCTACGGCGTAGCTCACGACCCGAGTTTACTGCTCGGCGGCGATATCGCGGCGCAGCATCTTGCCTTCGAACGCAATCCGGTCGGCGGCGGCGTAGGCCCTGGCCCGGGCCTCGGCGACCGTGGCTCCGGTGGCACTCACCCCCAGCACCCGCCCGCCCGCGGACACAAACTCCCCCTCACCCCGGTGGTTCGTCCGGAGATTTGAAATTTCGGGTGCAGGAGATTCCCTGAGGGCGTCGGCGGTTCCGGCATGGAACACCACGACTGACTCATCCAGATCGACAGGAATCGAGATCGGAACGCCCTTCGCGTATCCACCCGGATAGCCCGAACTGGCCAGCACGACCGTCACCGCCGAGGGAACGTCAACCGAAACAGTCGGCAGGGGCTGCCCCTTCGCCGCGGCGTAAAGAAGTTCGCCCAAGCCGGGCCCTAGTCGGCGCATCACCGTTTGCGTCTCTGGATCGCCGAAACGCACGTTGTACTCCAAGCACATCGGCTCGCCGTCCACCACCATCACCCCCGAAAACAGCACCCCGTGGTAGTCGATTCCGTGATCCTTCATCGCTACAAGCATCGGTCGCACGATCCGGTCTTCGGCCTTGCGGACGAGGTCGTCATCGACTTTTGCTACGGGCGAGTAGGTGCCCATGCCGCCAGTGTTCGGGCCCCGATCTCCATCGAGGGCGCGCTTATAGTCCTGCGCGACTGGCAAGCTGACAAACTCGGTGCCACTGACGACGCTCAGCAAGCTGAACTCCCGCCCTCGCAGCCGGTCCTCGATGACGACGGTGTCCCCAGCTTCGCCGAGATCGCGATCTTCCAGCATCATTGCGATCGCGTCGTCGGCTTCCTCGTAGGTGTCGCAAACCACGACCCCCTTGCCGAGCGCGGCACCGCTTGCCTTCACCGCCACACTCTGCCCAGCATCGAACCGAGCCTTGGCGGCCATGCGTGCACTCGCCGCGTCGGTGTGGATGCTGAAAGGCGCGGTCGGAACGCCAGCTTCCTGCATCAGGGTCTTCGAGAATGCCTTGCTCGCCTCGTGCTGCGCGCCGTCTGCCCCGGGGCCGAACACGGTTAGACCTTCGACACGCATCCGATCGGCGAGCCCTTCGATGAGCGGGTTTTCGGGCCCGATGACCACGAGATCCGGGCGAACCTGGATCGCGGTCGACAGCGGATCGCCGACGATGCACTCCGCCACCTGGGCGATGCCCGGATTGCCCGGACAAGCATAGACGGTGTGCTCCCGAGCCAACTTCCATGCCAGGGCGTGTTCGCGGCCGCCGCCGCCGATGATGAGGATGCGCATGGGGAGTGTGGTACCCGGAAATGTCCCCTCCCTTTCGCGCTGGCGAGAGCGAGGGCTAGGGAGGGAGGGTCAGATGCACTCGTTCTTGCGCACCAAGGAAAGGAGGGAGATAACTAGCGATCCAGCCCGACGGCCTTCGCCAACCGCTCGATATCTTGCTTTCCCAGCATTCGGCACTGGCCGGGAGGCATGCCCTTGAGGCGTAGGAATCCGATCCGAACGCGGACGAGCTTCACGACCGGGCATTGGATTGCGTCGCACATCAGTCGAATCTGCCGCTTCTTGCCCTCGTGGAGGATGAACTTCAGCTTGCTCGTGGTCGCCTTGCGATCCGGCTTCGAGAGCAGTTCCACCACCGCCGGCCGGGTCTTGCCGCCGTCGATGTAGATGCCCTTCCGAAGGCGTTCCAGATCTTCCATGCTCGGGACGCCCTCTACGGTGACCTCATACTCCTTCTCCATGCCCCAGCGGGGATGGACAAGGCGGTTTGAGAGCTCGCCGTCGTTGGTGAAGAGCAGCAGTCCCTCGCTATTCATGTCGAGACGCCCGACCGGCTTGAGCGCCGTTCCGATCGCCGGCAGCAACCGCTTGACGGTGGGCCGTCCCTGAGGGTCGGAAAGGGTCGTGACGTAACCCGGCGGCTTATGCATCACCAGAACGTAGAGCGGAGGGCGACCGATGGGCTCGCCATCGACGGTCACGATGTCGTCGTCGGTAACGATGACGCCCATTTGGATGATGGGCTCACCATTGACCGCGACTCGGCCCGCCTTGATCAGTTCTTCCGCCGCGCGGCGGCTGCATATCCCGGAAGCGGCGATCCGCTTATGGAGTCGTTCACTCATCGTCTGTCTCCCAACGTCCTCTCGAAAAACCGGTTTCGGCGGCTGCGCAGTCCCGCCCAGAACGCCAGGAATGCAACCGCGCCCAAGGCGACGGGCATTCGAGCTTGCTTTTGGGGCGTAGCCCCGACAACAAACCTCGACACGACGGGAATCTTCTCGACTCGGTCAGCATGTTTCACTTCGATATGGCCCACCTGTTGGCCAGGGGCGATGGGTAACCGCAGCCCCGCCGCGGGAATGATCGCGACTTCGGCCTCCGGGACCTCGCCCGCCGTTACCATCGCCCGGAACGAGCGCACCGGGACCGGGGTGATCTCCTCGCCACTTGCGAGCTTGATCGTCTGAGCCAGCGGTTCTCCCGCCGAGACCAGTCGCGTCGGTGCAAAGGTCTTGAAGCCCCAATCGATCAGGTCCTGGGTGTCGCTACGCCAAGCATCGCTTTTCATCACCACCGAGATCAACCGGTAGCCGTTGCGCGAGGCGCTGCCCACGAAGCACATGCCCGCCGGGCGGGTGAATCCGGTCTTGATGCCGTCGGCGGTCGGGTCGTCGGCCAGAAACTTGTTGCGGCTGACGATCAGCTTGTCGGTCTGGCCCGGCTCGCGATCGATCACCGCCTTGCGGGAGCGCACGATTTCGCGGAACTCAGGATAGCGCATGGCCTCGCGGGCGATGAGCGCGAGGTCGCGGGCGGTCGTGTAGTGCTCACGATCGTGGAGGCCGTGGGGATTCTTGAACTGCGACCCGGTGCAGCCAATGCGCCGTGCCCGCTCGTTCATCATCTCGGCGAATTTCTCGACCGAGCCGGCGATGTGGATCGCACCGGCCGCACTCGCATCGTTGCCGCTGCGGAGCATGATGCCGGCGAGAAGGTGATCCAGCGCGAGCCGCTCGCCCGGTTTCAGGTGGAGCGATGCTTCGCCGACCTTCTCGATGTCCTCCGGGGCGGTGACGGTTTCATCGAGTCGGCAATGCTCGATCAGCAGCAAGGCGGTGAGAATCTTGGTGGTCGACGCGGGGAACATCCGCTCGTCCGCGCGCTTCTCGAAAAGCACCTGTCCGCTCGCCTCGTCGATGAGGATCGCGGCTTGGCAGCTCAGCGCGGCGGGATCGGGGAGTGGGGGTCGGGGTGGCTCGACGGGAGCCTTCTGGGCAACGCCGCTGGCGACGAGCAATGTCGCCGTGGCCGCCCCGATCGATCGCCATCGCCCCATGGGCAGGGAGTCTACTTGGTTTGGTCAAGGGTGGGGG
>JANJUB010000107.1 GCA_024710805.1 Fimbriimonadaceae bacterium | reverse complement strand
GTCCTCCACGTCCCGTCCTTCTCGGTCGGTGAAGTGCGACCGATGCGCGTCCCCGGCCGACGCGAAAACGGCCATGGTGCCCTCGCCGCGCGCGCGATGCGAAGCGTGATCACGCTCGACGATCCGGACTTCCCCTACACCCTTCTGCTCATCAGCGAAGTTCTCGAATCCAATGGTTCGACGTCGATGGCGTCGGTGTGTGGTTCGACCCTCGCGCTGATGGACGCCGGCATCAAGATCAAGGCACCGGTCGCCGGTATCGCCATGGGTCTCATGTCGGACGGCAAGATCTTCAAGGTGCTCACGGACATCCAGGGCATGGAAGACTTCTGCGGAGACATGGACTTCAAGGTCGCCGGAACGCGGGACGGTATCACCGCCTTGCAACTCGACACGAAGCTCGACGGTATCCCCGACGAGGTTCTCGCTCAGGCTCTCGGCCAGGCGAAGACGGCTCGGTTCCAGATTCTCGACGTGATCGAAGCTGAGATCTCGGCTCCCCGCGACAGCGTGGCGCCGTCGGCCCCGCAAGTCGTCACGATCAAGATCAACCCCGAGAAGATCGGTGCGGTCATCGGACCGGGTGGCGCGACGATCAAGAAGATCACGGGCACGACCGGTGCCAGCGTCGACATCCAGCAGGATGGCACGGTGCTCATCGGTGGAACGAGCTCGGAGATGATCGAGGGTGCGATCGCGATGATCAAGGGCCTGACCGACGAAGTCGCGATGGGCGCCGAGTTCCGCGGCAAGGTCACTCGAATCATCGGCCGAGGCGCGTTCGTGGAGTACATGCCGGGTCGCGATGGCATGGTCCCCAAGGAGCAGCTGTCCGTCAACCCGCTGGGCCGCATCGAGGATGTCGTCAACATCGGCGATGAACTCAATGTACGTGTCCACGAAATCGACAGCCAAGGTCGCGTGAACTTCACGGCGATCGGCCTGAAGCAGACGCTGCCCGGCCTCGAAGGCAACGAAGCGGGCGAGCCGCCCGCGCCGGGCCGCGGTGGCGGTGATCGCGGAGGCTACGGCCGAGATCGCGATCGCGGTGGACGCGGTGGTGATCGAGGCGGAGACCGCGGCGGACGCGGCGGAGATCGTGGTGGACGCGGTGGAGATCGAGGCGGCTTCGGCGGCCGAGATCGAGACCGAGATCGTCCGCGAGACGATCGTCCCCGAGAAGACCGCCCGAGCGAGGATCGACCCCGTGAGGATCGACCGCGCGAAGAGCGCCCGCGTGACGAGACTCCCGTCGTTCCCGACGAGTTCCCCAAGAAGAAGGGTGACGACGAGGATGTGAACGCTCGCTTCCGCCCGCGACGCTAAGGCGACGCTGGTGTGAATGGAACGCTCCCCTGAGATTCTCAGGGGAGCGTTCGTTGTTTATCCGGGTGTCTGGGATAGACGGTGTCGCCCCTACAGGGTTCTCAATCAACGGGCGTGGAGACCCAGGCCTGTCGGCCTGGGCTATAGAGTCACGGCCCTTCGGGCCTTCTGATGATGATTCAACGCCATGATTTCAATCTTTGGCGCATCTCCCGAACTGGGAGGGTCGCGCTCCATCGCGACTAATATTGGCGCCTCACCACCTGTCCCGTTGGTAACCCATTGCCACCGGACTACTGTTCGTGAGTCTCTGGAGGCCCAAGGGCCCTCAACCCGCTAGCCCGGGCCGCGAGGCCCGGGAGCGCCGCCCAATTCCATGAGCCCTGCAAGGGCGACACTACTACTGAGTTACAATGCGGTCATGAGGGGAGCCCCAACACGCAAGGCTCGATGAATCGAAGCGCGATCCAGAACGCGTCCAAAGTGCGTTGATAGGCAGTCTGGGTTTAGCCATGTAGGAGTTTCATGAAGCAGCTCATCCCACTCGGACTCGTATGCCTGATGATTTCAGGGTGCTCCGCACCATCTCTACCTGCAGATGTCATGCGGGAGGTCGCGGCGGCAGAGAGCCGGAAAGAAGTTGTTCGCCTCGCAGGCGGCAGCGGTACGACGCACATCATCGTCACTGGGAGCGACATCCAGCCCATGATCGACGCCCTCACGAAGTTGATTTCGAGTCGCAAGGACTACGATAGGGGAAGCGCGGACTACATTGGCGGAACTTGGGCAAACGTGATCATGTGCGATGACTGGGCTGTTGGATTCGCTTCACCCGACAAACACGGCATGACTCGGGTAGAGATCGCCGCGAAGGGCAGTGCCGCTTACGGTCGCATTATCGAGTTTGATTTTCCTGTCCCTTGACAGAGCAGCGGCATCCCGCCACAATAGACCCATGACACGCCTACTTCTGGCAACCGTCGCCCTCGCTTTGCTGGTCTCGTCCGTGTTCGCGCAAACCAAGAAGCTCGAGCAGCCGGGTCCGGGCACCAAGCTCCGCAAGGCGGTGCTCGATGGTCTTCGCCCCAGCATCGAGAAGGACCTTAAGCAGAAGGTCATCTTTGTGGTCCAGAAGATCCGCGTTTACGATGGTTGGGCGTTTGTGCAATGCCGCCCGGTGACGCCGAACTCAAAGCCCATAGACTTCAAGAAGACGAAGTATCGCGACCGGCTCGAAGACGGGACGTTCGACGGCGATACGACCTATGCGCTGCTCAAGCTAAAGAACAAAAAGTGGACCGTCGCGGACTTCGTCATCGGGCCGACGGACGTGTACTGGATCGGTTGGACCGAGCCGCCCTTCTTCGCGCCAAAGCAGGTGTTGCCGCCGCTCCAGTAGGGTTGGCAGTTAGCAGTTAGCAGTTAGCAGTAAGCAGTCAGCAGTTGGCAGCTCGCGGACTGCCAACTGCCAACTACGCCTCACTTCCCCAACAGCTTCAGAATCCCACGGGCCGGAACCGCTTCGTGGGTCCAGAACATCGGGTGTTCTCCTTGCGACACCGGGCTGATCGTGGTCACGTGCCCGAGCGCATTTCCGAAAGCATCGAGCAGCGGGGCACCGCTGCTGCCGGGAGCCCAATCGGTGCTGAGGTTGATCCGCAACGAGGCGATCCCGTCGAGCGTGCCCAGGTATCCCGGACGGTCGCCCTGCCAGAAGAACCGGTTGATGATGCCCGTGCTGAAGTAGCCACGCACGTTGATCGGGTCGCTGTAAAGGAAGGCGGCGTCGCCAGGGGCGGCATCGGGTTGCAGCGGCAGCGGCACCAACTCAGTCGAATCCACCTTTAGGATGGCAGCGTCGAGCTTGCCGTGGTGACCCACAACCCCGAGGATGGGAATCAACTTTCCGTCGGCGGTTGCGCAGACAAGGACTCCTTCCCGCATGGTCTCAGGAACCTGGATAACGTGATCGCACGTCGCAACATAGCCGGGCGCGATCGCATAGCCAGCAGCAAGGCTGGTGTGCCAGTTGTCGCAGTTCTTGCAGAGGTAGTGCCAGCCCAATCTGACCATCGCCTTTCGGCTTCGAGACAGAATCTCCGCTGGTTTGAGCGGCGAGGTGTTGGGCTTGGGGAGCTTAAGGTCCACCTTTAAGGGCGCCGCGAGCCACTGCTTGATGGTCTCGTTTGTCGGCAACTTCTTGGCCGTCCGTGCCTCGTTGATCGCGGGCATTAGGGCTCGGTTGGCCGCTTCGACCGACTGGAGTTCGATGGCGACGCCACTGGACTGGGCGGCCGCAGAAACGCTGGTGGCAAGGGCCAAACCGACGACGAGGATGCGCATCTGCAGAGCATAGCGCAATGACGTTGCCCCTCACCCCCCTCTCTCCAGACGATCACGCAAGAGAGGGGGGTCTCGAACGCCAGAGTTATCCCCGCGATACGAGTTCGGGCTTGGCTTCGATCACCGACGTCAAGCCGTCGGCGAGCTCGCAGATGTCGGTGAATCCGGCATTGGCGAGGATCGAGTACGCCGTTGGCGTCCGTCCGCCGGATGCGCAGTGGACAATGATGCGTCGGTCTTTGGGCAGCTCATCCAAGCGCTGGGTCAGATATCCCAGAGGGATGTGCACTGACTCAGGAAGATGCGCCTCGGCGCGCTCGTTTACTCCCCGGACGTCGAGCACGAAGGCCCCGGAAAGATCTTCAAGATGGGCGGCGTGCACGGGCTGGAAGTGCTCGAACGAGAGGTCGTCGGGATGGACCCATCCGCTGACGACATCGAGACCGATGGTTGCGAGATCGCGCGCGGCTTCGTTCGCTTGTTCTTGCGAGTCGGCGATCAAAGTTACCGGCTGATCGTAGTCCAGTAGCCACCCCGCCCAAGTCGTAAGATACCGGCCGGTCGGGATCGCGATCGAACCTTCGTATCGGCCGCGGCGAATCGCGGCGAGGCTTCGCACATCGATGAGCTTGCCGACCGCGGTGTGGACGGGCTCGGGGTGGGGAAGGTGGCCGAGAATGCGCGGGCCCTCCTTGTTCAGCCGCTTCATCTCCTTAAAGTAGAACGGCGGCTCGGGCTGGCCGGAGAGGACCTCGCTCACGAAGGAGTCTTCGCTCTTCGCGAGCAAGCCCCAGTTGGTGCGGCGTTCGTAGCCCAGCGTGGTCACCGGCGAGCCGCCGAGTGCTTTGCCGCACGCGGAGCCCGCGCCGTGGCCGGGCCAGATGAGCAGCGAATCGGCTAGTTCGTCGAGTTTGCGCAAGGAGCGGAACAGCGTTCGCGCTCCGGCTTCCATGGTGCCCTCGAAGTTCGCAGCGCGCTCCAGCAGGTCCGGGCGGCCGACATCGCCGACGAACACAAAGTCACCGGTGAAGAGCGAATGAGGCTCATTGCTCATCGGGTGGTCGGTGAGCAGGAAGCTGATGTGCTCGGGGGTGTGTCCCGGCGTGTGCATGACCTTCAGCGTCAAGTTGCCGACGCGGATGACGTGACCGTCCTTGACTAGCGTGATTCCCGGCTCGTTCGCGTAGGCGTACTTCCACAGGTCATCACCCTCGTCGCTGAGGAACAGCTGAGCACCCGTGGCGGCGGCCAGTTCGCGGCTCCCCGACAGGTAGTCGGCGTGGATGTGCGTTTCGGTCACTGCAGTAATGCGCAGGTTCTGCGCCTCGGCCATATCCAGATACTGCTGGATGTCGCGAAGCGGGTCGATCACGATCGCTTCACCGGTCGCGGCGCAGCCGACCAGGTAACTGGCCTGGGCGAGCTTGTCGTCATAGAAGTTTCGGATGATCATGCCTTCACCTCGGTGCCGCAGGCCTTGACTTTGGCGGGTTGGTTCCAGGGCAGGAGTGCGAGCATGGAAGCCATACCGCAGATGTTGGTGGCTCCGGCGAAGGTTAGCCCGGCCCCAACGAACAACGGCAGGTAGACCCACGACGGGCTTGCGAACAGGGTGAGAAGGGAACCCGCGAAAATCATCAGCCCGGCGATCAATCTCACCTGACGCTCGAGTGACCACCGAGTGCAGCTCGAAGATACGATCGGCCGACCCGCGTCGATCCAGGCTTGGGTGCCGCCTTCGACGACGAGCAACTCGGGGTGGTGGTCGGCGAGGATTTCGCAGGCCATGTTGGCGCGATTGCCGCTGTGGCACAAGAGGGCGACCGGACCATCGCCTAGGTCACCGAGCCGCATCTCGACCTGTTCGAGCGGGATGTTGCTGGCCTGGGGGACGTGCCCGGTCGCGTATTCACCGGGAGAACGAACGTCGATTAGCTTGACGGCGGGGTTGGAGTCCATCAAACGGGACAGCTCTTCCACCGAGATCGAATGTCTCATGCGAAAGAAGAGGCAGAATGGGCCGGAAAACGATTCAGAGAAAGTCGGACTTTCGTGATGGACTCGTCGGGGTGTCCTCACCCACAATCGGACCCCCCCGACAATCCTCGGCGTTAGCCCATGCCGATGCGGAACAGCATCCACGCCGCGACGACGAAGATCAGCACGGCAAATCCTGCCTTCAGGTGTCCCTTTGGAGCCAAATCGCGCAGGGGCATCCCCACCAACATGCCGACTAGGCCCACGCCAAGAACGGGCAGCAGCGTTTCCCACGGAATGGGTTTGCCGAGCTCTCCCGAGAATCCAATCAGCGATTGGATGGCGATGACGGTCAGTGACGTGGGGATCGCGCGTTTGATGTCGACCCCGAGCAGCAGGGTCAAGGCGGGAACGATGAGAAAACCGCCGCCGGCGCCTAGGGTCCCTGCCACGAGTCCGATGATCAACCCGAGGAGCCCGGTCACGTAGGCTGGAACCTTGTATGCGCTATCGGACTCGGCGGCTCGAACCATGCGCCAGCCGACGGCGATCATGAGGGCGGCAAAGGCCACCAGCAAGAAGTCGTCTTTTGACATGCCGAGGATGGATTCGGGCAACCCTGGAACGATGAACTTTCGCGCAATGAACGCACCGAGTGCCGAAGGAGCGGCGATCAGAACTGCCGATGGCATGTCGACTTCCTTCTTCCAGAAGCCCTGCACCGAGCCGACGATGCTCGCCACGCCGACGACGAAGAGGGAAGCGCCGGTCGCTTGGGTGGCGGGCATTCCGAAGAAGCCGACGAGGATGGGGACGGTGAGAATGCCGCCGCCGCCGCCGAGAAGCCCCAGCAGCAACCCCATGCCGAAAACGGCGAACCACTCCATGTCTAGGGCTTAAGAGCCCCCGAACGCGAGAAAGGATTCACGGGGCGCAAACCGAGGTGTCGAGCTGCTCGCGGACCATGGCTCGCGCGCGGAGGAGCCTTGACTTCACGGCGGCGACGGTGAGTCCAAGTTCTTCTGCCGCTTCAGGCACCGTCTTCTCGTCGAGTTCGCAGCGCTCATACACCACTCGATACGACTCGGGCAAGGCATCGACCGCTTCCTTCACGCACCCCTTGAGTACCGCCATTTCAAAGCCGGGATCGTTCCCGAGCGCGAGGCCAACCTCTTCCGCGAACTCGAGCGCATTTTCGATCGAGGGATGGTGGCGCATTCGGCTACAGACCCTTCGACCGATCGTGCCGAGCCAGCTACGAAATGCCTCATCCGACTCCAACTTCGGTAGCGCCTTGTAGGCGTGCATGAGCGCGGTGGCCAAGGCGTCTTCGGCATCTTCACGGTGTCCGCACACCCGGGCCATCTGGCGATATACGGCGTCTTTGTGCTGATTCACCAGGCTCTCGAAACGGGCGGCTTCTACGGGCATACATCTTTGTACCGCGTTCGGCACTGAACAATCTGGGCTGATCAGCGTCTCATCTCGCATCTAAGCAAGGAGACATCCGAGAAACATGCAGATCTTCGATTACGAAAGCTCGGCCAAACTGAATGACCTGAAGATCGTGCTCACCCGCGCGGAAGCCGAGGACTTGGCGGCTTATCTAGGCGCGATGCTTGAACGTCCCCACCTAAGCGCCGTACACCTCACCGAAGTGACGGATGGCCGGCTCCAGCGCGAGGTTTGCTTCGAACTCGACGTGGATCCCAGAAAGTCCGCTTCGGCGTGAGCGTACTATACTACGCCATGCCGTGCTTCCGAAAGCTCCTCAGCCTGTTGGGTGTGCTCGTTTTCTTGGCGACCCAAGCGTGCGCGCAGGACCCGGTTGAATGGACGCAGTTCCACGGTATCGAAACCTCCACTCGAGTTCTGGTCGATAGCCAGAACAACGTTCACCGGCTGATGGTGACCGGACCAGCCGGCTTCCTCCAGTCCTACAACCGCTTCGGGCATCAGGTTTGGACAACGAGTCTCGGGTTTACGGGCACGGCGGACAAGGCGATTACCCACGCTGAGATCGTAGGCAACTTCTTACTCGTTTCGTCAAGAACGACCTCGGCACCCTACACGTCGTTCGTGAGCTTGTTCAACGTGCTGGCTCGTGAAACCGTGTGGGCGTGGTCGGGCGATCAGCGGCGGGTTGAGCAGTTTCACGGCAACAACGGCGTTTACGCCACGGTCGAACAGTTGGATCAGTCAGTAGCGGTGGTCTTCCGTTCGGCGAATACTGGAAATCCCACGCAGACGGTGACGTTGCCCAACTCCCGTCGACTGCTCGGCAGCGACCAAGACACGGGCGGGAATGTCTACGTGGTGACAAAGGCAGTTTCAGAATCTGAAGTGCGGTTGTTTCGGGTGAACCCCAACGGCGTGGTCGGCTTCCAGCGACTGCTGACACCCGCGCCCAATCCCTACGATTCTCTCTGGCCGAAAGCTATCGCCGTCAATCCATCCACGCAGCGGGTGCTCGTGATGATATCTGCGTTTCAAAGCCCACCAGGGCTCCGCCCGATCTTGGTTTACGATGCGCCCTGGAGCACCGGCTTGGGCACCTTCCACACAGTTGCATTTCGAGACGAACACACTCCGCAGCAGATCCTGCCGCTGCCGGATGGGGATTACGTGGTCTCCGCCTACTCATTCTCCGACAATCCCAGCTTCTTCCTGCCGAACTTCCATATCGCCCGATACACTGGCTCAACTCAGAGGTGGCATCTTGAGACCTTCTTCTCGGAATCGATGTACCGGGGTATCGCGCTGAGCAACGACAATACGTTTAGCGTGAACAAGACTGAGGGCCACGGTCTGTTCTTTCAGACCCAGGTCGTCGAGAGGCGATCTCTCGATACGGGGAGCCGCCTCTGGGGCGCATTTGTCGATGGTACGGCGGCTGAAGACGAGCCTCCGGCTACCGCACCGACGGGCAGCATGATCGTCTCCGGATCGCGAGCGATGGTCCATCAGCTTCGCGGTGTGGTCGCGACATTTCCGGTGACGCATGTGCCGGGCGGCACCACGGTTTCTCTGTCGATCAACTTGACGGCGGACGCCCCCACCGGTGGGGCTACCGTGCGGCTCGTGTCCTTCGCTTCCGAACTGGTTGTACCGGCGGAAGTGACCATCCCAGCCGGACAGCGGCAGGCAATCCTCCAATGCGGCACCAGCGGGACAACGGTCAACAAGTCGGCAGTTGTCAACGTGCGATGGGCGGGCTTTGCGACCCAGGTCGCGGTGACGCTGCTGGCCCCGAACTTGCTCAGCGTGACCGTCGATCCGCGCCAGGTAACCGGTGGCCAGCCGCTTACGGGTACGGTGGCGGTAGGAGCCAAGGCCCCTGCGGGGGGATGGGAAATCGAGCTGATGGCGAGTCCATCGGTGGTTACTTTGCCGACGAGTGTCGTGATACCCGAAGGCTCGACCTCGGCGACGTTCGGGGTCACCACGCAACCCGTCGGGGCAAACACGGGCGTGGTGATCACGGCGACCCGAGGAAGCGTGAGCAAGACGGTGTTCTTTGCGGTCAACGCCCCGCTGCTCTCCACGTTCACCTTGGCTTCGAACTCGGTGCAAGGGGGAACTTTGGGTTCGTTGACGGTGACGCTCAACGCCAACGCCCCGACAGCGGGTTACAGCATTCTGCTGGTGTCGGGTGCGCCGGGATTGGTCGTATTGCCCTCGAGCACGTCGGTGCCGGCGGGGACGAACACCCGGACGCTCAGCTTTGTGACGAAGCCGGTCGCGGCTTCGACGGTGATTACGCTCGTCGCATACCGCGGCAGCGTGATCAAGACTCAAAGCTTGACCTTGACCCCTTAGCAGGCTTAGAACTTGAGACTGAACGTAAGCCGAAAGATCACGTCCTGCGACGGGGTGACTCCGGTGGGGCCGCGGCGGTAGCTGACGAAGGTGACGTTGGGCACCAACTCCAGGTTCTCATGGACGCGGTAGCGCAGACCCGCCTGAAACAGCGTCGGCTTGCCGTCTTTGGACATTCGGTAGTAAGCGATCCGATCGGCGTCGGACAGAGCGTCACCGACGACATCGACCCGCGCATAGGGACTCATGCGCTCGCTGAGCTTGGCCTCGCCATAGAGCGAGATCACATCGACGTCGACCGCGGTGCGTCCCGGTTGCGTGCGTCGCTGGTTCAGCACGCTCAGCCCGAGTTTGGTGGTGGGCGCACTGTGGAAGACCTCCGCCATGGTGGTTTGCCAGCGAACCCCGCGATCTCGCTTCCAAGAATCGGCATAGACACTGAGGTAGACCTGCGGACTGAGCTTGTAGCCGATGCGCCCGTAAAGCGTGTGCAAGCCGGACTTGCTGGATCGGGTCCCGCTGCCATCGCCGACCATCAGGGTGTAATCGAACTTCTTCTGGGCGTCGATGGGGCCTGCTACGGAAATGCCCTTATCGCGCGAGGATCCCATTCGCCAAAGATCGACGGGGGTCTTTTCGATGGGTCGGTAGTTGAGCTTGTCTTCGTTTGCCTCGTAGGTTGGGGTTGGGATCAAGCCGAAGGTGATCTTGTGTCCGTTCACCGCATATCGCAGCCAGGCGTCCTTCATGAACGGATCCACCGAGTGTTCGGAGGAGAAGACGTTTGTGCCGTGGCCGCCACTTCCGGTGTCGCCAAACTCAACTCTCAACCGCATGCTCCATGCGGCGTCGAGCTTGCGGTCGTAAGAGAGGTTGAATCGGCGGTTGAACCAGCCCCCGCGTCCGTCGGGTCGGCCCGTATTGTGGGAGCCCACCGAGTACAGATCCCCGAACAGGACGCCCGAGAACTTGCCGGGGTCCGGCTTTCCCTGTGCCGATGCGCACGCCGTAAGCCCAACGATCAATCCGAATCCGCCCGCTCTGAGAACCCAACTGTTGACGATCATAATCATCCCTTAACGAGTTGTTAACATACTCGAATCGAGATGGCGAGAGTGGACGCTGATGGGGTGGTCAGAGTCGTGATTTAGAGTTCGCGGATGAACACGTTGCGAAACCACAGGGTGTTGCCGTGGTTCTGAAGCTCGATTTGGCCCCGCGGATAGATCGGCTTGTCGCGCTCCCAGTAGTTCTCCATCACCACGTTGTCGGTGACGAGCGTGCCGTTCAACCACACGCTCACGCGCTCACCGACCATGCGGATGCGAAACGTGTTCCACTCGCCGATCGGCTTGTCGGCCTTGACCAGGGGGTTCGATGGATTCTTCTGATTGTTGTAGAAGGCTCCCGAGCCGAGCGGGTTGTCCCAAATCTGCACTTGAGGAGAACCGCGCAGATAGATGCCGCTGTCCCCGTCCTTGAGAATCTTCCAGTCCACAAGCAACTCAAAGTCGCCGTAGTCCTTGGCCGTGCAAAGGCTGTCGCCCTTGCCATCAAAGACGAGGGCCCCATCTTCGACCCGCCAGTGAGCACGCATCCTGTCGTCGGCTTCGGCTTGTCTTTGTTTGAGGATTTCAGGGGTCATTTTGGCTCGCTCGGGTGGAGAAGCGACTAAGCCCTTCCATCCGCTGAGGTCCTTGCCGTTGAACAGAGCGACGAAGCCCTTGGGGGGTGTGTTGAGGGTGGGCGCTTGGGAGAGCGCGACGAATGCAACGGCAGCGAGCATAGGCTGTAGTGTACGCGAGGCCATGCCGCGGCTTCTCACGGGAGACCTACGCCCTTCGTCCTGGGACTTGCCCCGGTCCCCGGTTGAGCGGGAATTCTATAGAGCATGGAGAAGCCCATGCGAGCGGCTCCGCGCATCTTGCGGAGCGAAGAAGGTGTGATGGCGGGTGCGCCCGGAGAGACCGATTGGGTCAAACTGAGTTCGGCCGAGACGGGCGGGCAGTTCTTGTTCGCCGAGTCCGTGGTCGAGAAGGGAGCGGGTCCCCCTTATCACATGCACACGCACGAGGACGAGCTGTTCTACATCGTCGAAGGTGAGTTCCTCTTAGTCGTTGGCGGGCAGGAGCATCGGGTCGGGTCTGGAACCACGGTTTGGGCTCCGCGAAATGTGCCTCACCGATTCGAGGGACTCGGTGAAGGCGTGAACCGCATGGTCTCGCTGGTTACTGGAACCAACTTCGAGGCGTTCTTCCCGAAGTACCTGTCGGCGATGATGGCCGGAGACATGGCGCGGGCCGACGCCGTTGCGAATGAACACGGGATCAGTTTCCCAGAGGAGTGAACTCGCAAACGGGTGGGATCTAGGTGTAGTGTCAAGTAAACTGTCGCTATGCCGACAGTCGAGGATTATGCTCCCCATGCCCCGTTTACACTCGACGAGCTCGTCGTCGCCGCGAATCGGATTCTGGGCAACGATCCAAAGCTTGCCATCAAGGATCGCACGGTGCGGTACTACATCGCGCAGCGGCTTCTGCCTCCGCCCAGCGGAGGTCCGAAGTTCGCCCGGTATGGCATCGAGCATCTGAAGCGAATCGTCGCCATCCGCAACTGGCTGGTGGCCGGATTCAACCTGGAAGAAGCGTCGGATAAGCTCCAGCGCGGGGAGCACGGAGGCGAGGCTGAGCCGGTCATACGTGAGAGTATGATCATGGAGCGTCAGAATGCCCGGCGCAGTCCAAAGGGCCCGACTCAGCGCACCGTCCGTCGCATCACCCTCTCTCGACACACCGTGCTGGAGGTCGATGAAGACGCGGACATCGGGGTGGAACTCGATGTTGCCATCCACGAACTCGAGCGCCTGCGACGCGATCCTAGGATGTAACGCGACACTGTTGCGTAACTGTGATATGGTGTGATATACTGTCTCTATGGCCGCAACACGGCCCAAAGGAGGTAGCCACCTATGAATCACACCGAAACCCAGCTTCCCGGCCTGACCGCCACCCTCACCACGCACGCCGAAGGCCGTGGCGGCTTGCTCCTGGCTCGCCTCACCGCTGGCGATTTGTCCGCCGAGGCCCCCCGTGCTCCGCTCCAGGTTGCGCTAGTCATCGATCGTAGCGGCTCGATGTCCGGCCAGAAGCTCGAAATCACGAAGTTGGCCGTCGCCCGGTTCGTGCGCTCGCTCTCGCCCGATGACCGCGTCGCCATCGTCACGTACGACGACCATATCGACTTGCTCACCGGCCTGGTGGCCGGCAGCGAGGACCTCGCCCGCCGCATCGAAAGGATCGAGTCTGGGGGCTCGACCGACCTGTACGGCGGCTGGGTCACCGGTGCCAAGGTCGTCGGCCGTGGTGGACGGGTCATCTTGCTCTCCGATGGCCTGGCAAACGTCGGGCGCTTCACGGATGCCAGTTCACTCGGCCGCCATGCCGCCATCTCGTACGAGAAGTACGGGGTAACCACCACGACGATCGGGGTGGGTCGCGATTACGACGAGGGCCTCATGGCCGGGATGGCCCGGCTGGGTGGTGGCGCGCACTACTTTGCGCACACCGCGACCGCGATCGAGGACGCGTTCGACCAGGAGCGTTACTCCGCAGGGTCGGTCGCCCTGGAGCGAGCGACCCTGAAGTGTGGTGAAACCATGCTGCAGCTCGGCCACTTCTGGGCCGGCGAGACCAAGCATCGCGTGCTCGAACTGCCCAGCCTGGCGGGATTGGAGATGACCGTCCGCTATACCGACCGGGCCACCGGCGAGCGAAAGACCCACGGGCTGCGGGTTCCCAGCGAGTTTGGGTATTCCGACGACGTTCGACTTGAGTTCCTGCTTCAGCGAGCCAGCGAGGCCGAGGGCGACATGCTCGCCGTACGCGACCCGCGCTCTGCCGGTGAAATGCGCGAGAAGCTCCGAAGCATCGTGCTCGAGCTGCTAGCCCATCCCATGAGCGACGAGCTCACGGTTGCGGCGGTGGTCCAGCGGCTGAACGCCTCGATCGAGCGTCTCCAACGGCTGGAGCGCAACTACGTGGAGGAGGAGGCGATGATGCACCGCAAGCGGAGCATGCAGTCGAGCCACAACCTTCGCGAGCGCGCCCAGGCGTTCACCTCGTTCGACGACGAGCGCGATGCGGTTCGGTACAGCGCGATGAGCACAGCTCCGAGCGCGATGGCTCCGAAGCAACTGAACGTCGATACTTCGGTGTTCAACAGGGTTCCCCGAGAGCGCTGGATCGAGTGGGCTGCGATGCCGACGGGGAGCATGGGTTCGGTACTGATCGTGGCGATGGAGGATCCGCGCAAGGGGTTCATCATCGCCGAGATCGAGAAAGAGATTCGCCGGCCGGTCAAATCGGTTTTTGCCGGTATCACTTCCGAGCAGATTATCGAGATGCTGAGGGCCGCCCAGATTTGAGCGCAATCGACTACAACTTCGACCGCTCGCCGATGGGTGGCCGGATACGGGCTCAGCCTGTCCGTCAGGCGCGCTGATCTCGATCACGACCCATGGGTGGAGGCGAAGCTTCGCTCCTATTCCGTACGAGGGGAAGCGTTCTGTTCGAACGAGCGTTCAGCCGTTACGGTCACGGAGTTCGCGCTGCGTCAGCACGACCATCAACAACTGGAAGCGCCGAGTGGTGATCACCTACAGCCAGTGGCCCCCGAACCACCTACGGCTCCCCCAAGGGGTTCGGTGATCTCCTTCGGGCTGATGCCGCCTCTGGTGAAAGAGAGTAAGGACGTCGGTCTAGCCGAAGATCGTCCGCTGGACCTATCCGGCGGGCGGTCCGATTCATGATCAGGAAGTTGTTTCCCACCGCTCAGGGGATCAGATGTCAGTGCGATCTTGCGATCTTGGCATTCTGCGATCAATGCTCTCTGTCGTCAGTACTGACGGGGAACTGGAGCCGGTGACAGGATTCGAACCCGCGACCCGCTGTTTACAAA
>JANJUB010000014.1 GCA_024710805.1 Fimbriimonadaceae bacterium | reverse complement strand
ACCGTGCTGATGAGGAATGCAGGAAGACGGCGGTAGATCGGCTCATCGACCGCCACAATTGGCAGCGAACGGTTGCCCCGAAACTCGCAGTCGAGGTTCTCACATACGATGCGCAAACTCGTTGGGTGATCCGCATTGGGCATCAGATGGAAGGTCTCGCGCCCGAACGCGGCGCCACACCACGGACAGCTGTCGAGCGGAATCGGCGATGCACTTGAACGTCCTGACTTGAAGTCGTTCACTTTCGTGCGAGCCGTGTCCTGCCGGCGATCCCCTTTTTCGCCCATCAGGTTCGGGGTGCCAGCTTTACCCACCCAAAGCCCAATCTCGAAGGGCCAGGTCCCAAGTCGCTCCGGATGCGCTTCCCTTTCCAACTCCAGCGCACAGACCAAACCAGCGGCCCGGCTCAGCTGATCGAGTGTCAGCAGCCGAAGCGTGTACCGCATGATCACGCTCACCCCTGCCCCCGCCTTGCTGCCGTCGCCCGGATTCGTCAGTCGACGGTGCACCATGGCGAACGCGGCCAGGCCAAGATACGCCTCCGTCTTACCACCGCCCGTCGGGAAATACAGCAGGTCCACAATCTGCCGCTCCGGCGATCGAGGATCCGCCATGCCCGGCAGGTTGAGCAAGATGAACGCGAGCTGGAAGGAGCGCCACTTCGGCTCGTCCACGTTCAGACGCTGCTTCAACGCTCGCGAGACCACACGATTGGCAACCCTAAACGCCTCCAGCACATCGCCACCTTGGGCCAGAAGCTCGATCCCAGCCAGGAGCCGACGGCGAGCATTATCCGCCTCATCCAGCAGCAGTGCTCCGACTCCGCGCCGTCCGGGGGACAGTTGGTCCAACTGGCCCCGCCCATTTGTGATCCATTGTGCGTACGCCTCGGCCAACGGCATCAGCTTCTCGCGGATCACCGCGCCGTCGGTAATCGCGCCGAGCACGTCCATGCCGAGTTCGACTCCAGAAAATTCGACGGTTACCGTCCGCTCGACGTGCGCCGCGGGAATCCAAGCCGTTCGAATATTCGAGCATCGGCCATTCTCAAGGTCCCACTCCGCGGAAACCGCGTGGCCCGTGGCGTACTCGGGGGTGTCCGCGTAGTGGAGGTCGGCAAGGCGCTCATCCGGATGGGCCGCCAACACGCCCCTTAAGTTCGGTCGCGGAACAAACCCCTGTTCCGCGGCCACCTCGAGTTCGACCTGGAACGCGTACGTCCGGTCCGCTCGGGACTTCTCGAAATTTCGATGGTTCACCACGAACACCGAAACCGCTCGTGTGCCGTCCGGCAATCCTAGCTCTAAGCCAGAGGCTTCGACCACATGCTCGACCACATGCAGCTGAAGTCCGGTGCGGCGTCCAACGTCAAAGTGCAGCGGCTCCTTCGACCGCGTTAGGCGCACCGGCACTACGAACTCACGCGGTAGACGCTGCCAGTAGGACTTTGGCTTGCCCTCATCCTCATCCGCCTCGACCAAGGAGTCCTCCGTATCGTCGGATTCCCCGCTCTCCTTCTCTTCCCTCACCGCTATGTATTCATAGTCCCCCCAGCGCACCATGACCTCGAGGGTGTCGGTGTCCTTGTCGATGAGGAAACTGAGGCCCATCGACGAAGGAAAGAACGCCTTCTTTGCCGCCTTCTTGTCCTCGGTCGACTCCCCCGGCTGGCCCAAGTCCTCAAGAACCAACTCCAGTTCGTCATCCTCATCCTGGTCTGCCGCCAACTCAGGCGGGGTGCCGCTGGGGATGAGGAAGCCCGTCATGTACCAAATGGACGGCCTCTCCCAAGCGTACAGCTGCTCGTCAGGGTCGCCAAGCCCGCGGCCTGGGCCCACGAGGTCAAGTTTCAGCGCCTCGGTCAGATACTGACGCACGTCTCGCGACGTGGATTGATGGGTAATGTCAATCACTGGACTCAGATTACCGGTAGATGGTTGTACATGCGAGAGAATTTTGACATATAATAGACATATGTCTACATTATCGAATGAGAATCATCAGATCAGGGTGAGCCGTCTAGATAGTGTGGAAGGGGGCAGAGGTGAGAGTTGATCCTAAGGCGACTTGGGTGAGCGTGATTCTGCGGGAACTTGGAGTCCCGATCAGCGTGAACACGAAGCGCGATCGAATCGCCATGCAGAAGGCGGTGTACCTTGCGCAGACGACAGGAGCCGACTTGGGCTACCGGTTTAGCTGGTATCTGAATGGGCCGTATTCGACCTCGTTGGCCGACACCTACTACCAACTCGACGAGGATCGAGCCCCATACGAAGGCTACTTCGCCGATGGAGAATTCAAGAACCAACTTCAGCCCGTGAAGGAGCTCATTGGTGCCAAGCCTTCGCAAGCAAACTTGGCGGACTGGCTTGAAGCCGTGGGTTCACTGGACTTCATGATTCGGGTCATGGCGAGACCGATGGCAGAGTCCATCGAGCGATGTAAGCTCGACAAGCCGCACCTCGCTGCCCTCTTTGAACCAGCCAAAGAGGCACTCATCGCGCACGGGTTCCAATAATGCCGCTTGAGTTCAAGAAGTCGGTCAGCGATCCCATCTACGGGACCATTGGGCTGACCGAGCTTGAACTCGGGATCATCGACACGCAGGTGTTCCAGCGACTCCGCCATGTCGAGCAGCTCGGCCTCGCAAACTACGTGTTTCCAAGCGCGGATTACAGCCGCTTTGCCCATTCGATCGGAGCCTGCCACACGATGGGCCAGATTCTTGCGCGGCTGGAAGCGCAGAAACCGCGGGGAGAGGAGCTCCCAGACGACGAGATCCAGTTTCGCCGGGTCGCGATGCTGCTGCACGACATCGGCCACTACTTCATGTCGCATGCGGCCGAGTATGCGCTCGAGGCCCATCAGGACGCAATTGCCACAGCCGCCATACCGGCTCCAGGAGCCCTGGGTGCGCCAACGACATTTGACTATTGCGATCATGAGCAAGTGGGCAAGCTCATTCTTGAGCACGACCCTGAGCTCTCTACGATCATTCGCGGGCTCCAGCCCGACGGCAAGGCAGCTGATCGGCTTGCCGCAATGTTTAAGGGTGCGTTCGACGAAACCTATTGGTCACTCGTCTCATCCGAGCTCGACGCCGATCGTTTGGACTACTTGATGAGGTCTTCTCAGGCCACGGGACTTCCCTATGGCCACTTCGACCGAGACTACATCATTCAGAATCTGATGACCGATTCCAGCGGTCGGGTCTGCCTACATGCGAAGGCTATCCGGGCGGCTGATCACTACGTCCTGTGTCGCAGCTTTGACTACCTTCAGGTCATCTTCCACAAGACGATCGTGGGCTTCGAGGAGATGCTGAAGCGGTGCATCCGTTACTTGCTTGAGACCGAGAAGCTCAAGCTAGGAAAGACGGATCTGGAGGCGGCGGTCAAGTCACACAAGTGGCTCAGCTACACGGACGCTTGGCTGATGGACCAGATTCGGCGCATTCCGAAGACAGCTGATCCGACGGTAGTAGCGATGAGGGACCGGTTGATACGACGAAAACCTGCCCCGATGCTTTGGTCGCACGAGGAGCTCATGGGCACACGGAAGGACGAAGCGAAGTTGACATGGCATCGACAACTCGGGCACGTCTTTGAGAACGGTGGAGCCGACTGGACGAAGAACTGTCTGTATTGGTTCAAGCACTTCCGACCAACGGACGCGTCGCCGTTTCAGACGACCTACAAGAAGGAAGCCAAGGACGACGAAAACAAAGAAAAGTCAATCCATGTCCTCGGTCGGACCGGGGCCGCAAGGCCACTCACAGAATGGAAGGAGAGTTTCACGAGACACCTATCAAACCAGGCGTACGTGATGGTCCGGGTCTACTACATCGGCCCGCCAAAAGAAGAAGCCGTCACCCGGGTCGAGTTCACGAATCTAATGAAGACTCTCAAGTTCGGTGACGGCATTCGTTGATCGGATCGGCTTAGTGCGCAGGTACAAAGACGCCGTAGAGCGACTCAATGCCGGAAACGATTCCGATCAAAGCTCCGATTACCTTGCCGGCCATCTTAAGAAAGCCGATCAAGCTGTAAAGCCATTGGGGCATGTTGCACCTCCTGTATTCAAATTTGCCCGCCTATGGCGGTCAAGCAATTCTACCGGCTAGCTCAATAATTAGGCGTGGTCCGCTCTCTGATCGCGTGCTGCGTCACTCGTC
>JANJUB010000132.1 GCA_024710805.1 Fimbriimonadaceae bacterium | reverse complement strand
GAGGGCAACTTGCCCGTCGAGTTTCGCTACTTCGAGGTCGGTGCGGGCGGACACTCGACGCTGGAGCGACACGACCACCAACATGCGGTGATGGTCATCCGAGGTGGGGGCGAAGTGCTCGTGGGCGACGTGATCACGCCGATCGCGATGTTCGACATGGTGCACATTCCGCCGATGACGTGGCACCAGTTTCGGGCAACGGGCGAAGAGCCGCTCGGGTTCCTGTGCGTGGTTTCTGCCGAACGCGATCGTCCCCAGCGACCCGACGATGAGCAAGTCGCCGAGTTCGTTCAGGCAGCCGCCGAGTTCGTGCGGCGCTAGCGCTTCAAGGCGCCGGTCTTCGATGTCGGAAGCCAGTCGTAGGTCGGGACGGTTCGCCCGGATAGGAACCGAATCCCCGTCGAAGCGGCGAGCATGCCGCCGGCAGAGCCATTGCTCTTTGTTCGAATCGCAGTGACGCCCCAGCGCTCGGCGGGCAGAACCTCGCCACGATCCGAGACGCCGTTCTGGTTTCGGTCATGCCAGACGACGATTCCCGTGATTTCGATCCCAGTCAGCCACCCGTCGTGGTTGTTGTCGAGCGAGGCGAGGGCGGCGTAGCCGTCCCGGAAGAACATATTGAACGTACGGTTGCCGAAGAGCTGTGTGCCATCTTTGATCTTGCCCGTCCCGGCGGGATCCCATGCCAGAAACGCGGTTTGAGGAGCGACCCACGGCCACTGACGTGGAATGCCGTCCGCGGCAATGTCGAAGGTGGTCGTGCGAGTAGGATCGACGAGCCGGTTGACTGGCGTCGGTATCAGAGGAAAGATGATCGGTGAGAACACCACCAGTCGGGCTTCGTGCTCGGCGATGATCTTGGCGAGCAACGCCCTCTCGCCCGGCAACGCCGGCCCAACCGCCGTTTTGGCTTTCAAGAGTCGCTGCAGGTTCTTCGCCGCCTCGTAGGCTGGCTCCTCATCGGGCCAACCATTGCGTGCCATTTTTGTCGGTTTGTACTTCGCAACGATCTCGCGGTAGAGCCTGATCGCTTGGTTCGTGAAGTTAGCCGAAGTCAGCTTCTTGGGGGCGCCAAAGCTCGCGGTCTGCTCAGGGTACTTGGCAGCCTCTTCGCTCACCCAACCCCAGCCCAGCTTCGGCAGGCTCGTCTCCGGGCTCAACTCGACCACACGCTTGTAGGTGAGATACGAGGCTCTTAGGTGGGCAAGGCGTATCGCTGTGAGCTTCGGGCTGGCCAATCCTTTGAGCTGCACCTTGGTCCCCGCTGCGAGCTCGAATCCGTTTTCGGGCTGCCCGTGGACTTCGCTGTAGATAGGGGCTTTCGGCATCTTGGCGTATGCCATCGAGTGCAGACGAGCAAGCAGAAACAGCAGATCCGTATCGGTCGGCTTTGACTTGAGGGAAGCCTCGACGTTCTTGATCAGCCGTTCGACTGGGACGTGCTCCGGAGCAATCATGATCGAAAAAGCGACGGTTGGAACCAGGGCAAACAGGACGAGCAAGCGCTTCATGAGCGGAGACCTTGGCGGAAAAGAACGCCTACCCGAAGCTAACGCCCGTGATCCAATCAGCGTTCCGATCTCATCTTAGCGCTTCTTCGTCAGCGTCATCTCCATAAACTTGAGCCATGTCTCGCCGCTGGTGTTGACCTCGCCGACCTCGAACCATCGCCCCTTGTCGTCTAGGCGGATCGTGTAGCGGATCGGCCGCGCAGAAGGCAAGTGCCAGGTGATGACCCCATCTTTGGCCTCGGCCTTGAAGTCGCCCGTGTTGCCGTCGGACAAGAACGTGCGCAGGCGGTACTCCTTGGTCTTGAGGTCGAAGAACATCACCCCGTAGGCTTCGTGCACGGTCTCGCCGCTTGCGTTCTTGCCGTGACCATTGATCGAGAGGACGGTGCCGCCTGCCTGCCACTGAACGCGTTCGGATACCTTGCTGGGTTCGCGTTTGCCGGCGACCAGTTTCCAACCCTCGCCCTCCCACTCACCGACAAGGAAGCTGACTTCCTTCATCGCGGCGAGGATCGCCGGCTTATCGGGCGGCGTGGGTTGCTGAGCGAGCGCGACGAGCAGAAGCCATGGGGTCATACCTCCATGATAACGCGACAATTTCGCCTTGTCTTGAAGATTTCCGCCATCAGTGCTGAAGCGTGCCGTGCTCGATGTCGGAAAGCACCCGCACCTCGAACTCGCTCGGCGTCAGCCCGAAGAGCTGGCTGAACTCGTGGGAGAGGTGAGCCTGATCGGCGTAGCCGCGCTCGGCCGCGATCTCGCCCCAAGTCTGTTCGCCATGCAGGGCATCAACCGCGGCGGCTCGTGCCCGACAGATTCGGGCGAACTGCTTAGGGCTTAACCCAACGTCCTCGCGGAAGCGGCGCAAAAGGTGACGTTCGCTGATATGGAGCGAGACGGCGATGTCGGAAATCAGCACCGATCCGCGCCGCGCGACGATGGATGAAACCGCGCGACCGACATAGCGACACGGCAGCCCGGATTGAAGGTGCTTTTCGAACGCGGGCACGGCTTGCTCGAGCGATTCGACCCCCTTCAGCGATTCGAGCAGTTGGGTGGAAAGAGGGTGGACGAAGAGGCCCGCCTGATCGCGCCAGTCGAGACCCGAGACACCGATGGCGGCCTGGCTGCATCCGGGTAGGAACCGAACTCCCAGGAAGTGATCTCCAGCGAAGACGGGCACTTCGAGGGCTTCACATCGGGGGCCGACAAAGACCACGCGCTCGGGCCCCTGAGCCGGCTTGCAGACCGCCAACGAAACGCACCCGTCAATGGGAATCCGGTGCAGGAGCGGAACTTCGATAGAACTCGATACCCTGAACTCCCAGAAGCTCGCGACAACGGTCGCGGCGGCAGGGCTCGGGGGAATCTCGCGGTAGTGCATCGAAGCGGTTGGCATAGCTCAGTATGAGGCGTTCACGCGTCACAATGGAGACACGATGTCGAGCAATCGCGAATACGGATTCGAGACCCGAATGCTCCACGCGGGGCAGATTCCCGATCCTCACGTCGGCTCCCGCGCGGTGCCGATTTATCAGACCACCAGCTACGTGTTCGAGAACGCGGAGCAAGCGGCGAGCCTCTTCGAACTGAAGGAGTACGGCAACATCTACTCCCGAATCAGCAACCCGACGACGGCGGTGCTCGAAGAGCGAGTGGCGTCCCTGGAGGGTGGCACGGGGGCGGTTGCGGTAGCTAGCGGTATGGCTGCCGAGTTTGGGGTGATCCTCACCCTCTGCTCCCCGGGCGATCACATCGTCGCCTCGACCCAACTCTACGGCGGAACGCTGACCATGCTCACGCACACGCTCAAGAAGCTGTCGATCGAGGTTACGTTCGTCGCGCCAGACGACAACGACGCGTGGGCGGCAGCGATCCGACCGACCACTCGCATGCTCTTCGTCGAGATCATCGGCAACCCCACAAACGCAATCGCCGACCTTGAAGCTTTGGCCCAGATCGCCAACGACGCGAAGATTCCCCTCGTGGTCGATAACACCTTCGCCTCGCCGTACCTCTGCCGCCCGATCGAATGGGGAGC
>JANJUB010000114.1 GCA_024710805.1 Fimbriimonadaceae bacterium | reverse complement strand
CGGTTCTCTTCGGTCAGAAGTTGGGTCTGATCGGCGATCGAGATCGAGCCGAGCGACAGCCCCTTTCCGCCCTGGTCAGCGCGGACTCGCAGCTCGCCGATCCGATTGTAGTCGGTCTTGAAGACCGTCCACTCGTTCTTGAAGTCGGCAGATCGGCTCTTTCCGTTCAAGTCGCTCGCCTTACGAGCGGCGAGGTTCCCTGTTTCGGGGTCGTACACGCGGATCCACTGGTCTCCGGAAGCCTCAACCTTCGCCGTTGGGCCGGATATCGGCTCGGAGGCACTCAGCCTTGCGGTCGCCGTAGCCACCACATCGACCACCCGCGAACCGCTGAAATTCAGCGTGATGGTCTCGGCCCCGACCACCGCCGGGAGCAATGCTAGAGCTAGCCACAAGCGTCGCACGATTCTGTGATACTAGCACGCGCCAGCGGAAGCATCTCGGCGACATCGAGCGCGGTATAGCCTATCGGGCCGATGCGCTTGGCGCATTCGTCACCCGCGAGGCCGTGCCAGAACATCCCGCTTGCCGCCGCGTAGTATGCGGGCAGATCTTGCGCGAGCAGGGTCGCGATGACGCCGCCGAGCACGTCCCCCATGCCCGCCGACGCCATCCCCGAGTTGCCGGTGCAGTTGACGAGCATCGGCTGGAAGGACTCGCCGACGATGCTGTAAGGTCCCTTCAGCAGGACGGTTTTGCCGAACTTGGTCGTTGCCGTCATGACCGAACGGAAGCGGTCCCCTTGGACCTCCGCGACGCTTGCGTGAAGCAACCGGCCCATTTCTCCGGGATGCGGCGTCATCACGCACTCGCCTTGCGGAAGGCCCACCCCGAGCGAGACGCAGTTCAGGGCATCGGCATCGATGCAGCAGGGACGATCCCACTCGCGCCACACCTTGTCCAAGAAGTCGATGACCGGCTCCTCGTGGGTCAAACCGGGACCGAACAATGCGGCATCGAACTTTTTCGCCTGGTCGAGCAGAATGCGGGATGCATCCGCGCTGATGACACCGTGGTTCTCCGGCAGAGGAAGCAGCAGCGCCTCTGGAGTGTGAGCGGCAACCGCCGCGCACACGCTTTCGACGCCCGCGACGGTGATGAGCCCGGCGCCCGCGCGCATCGCCGCCCGGGCGGCGAGGACGGCGGCTCCTCTCATTCGCTGCGAACCGGCGACGATCAAGATGGTGCCGTTATCGCCCTTGTGGCTGGCCCGCAGTCGTTCGGGCAACAGGTTGCCTACCCACTCCGCGTCGAGTATCCGAGCATCGGTGGGCTCGCTCAGCAGGTCCGAAGGGAATCCGATATCGGCTACCGTCCAGTACCCGGCGTGCTCGATGCCGATGCCTTGGAAGAGATAAGGCTTGGGAAGGCCAAAGGTGACCGTGCGCAAGGCCCAAATGCTTTCACCGAGTTCCTCGCCTGTGTCGGTGTGGATTCCGCTCGGCACATCGACGCTAACCACCGGCACGCCGGAGCGATTGATGGCGCGGATCGCAACCTCGACCGGACCGCGAACTTCTCCGCCGGCGCCGGTTCCGAGCAGAGCGTCGACGATCAGATCTTTCGAGCCAAGGAGTTCGAGTCGTCGCCCGTAGCCCGGATCGCCGGTAAAGACCGGCTCGACTCCGCTGGCGCGAGCCGCGGCGAGTTGGTGGGCAGCGTCGGGGGTTAGGTCGGCCTCGGGAGAGGCGACGAGGCAGTCAAGATCGTAGCCCGCTTCATGCGCAGCCCGGGCGACCACCAAGCCATCGCCGCCATTGTTGCCTCGTCCGCAGAAAACGGTGATGCGACCGCCTTCGGGAAGCAGTTCGCGCACGACGTCGAACACCGACAACCCAGCGCGCTCCATGAGCACGGCACTTGCAATGCCGTACTCACTGTGCGCGAGCTGGTCGATTTCGCGGCTTCGGGCGGCATCGGCAATCCACATGAGCTAAGCGCATACTACGCGATTGCGGCGGGTCCGGTTTCTGGTGCGGCAAACGGGTACAACCATGCGTGGTGTTGAACGTCCAAGAGATCATGGAATACCTGCCGCATCGGTACCCGATGCTGCTGGTGGACCGCATCATCGAGCTTGAGCCGATGAAGTCGTGTATCGGGCTCAAGAACGTGACGATCAATGAGGCTTTCTTTCAAGGGCATTACCCGGGCTTCCCGATCATGCCGGGAGTTCTCGTTGTTGAAGCGATGGCGCAGGCGGGAGCCTGCATGATCCTCGGCGATGAAGCCAACAAAGGGTTTGTTCCGTTGATTGGTGCGATCGACGACGTCAAGTTCCGCCGCCCGGTGGTTCCGGGAGACCAACTCCGCAGCGAAATGGAGCTGATGTGGTACCGCAATCAGATCGGGCGGATTCGGGGCAAAGCGTACGTAGGGGATGAGGTCGTAGCCTCGATGGAGCTGACGTTCAAACTCATGAAGCTAGGAATTTAAGTGGCCGAAGTACATCCACTCGCCGTCGTCGATCCAAGCGCCGAACTTGCTGACTCGGTGCGGGTCGGTCCGTTCTGTTATGTTGAGGCTGGCGTCGTTATCGGTGCGGGAACCTTGCTCGATTCCCACGTGACCGTGAAATCCGGAACGACCCTTGGGGCCGATAATGTTATCGGCCAAGGTGCGATTCTTGGCGGCGATCCGCAGGATCGCAAGTACACCGAAGAGCAGCACACCGAGTTGGTGATCGGCGACCGGAATGTGATCCGAGAGTACTGCACCATCCACCGGGCCACCGGCGACGGGAAACGTACCACCATCGGCAACGACTGCTACATCATGGCTTACTCGCACGTGGGCCATAACGGCACCATCGGCGACTTCGTCACCCTCGCCAATAACGTGGGCCTCTCGGGCCATGTAACCATCGAGGATTACGTCACCTTTGGCGGCATGGTCGGAGTCCACCAGTTCACCCGGATCGGAAAGTCGGCCATGGTGGGCGGCATGGCGAGCATCACGCGCGATGTCCCGCCATTCGTCGTGGTCGCGGGCCGCGATCAGGTCGTGGACATCAATGCGGTCGGTCTGCGACGGATTGGCATCACCCAGCCCGCTCGGATGTCGCTCCACAAGGCGGTCAAACTGCTTTTTAAGTCCGAACTCGGTCTGACCCGCGCCATCGAGACCGTGCGCCGCGAGGTGCCGAGCACCCCCGAAGTCGAGTACCTGCTCGCCTTTGAGGAGCGGCGCTTCCGGGGCAAGAACGGACGCGGCGACCAGCCCTGATGGACCGGGGGAGAAGGCCCCCCGCTAGGTACAATCTGGGTTCAACAGCCGTTTCTTCGCGACAACGGCGTCCGGAGTTTCAAACCTATGAGTAAGACTTTCGCAGTGCTCGGCGCGGGCATGCAGGGCACCGCCGCCGCGTACGATCTCGCCAAATTCGCCCACCCGCACAAGATCAAGATGGGCGACGTCAGCCTTGAGGCCGCGAAGAAGAGCGCTTGGCGGGTGAACGACCTCGTGGGATCTGCGATCTGCGAGCCCCATGCGGTCAATGCCCTCGATCCTGCCGGCCTCGCCGAGTTTCTGCATGACGTCGATGTCCTGCTTTCGTGCGTCCCCTACTGGATGCACCCGCGCATCGCCGCCGTTGCCATTCAAACCAAAACGCACATGGTGGACCTTGGCGGCAACACGGAAATCACCATGGAGACGCTGGCCATGGACGAGCAGGCGAAGTCGGCGGGCGTAACGCTCGTACCCGATACGGGACTGGCGCCCGGCCTCGTCAACTCGATCGGCATGTACCTGATCGAGCAGCTTGACGAGTGCGATTCAGTAAAGCTCTACTGCGGCGTACTTCCGCAAAACCCCAAGCCGCCCTTCAACTACAAGCTGACGTTCAACGTCGAGGGCCTGGTCACCGAGTACGACTTTCAGGCGGTCGCGTTGCGAGAGGGCGAGATCACGCTCATCGATACGCTGACCGAGCTCGAAGATCTGCACATCGATCAGCTTGGGCCAATGGAGGCGTTCGTCACCTCGGGCGGAACCAGTACGGCACCCTACACGCTGCAGGGCCGCGTCAAGAACTACGAGTACAAGACGATCCGCTTCCCTGGCCACTGCGAGCGCATCAAGATCTTCAAGGACTTCGGATTCTGGGGTGAAGAACCGATCGAGGTCGAGGGATCCCACGTGCGACCGCGGGCCCTGTTCTACAAGGTGTTTGGCGAAGCTCTGTCCAAGTTCGAGGATCGAGACTTGTGCGCGGTCCGCGGCGTCGGCGTCGGGAAGAAGGACGGTAAGGCAAAGCGAATCCAAGTCGACATCTTCGACAAGGAAGACCCACGCACCGGCTTCACATCGATGGAGCGTCTCACCGGCTTCTCCTGCTCGATCTACGCGATCGCCATCAGCGCGGGACTGCTGCCGGAGGGCTGCGTCCGCTACGAGAACGGCATGAGCGGAGCTCAGTTCGTCGAAGAACTAGGCAAGCGCGAGCACATCGATCTCAAGATTCAAGTGAGCTGATGAATCTGGACGAGGTTGAATCCCTCGTCGAACTCGAGATACTTCTTCGGCGGGCCCAACTTCAGGGCCCGTCGAGGGTTCAGGCAACAAGCCCGGATCGCCAGCTCTTCGCCAAAGTCTTGGGCCAGATTCTTGAACGCATCGCGCAACGTGATGGTGCTGCCGGCGAGAGTGCCGTCGGCCAAACGGACCGCCTTCCCTTCAACGACCGCCTCGTGACCCCACATCCGCACTCGGCTGCCGTCCGGCAAGCGCGTCGCCGCCGAACTGTCAGAAACGGCAAGGATATCGTCCGGGTTCTTACACTGAATGACAAGGCGCATCGCATCCGCGGCCACATGCTGGCGGTCGTAGATGATCTCGACGCTCATTCCATCGGTCACCAGCGCGTAACCGACGATGCCAGGCTCCCGGTGGTGGAACGGACGCATCGCGTTGAACATATGCGTTACATGGAATGCACCGCACTGGAAACCCGCCCGAGCTTCCGAGAAGGTGGCGGCCGTATGTCCTTGACTGACGATGACCCCACGAGTCATCAGTCGCGTGGCGAGCGGCAGCGCATGCGGGTACTCGGCCGCCAGGGTGATCACGCGAAGAAGAGGATGGTCGAACACCTCGTCCCAGAGTGAGGGACCCAAGGGGACATCAAGAATCGCGGATTGAGGCTGCGCCCCCGGAAACTCCCGGCTGATGAACGGCCCCTCCAGGTGGAATCCGGGGAACATGGGGTGGTCGGGCAGCTGGCCGATCGCCATGAGGACTTCGTCGAGGCTGGCGGCAACCGTGGTCGGCAACACGGCCTCGTAGCCCTCACGATCGAGCTTGCCGGCGAGGAATAGCAAGTCGTGCGTCGTGGAACTCATGAAGTCGAGGCCGTATGCCCCGTGGAAGTGCAGATCGACGAAGCCCGGCACCAAAAGCCGATCGGCCGCCTTATCGACCCGCTCGGCCGAAAAGCCCTCGTCAAGCGAGACTTCGTAGACTCCGTATCCCTGCTCTCCCAAGAAGCGATAGCGTCCCATCATGGTCTAAGTGCAAAACCTCCTGTATCACGGATCACTCTCCCTTCTAGCTCCAGCATCGTCAACTCGGCGAGGACATCGGCGGTTGGCAATCCGGTCTGCTCGACAATTCTTTCGGGTGCCAGCGGCTGCACGCTCAGGGTAGCGAGGATACGACGCTGCGTATCGTTCTGCGGTGATGCCGCCGCTTCTTCGCGCGCTGGGATCGCGATCCCCATCGCTTCAAGCACCTGATTCGGGTGATCGACCAGCGTGGCCCCGTCGCGGATCAGCTGATGGCTACCCCTAAAGTTCACGTTGTCCACGTTCGCGGGAACGACAAAGACGGGCCTCCCGAGTTCGTTGGCCGCCATCGCAGTGTAGAGCGAGCCGCTCTTGATGGGGGCCTCCACGACGACGACGGATTCAGAGAGTGCCGCCACGGTGTGGTTGCGCAGCAGCGGACGGTGCTCCCACGCCGATTTGGTACCGACCGCGAACTGGCTGATCAGACATCCCCCTTGATCTACAATCTGGCGGAACAGACCGGCATGTTCGCGAGGATAAACCCGGTCAAGCCCGGTGATGAGCACCGCGCAGGTGGTTCCATTCGCACGAAGCGCGCCCTTATGGGCCGCGGCATCGATGCCTAACGCGCCTCCGGAGACTACGGTCACCCCTGCCTCGGCTAAGCGCTCGCCAAACTTCTGGGCGACGGCTTTGCCATAGGTCGAGGCGTTGCGGGTGCCCACCACCGCGACGGTCGGACGGCGCAAGGTCTCCGGGTCGCCCATGGCGAACAAGACGGGCGGCGTCAGCCCCGATTCGCGTAATGGCGTCGGGTAATCGTCTTCAGTTAGCACCCGCAACCCTTTGGCCATCAACGCACGGAACTCCCCCAGATCGACCGCAGCATATCGCGAACGATCCGCGGCGCTCATCGCAGGGTGGTTGAGGATGTGAGCCTCTGCGTCCTCGTCAGAAACAACAGAAGTGCCGAGGCTCGCACGGAGCTCTCGGCACTTCTTTGGGCTGAGTTCGATCGCTAAAAGTCGATGCCAGAACTCAGGAGACACGGATTAGTTGCCGGTCCGGCCGCCTCCGCCCTGTCCACCCGTAGCCGGCGGTGTGTTGCCGGGGCGCGGGAGCGGAGCCAGGTCGTTATCGACCATGTAGCTGAACGTGCTTGTCGTAACGTTGCCCATCCAGTCCGAGACCGAAACCTCGATGATTCGACGGCCGTCGCGAAGGACGCCGTTCTTGAAACCCTGGCCGAAGCGGAGGATGAGGTAACCGTCACGGCCGAAGGTGAAATCGATCGGCTTGCCGTCCATGGTGACCTTCAGCGACTTGTCGTTGATGCCCGACGTGTCATCCGAGATCAGGAAGAACACATCGAGCGGTCCCTTGCGCGTGCCAACTTGAGCCCCTTGCGTGGGGAAGATGAGTTGGACGGAGGGGCCGGTAAGGTCAACGCCTTGATCGCGGTCGAAGGCGAGCATGCTGCCGTCGGCGGCGAGAACCAGCATCGTATTACCGACCGCGACCGGTGAAGATACGGCAGGAATCGATACGACGTCCTTGCCCGCGGCATCCTTGAGGCCGGCGACCAGCGGCCGAATCGTAAACGACCACGCGAGTTCACCCTTGACCAGATCCACGAGATTCACCGCGCCGTTGGCGGTTGCCACTGCGGCGAAGTCTCCAAGAATGGTGGGCGAGGCGATTGCACGCGACCCAAGGTCGATGGCCATCGGCACGCTCCGCTCGCGGCCATTGGCATCCTTCACCCGCGTCTGACGAAGCTGTCCATTGGAATCCAAGATCACCAGCTTGTTGTCAGCGGTCGAGACGACCACACCACCGCGCGAGGCGCCGGGGCCGAGGATCAGTGAATACGGCAGGGACGACTGCCACAGCGGAGTTCCGGTAGTAGCGTTCAATGCGACCACGAAGTTGCCGGAGGCCGCATAGACCGTTTCGCCGACCAGATTCGGGGTGGCATCGGGGCTGAGGTTCTGGAACTTGGCGAGCCGCGTCGACTTGCGGGTCGAGACCTTCATCGAATACATCTCGCGACCGCGGGTGTAGAAGAAGACATCGCCGCCCGAGGCCACGAGGCCACCCTGGATTCCGTCGAAGATCCGCTCCGGGTTCTCCCAGGTCGCGACTCCCGTTTCGGCATCGATCGCCATCAGCCGGTTGCCATCGACGTTGAACACGAGGAACTTGCCGGCGACGACCGGGGTGGTGACGATGGCGCCGGGGGCGTCATAAACCCAGGCGCGCTCGCCGGTGGCCGGATCCATCGCGTAAATCGTCTTGTTCGATCCGGCGGCGATGAGCAACGAGCCGTGCCGGATCGGGGAGCCGACGAAATGACCGTCGATCGGCTCGATGAGCGGGTGCTGCCACTTCTTGTTGCCGGTCAGGCGATCGACGCAGAACACGCGTCCGCCGACACCGACATACACGTTGTCGCCGTCAATCGTGGGTGAACCCGACGGCATTACGGTGGTCGAACTCGACCATCGCCAAGCCAGCGGGGTAGGACCATTGATTTGGGCAAAGGCCGAAGCCGTCATGGCCACTGCCGCCCATCCGAGTGCGACCAATCGCGTCATCCGCATCATCCGAAAGTATCCTCCGTAGCGTTCGCCGAAGCGCCGCAGACCTCCAGCATTTTAGCTTGGAATCCACTCATTTGTGTGCGCTTCCCCTACTAGGACGCGCGGAGAAGCTCCAGAGTCACGGTGGAAATGGCGCGGTTCGATTGCGCCTACACGACGGATTCGGACAAATCCGGACCATCCGAGCTATCCGGGCTCATCTCGCAAAAGGCGCGACACAGCGGCCACCGCGCCTCTTGCTTTTCCGACCGAGCCACTCGAACCAACCCGAGCTAATACACGACCTTGTTGAGCGGATACTCCACGAGCCCGGTCGCACCGGCGCGCTTCAGCTGAGGGATCAGGTCGCGGACTTGCACTTCGTCGAGGATCACCTCGGCGGCGATCCACGCTTCATCGGTGAGCGGCGAAAGCGTTGGGTTCTTCAGAGACGGAAGCAACCCGAGAATCTCCGCCTGGCGTTCGCGCGGTAGGTTCATCTTGAGGCCGACGAGCCGCGAGGCGTTCATCGCCCCGGTCAGCAAGATCTCCATTGCCTCGAGCTTGTTGCGCTTCCACTCGTCTTGCCAAGCGGCGTGGCTGGCGATGAGTCGGGTGGTCGAGGTCAGCAACGTATCGACGATCCGCAAGTTGTGCGCGCGGAGCGAAGAACCGGTCTCCGTGTTCACCACAATCGCGTCCACCAGCCCGGGGACCTTGACCTCACATGCGCCCCAGCTGAACTCGACATCGGCTTCAACGTTGTGCTGGGCAAGGTAGCGCTGGGTCAGCCGAACGTATTCGGTCGCAACCCGCTTGCCCGCCAAATCCGCTGCCGACTGAACCGGCGAATCTTGGTGGACCGCCAACACGATGCGGATGGGGTTGTTCGTCAGCTTGGAATAGCGCAACTCGCAGACTTCGTGGATATCGACGCCGCAGTCCGTCACCCAGTCGTGACCGGTAAGTCCGGCATCGAGCACGCCATCGGCCACAAACTGGGGAATCTCTTGCGGACGCAGGAGTACCGGTTCGAGTTCGGGGTCATTGACGACCGGCTCGTACGAGCGCGAGGTCGTCTTAAATCGGTATCCCGCCTTTTCGAACAGGGAAAAGGTCGCCTCTTGCAGGCTTCCCTTGGGCAATCCGAGTCTGAGTTTCACCAAGAGAGATTCTACGAGGTTGCCGTGCGGACGGTTTGTCTGTGGTGACGAGCGGGGCGCGGATACAATCCCTGCGTGAAGGCGCACACGCCGATGCTCCAACAATACTTCCGGTCGAAGGAAGAGCATCCCGGCGTGCTGCTGGCGATGCGGGTCGGCGACTTCTACGAGTTCTATGGCGACGACGCGGTGACCGCCGCAAACGCGCTGGAGATCACCCTTACCGGGCGGGAGGATGGCCCGAACGGGCGCATCCCGATGGCGGGCGTGCCTTATCACTCGGTCGAAAAGTATCTCGCGAGACTGGTGCAGCAGGGGCTGAAGGTCGCGCTGTGCGACCAACTCGAGAATCCAAAGGAAGCGAAGGGCCTCGTCAAGCGAGGTGTGACCCGCGTGCTCACCCCCGGCACCGTACTCGAAGACGCGATGCTCGACGCCGCGCAGAACAACTTCCTCGCCGCCATCTGCGTGCAGGATGGGCGGGCCGGGTTGGCGGTTCTCGAACCGAGCACGGGCGAGTTCTTGGTCACCGAGATCGCGGGCGACCAGCTCGAAGAGCGGCTCCTGCAGGAGCTGGCCCGGTTACGGCCGACCGAGTTGCTGGTGGGACCAAAAGCCGAAGGATTTGGCGAGGCGGCGCGCAGCGGACTCGGGTCATCGGTGACGGATCGGCCCGTGCTTTCGGCGGACCGGGCTGCGCGCAAGCTCCTCGAGCAGTTTGACGTCAAGAACCTGCAGGGCTTCGGCCTTGAAGATCAGCCGACGGCGACGATCGCTGCCTCGATGATCCTGTCCTACGCCGAGCAGAACCGCCTGTCGCTCGCGCACGTGGACTCGCTGACGAGCTATTCGGTGGACGGGTTCATGCGGCTTGACGCAGCAACCCGCCGCTCGCTGGAGATCACCGTGAACTTGGCGGATGGCTCTCGTCGGCACACGCTGCTTTCGGTCCTCGACCAGACGGTTACCTCGATGGGAGCCCGACTGCTCCGCAAGTGGCTCGACCAGCCGCTGCTCGATCGGGGCCATATCGAAGCTCGCCAAGGCGCGGTCGAACTGATGGTCTCCCAAGCGTTGGCGCGCGGTGACCTTCGCGACGGCTTAAAGGTGGTGGGTGATATCGAGCGGTTGACGTCGCGGGTCGCGACCGGCATCGCCGGTCCGCGAGATTTGGCCGCACTTCGCGCTTCGCTTCAAGCCTTGCCCAAGCTTGGGGACCCACTCCGCAAACTGGGGCTTGGGCGAATCCAGGAGCTGCGCGAGCAACTGGGGGACCACGCCGAGCTTGCGCTGCTGCTCGATCGTGCGCTGGTCAAGGACCCGCCGATGACTCTGCGCGAAGGCGGGGTCATCCAGCCCGGCTACGACCTGGAACTCGACACCCTGCGCGATCTCTCCAAGAACGGCAAGACGTACATCGCCCAACTTGAGGCCCGTGAGCGGGAGCGAACGGGCATCAACACGCTCAAGGTTGGATTCAACGCGGTGTTCGGCTACTATCTCGAAGTCTCGAAGATTCATATCGAGAAGGTGCCCGAGGACTACATCCGCAAGCAGACCACCGCCAACGCCGAGCGGTACATCACCGCCGAGTTGAAGGAGCGGGAGTCGCAGGTGCTGGGTGCGGAGGAGAAGGCGGTCGCGCTGGAGCAGGATCTCTTCTTGCGGTTGCGGCAGCGCGTCGCCGAGCAGACCGCATCGTTGCTGAAGACTGCACGCGCCCTTGCCGAACTCGACGTGCTGGCCAACCTCGCCGAAGTCGCGGCGACCCGAGGGTACGTGAAGCCGGAGTTCACGAGCGAGGACGTTCTGGAAATCGAGGCGGGGAGACATCCGGTGGTCGAGGCGTCATCGCCGAACTTCGTGCCCAACGATCTCGCCCTTGAACCCGAAGGCGGACGGCGGTGCATCATCCTCACCGGACCCAACATGGCGGGCAAGTCCACTTACCTCCGGCAATCGGCGCTCATCGTGCTGCTCGCCCAGGTGGGCTCGTTCGTGCCGGCAAAGCGCGTCCGGTTAGGGCTGTGCGACCGCATTTTCGCCCGGATGGGAGCCAAGGACGAGTTGGCCTTGGGACAAAGCACCTTTATGGTTGAGATGGTCGAGAGTGCGAACATCTTGAACCACGCATCCCCGCGCAGTTTGGTGGTGCTGGATGAAGTCGGCCGGGGAACCAGCACCTACGACGGCCTCGCGATCGCGTGGGCGATGATTGAGCATCTGGCAATGATCGGCGCGAAGACGATGTTCGCGACCCACTATCATCAGCTGAACGCGATGGCCGAGCATCTGCCCACGGTGGCGAACTACCGAGTCAGCGTCGATGAGTTCGGCGACCAGATTGTTTGGACCCACCGGGTTTTGCCAGGCGGCACCGACCGGAGCTACGGTGTCCACGTCGCCCGGATGGCGGGAGTGCCGGGCTCGGTGTTGCGCCGGGCGGAGGAGATTTTGGGTGAACTGGAGCAACGGCCCCATGCACCCACGCCGACCGCGACGGCGAAGTATCAGTTGACGCTGTTCGAGGCGGAGGAATCGGCGGTCGAACGGCATTTGAGGGATCTGGATGTGAACGCGCTGACGCCGCTGCAGGCGCTGCAACTGCTGGATTCCTGGAAGCGGGAGTTGTGACGGGTGGCTCAGGTTTGCCGGATCGGATCGCTAGGCTCGCGAGGCCAATGGACCTACGACAAGGACCAGCATGAATCCGCGGCCCAAAGGGCCTGAACACTAGAGCCCAGGGCATCGCCCTGGGTCAAGGTCGCGAAGCGCTTAGCCCTGAAAGGGCGAGATACAATCCAGCTCGTGCCTCAGTCGCTTTCGAACATCCTCGTTCACGTGGTCTTCAGCACGAAGCACCGAGCCCCCTTGCTTGGCACAGAAGTTCGGCAGGAGTTGCATCCCTATCTGGCAGGCATCGCGCGACACAACGGCTGCAATCCGCTCCAAGTCGGTGGCACTGAGGATCATGTCCATCTGCTCATCACGCTCTCACGCACACTTACGGTTGCGCAGCTCGTCGAGCATCTCAAGACAGGCTCATCTAAGTGGCTCAAGACCAAAGGTTCGAACCTAAGCGGATTCTCATGGCAAGGAGGTTACGGCGCTTTCTCGGTTGGCGTAACCCAGACTGTCGAAGTCGTAAGATACATCCAAAACCAGGAAGAGCATCACCGCAAGTTTACGTTCCAGGATGAGTTCAGGAAGTTGATGGGGGACGTGGGACTCCAGATCGACGAGCGATTTGTTTGGGATTGAACGTGATGTTTCGCCCTTACAGGGCTAGGATCTTCAATGTTCCCAACCCAGGGCGTTGCCTTGGGCTTCTCGATCGTGGCCCTTTGGGCCGCTTGTTTCTCGACGGCATGTGTGGAACAAGAAGCAGCCCTACGGCATCGGATGCCGGTGGTTCGCCGAGTAGCGACCCGTCACGAAGTGCTCCAACTGTCGCTCGATGTCGGTCAGCAGACTGCTCGCCCCGAGGCGGAACAGGTCCGGCTTCATCCACGGGTCACCGAGTTCCTCCTTCATCAGGATCAGCCAGTCCAGCGCCTGCTTGGCAGTGCGTATTCCGCCCGCGGGTTTGAAGCCCACCCGATACCCTGTCCGGTCGTTGAAATCTCGGATCGCGCGCGCCATCACCAGGCCGAAGTCGAGCGTCGCGTTCACGGGCTCTTTGCCGGTCGAGGTCTTGATGAAGTCGGCCCCGGCCATCATGGCGACAAGACTCGCCTTCTGAACATTGCGCAAGGTCGCCAGTTCGCCGGTCGCGAGAATCGCCTTCAGGTGGGCATCGCCGCAGGCTTCGCGGAACGCTTTGACTTCGTCATACAGTCCCGCCCAATCGCCACCCAGCACCTTGGCGCGGGTGATCACGATATCGATCTCGTGCGCACCGGCCGCCACGCTCTCTTCGATCTCCGCAAGGCGCAGCCGCATGGGGGACTGTCCGTGCGGGAAGCCCGCCGAAACCGCCGCCACGGGGATCCCTGAACCCGCAAGCGCCTCTACCGCGGTCGAGACCCACTCGTGGTAAACGCACACCGCGCCCACTTGGTGGCCGGGCATTCCGAGCGCCTCGAGCAAGTCCTTGCGAACCGGGTAGCGAGCTTTCGCGCACAGCCGACGCACATTCGTGGCCGTGTCGTCGCCGGCAAGCGTCGTTAGGTCCATGCATGCGATGGCGCGGAGCAGCCACGCCGCCTGCCACTGCTTCTTCACGGTGCGCCGACCCAGAAGCGTCGCCGTCCGGCGCTCGACCGCCGAGCGATTGACCCGCACCGACTCGACCCAGTCGAGGTCGAGGGGAATGCCCGAGTTTCGGCCAAGATTCGGCGTTCGTAGTTCGGCGGGGTTCATAGGAAGATTGTAACGCGCTCGACGTTAACGCGGGGCAAAAGATCTTCAATGGCCGGCCGGCGGGCGATCTCGCAGCCGTCGGTCATGGCCGTCGCCGCTCCGCACGCGACGCCTAGGGCGAGCGCGTCCGCCCATGACTTGCCTTGGCCGTGGCCAAAGAGAAGCCCGGCCAGCAAAGAGTCGCCGCTGCCGATGGTACTGCGCACCTCGATCTTGGGCGGCACCGCATGGATGACTTCATCGCCGTTCCGCAACCATGCTCCGGCTGAGCCCAGAGTCAACACGACGGTCTCCGCCGCATCCTCAAGCCCCTTCAGGGCATCGATCGGCTCCTCATGTACGCGCTCCGGTGTCCATCCGAGGTAGCGAGCGGCCTCGTCCTCGTTGGGTTTGATCATGTCGGGACGGCGAGCCGCAGCGAGCTTCAACGCCTCGCCGTCGGCATCCACGAGAATAGGCACCTTGAGTTCGTGCGCCAAGTCGGTGAGTTCGGCATAGACCCCGGGTTCGAGCCCGGGCGGGATCGAGCCCCCAACCGCAATCCACCGGCACTTGGGGCCGCAGTGGCGAATCTTGCCGACGAGATCATCCCACGCGCCCTCGGGCGTGGGAGCTCCGCGCTCATTGAAGCTCGTGGGCGGTTCGCCCGAACCGTCCTCGACCGAGATGTTGACCCGAGTCTCGCCCGGAACTTCCACGAAATCATGGCCGACGCCCTGCTCGTCGAGGACTTGGCGGATCATCGCGCTCGCGCCGTGAGGCTGCAGTCCGGTGGCCAAGGTCGCTCCGCCGAGTTCGGAGTACACGCGGCTCAAGTTCAGACCTTTGCCTCCGGCATCACGCTCGACCCGCCTCACCCGGTTCGCGTCATGGAGGCGCAGACCATCGATGAACAGCGTGTGATCGACGCTGGGATTGAGCGTCACGGTGAGGATCATGGGCGGAGTCTACTTCGGGTGGACACTCGAACTTGAATGAACCCGCATAAATGCCGAAAACGAGATCAAACCAAATCGAGGTTCAGCTACGTCGTATCATTCAGCCCGTAAAGTTGCTATACTAGGCGAAGCTCGGGTTGACCTTGTGCGGATTCATTCTGCACGAGTGTCGCAACACGGTCGAGGTGACGAATTTTGAGGAAGTGCGCCTTTCTGGTCTCCGCGCTAGCGGTAGTTTTGGTCGGCTGTGCCGGCGGTGGTGAGCCTGCTGCTGGCGGTGGCGGTGGTGGCGGCGGCGGCGGCGGTGGTATCACCCCCGGTTCCCGCGTTAACCTGAATGGAGCATCCGGCACGATCCCGCCAGGTTTGATCGATGTCTATCTGTTGCCGGGTCAATCGCGCGTCCCGGGTTCCAAGGTTGTCGATGTCGACGTGATGCGGTTCCTCAGCGGAACCCGTCAGGCTGAGGATCCCCTCGCGGGCGTCATTCGTCTGAAGCTCGATGCCTTCAACGTCCAGAGCCGCGCCATCAACACCGATGATGGCCAAAGTCTGGGTAGCCGACCGGGCAGCATCACGTTCAACGATTTCCGCATGGACTTCCAGCAACGGTTCCGCGAGAACGATACGGGAACCTTGGTCGCGTTCGGCAGCCAGTTCATGGAATTCCCCGATGCGTTCCAGGTCACCACGTTCCCTGGGCGCGTGACTGCGGTTCAGTTGTTCATGAACGACGCGATGATGGAGGAGACCACCAATGCGGGTGGCTTCGTCACCGGACTGAACTTCAATGAATCGGCGTTCGTTGCCGCCAACACGAATCCGGAAACCGGAAAGATCACCGGCTTCCTTTCGGACTACGTCGCGTTCGACATCAGCGGGCTCCCCGCCGCTGCTCGTCCGACGATGCTCTCCGAGGGTGGCGCAGGACGTCCGGCCAGCATGCTCTTCATGAGCGGCGACAGCTTCGCGCTCAGCGAGAAAGATCCGAAAGGAGTCAACGGCAGCGCGGGTGTCTTCGAGGTTCTGACCAAGTTCGGAACGTTCGAGGGCTTCTTCCGGCCGATGGACGCCACCACCCAGCGAAAGACGTATGAGCTGAAGCAGGCCGACCCGAGCGTCGTGCCGGATCTTCGGTTGATCACGGCTCTGAAGGGCATCTATCGGGATTACAGCGAAGTCCTCGCCCAGATGACGGACTTCGAGTTCATCACCTTCCCGAAGAGCACCGACGGTTCTCGCCAGGACATCGCGATCGTGCAGCGCGCCGGCACCAACATCACGAATATGTGGTTTGGCACGGCCGACTACGCGACCCGATCGTTCCGCGTGTATCCGGTTCGAAACGTTCAACCGGCGAGCACGGCGAATGAGCTTCGCGGCACCTTCAGCAACTTCCGCGACAAGAACGGCCAACTCGTGGCCGCGGGTGGCGCCGACTGGTGGCAGTCGGTTCGAACGGGAACCTACACCTTTAACGTTGGCACCACGGGAATCCCCGCGACCAACACCAGCGGTCGGTTCCTCGTATTCCGCGGAGAATGATCCCGTTCGTCACCGGCCTCGAGACGGAGTATGGTTGCTCCGTCGAGGGGCGGGGGGCGAACACCCAGATCGACGACGCGCAGGCGCTCGTCCGGAGCCTTCCGGGCGAGCGCCGTGTCATTTGGGATTACCGAGTCGAGTCACCTCGCCAAGACCTGCGAGGTTTCCGGGCCGATCGGCTCGAGGTTGATCCGGTCGATGCCGCCTTCGACGAGGGCAAGCATTACGGACCCAGCGAAGAGGTGCGCGCCGACCAGATTCTCGCCAACGGAGCTCGGTTCTACAACGATCACGGCCACCCGGAATACGCCACCCCCGAATGTCGCTCGCTCGACGACCTTGTCGCTCAAGATCGGGCGGGCGAGGCGATCGTTCTCCTTGCCGCCCGCGCATACGCCGAAGCGACCGGGCGGCAGACCACGATTTATAAGAACAACACCGACTATCATGGGGCCAGCTACGGCTTTCACGAGAGCTACTTGGTCCCGCGCGATTGGGGTTTCGAACGGCTGTATGCGGCGCTCACGCCGTTGCTCGTCGCCCGAATCATCGTGTGCGGGGCCGGCAAGGCGGTCGCCGAATCCGGCCGTCCCTGCGACTATCAGATTTCTCAGCGGGCTGACTTCTTCAGCGAGCGCGCATCGGTGGATACGCTGTACCGACGGCCGATCTTCAACACCCGCGACGAGCCGCACGCGAATCCCGCCGATTGGGTGCGGTTGCACGTCATCGCCGGCGACGCGAACATGATGCCCGCGTGTACCTGGCGCAAGGCAGGGCTGATCCGGCTCGGGCTTGCGCTGATGGCCGTCGATGCCGTACCGAACATCGCGCTTGCGGATCCGGTGCGGGCGATCCAAGCCGTTAGCCGCGATATGACGCGGCGCTTCGAGATCGCGCTCGAAGATCGGATCGTGACCACCGCCTACGAGGTGCTGAACGCCTATCTCGACGCAGGAGAGCGCCACCTCGCGGGTGATGCCGAGTTCGAGCGACTCATCCTCGATGTTCGTCAGATCCTCGAATCGCTCCCCGACCGACCCGACCGCATCGCGGGCCGAGTGGATTGGATCGCCAAGCGGCAGCTGCTCCAGACCGTGGTCGATGAAACGGGGGTGCGCTGGGGATCGAGCGAACTGCTCGCTTACGACTTGGAGTATCACAACGTCGATCCCGACGAAGGGCTCTACTTCGCGTTACGAGACGCCGGCATGGTCGAGGATGCCGTGCCTGCGGACCTCGACATCCCCGCTCCGAGCGACACCCGCGCCCGGGTGCGTGGCCTCGCCACTCGGTATCCCGAGTTGGAGAGGGCAAGTTGGGGCACCCTGGTCTTCCGCATCGACGGTGCGCTCCAGGAAGTGGCCCTTGCCCCGGAACGCGACTACGCGCATGTATCCGCCGACCTGGGCGTCACCGATTTCATCCGAGCGCTCAGAACTTCTTGAGTTCCGAGAGCAGGAAATCCACCTTCGCAAACGGGTCGCCGCCGGTTCGCTTCCATCGCACGCGTCCTTCGCCGTCGATGAGGATCGTGCTGTGGAGTTCCATATCCTCGAAGTCGTCGTACGATGCATAACGGCGAGCGTTGGCGTGGTCCTTATCGCGTAGCAGCCGAACGCCCTCCATCGGCGCCGTGTTCTCGACCGCATTGCACACCGCCAGCACCACCGCGTTCGTCTTGGCGAAGTCATCGCGCTTCGCACTGATGGCTTTGAGCTGCTCCATGCAGTGCGCGCATTGGTCACTTAGATAGAACACGAGGACCACGTTCTTACCACGGTAGTCCGCGAGGGTCACCCGCTTGCCATCGGCATCCACAACGTCTAGCGTGGGAGCGGCAAAGGGTTGCCAGTTGCTCGGCCCCATCGAGTCCAGCTTGGCGGGGACATAGGCTCGGGCATTCCGCGGGGGCTTTGCATCGAGGTTGAGCGAGGCGACCAACTCGGTCCAAGGCAGGCCGGGGTCCGGGCTGGACCAGACGCTCGCGAACTGAGCGGCGTACGTCTTGGCCTTCTCCAGATCTCCTGCCGCCTTTGAGCTGGCGGCGAGGCCGCTCAACACGAAGCCGTCCATCGGCTCCTTCTTGAGGGCGCGCTCATAGGCGTCGATAGCGAGTTTGTGGTCGCCGTGCTTTCGGTAGGCATCGCCGATCACCCGCCAGAGCGTATAGGGGGTTCCGGGCGGATCGCCGCCGTAGGATCGATCATCCTCGAGTTTCGCCGCCTCCCGCAGAGCTTTGATTCCACCGTCAAAGTCGTTCTGGGCAATCAGCAAGCGCCCCTCGATTTCGGAAATGAGCATCTGGTCGAAGGCACTGATTGGCTTGTCTTTCGCCTCCTTCTTGGCTTCGTCCTTGATCGCCTGCAGCTTTTCGTTGGCGGCGGCAACATTGCCGATCGCGGCATAGGCAATCGCTTCGCAGCTAATGCGCATGGACTTGGCCATAGCCGACTTACCCCAGGGAATCTCGTCCGGCTTGACGATGAGATCCCATCGCTCGAACTTGATCAGGCAGCGAGTCAGGGCGGCCATTCCCTCCCAATAGTAGTCGGCTTCTTCGGGGTTGTAGTCGGGGTCCTTAGGCGCTCTCAGCAAGTCGCGGGCGCCTCTCAACGCGGCTTGTTCCATGCCGAGCTGCTCTTGGATATAGCTGAGGTAGTTGCGGTTGTGGGCGAAGTTCCAGGTCTCAAAGGGCAGAGCCAGCCGCTCATTCATGTACTTAAGCTCGAAACGGGTTGCCGCGTCCATCGCCCATGCTGCTTCGTGCCACTTTCCGACCTTCGTGTAGACGTGGCCGGGCATATGCAGGGCGTGACCCGATCCGGGCGAGGACTTCGCGTATCCCGCGCAGCTCCGGAGGGCTTGTTCGGGATTAGAGGCGTCCCAGTTGTGGATGCTCGCATGGTGAGCTCCCGGGTGGTTGGGGTTCTGCCGCAAGATCTCATCGACGATGAGCTGATTGGCGAACGCGCTGCCCTTGCCGATGTTGTAGAAGGCGAGCAACGCCTTAGCTTCGATATCGTCGGGATACTGCAGCACGATCTCCTGCATGCCCCGGGCGATGACCTCGTCGGGAACGGTGCTGCCCTTCGCGAAGGCGCGATCCCACGTCTCGATGTACATCCGCTCTCGGGGTGAGGCGTTGTGCTTGAACTGCACGGCCTTCTTCAAGAACTCGCGATAGCGATCGAACTTCCCGGGCCCTGGATTATACGAAACGAACCAGTTGAACCCGGAGTAGGCGAGCCCCCAGTACACCATCGGGTTCTCGGGCTCGAGCTTGAGGCACCAGCGGAACGAGCGCTCCGCCTCTTCGAACCAGAAGTTGTGCATCAGCGCATTGCCCTGATTGAACCACTGCTGCACCTCTGGGTTCTTGGTCGTGATCTTGAACGGGGCCGGCCCCAGTCCCTGCATCTTCCACGGGCGGCTGCGCAAGCCGGTGTCGAACGCCGAACCATGAGCGCTGTGTCCCATCTTGGGAGTCGGTTGCGCGCTCGCCAGAAAGACGCAAGACAGCAAGACGGCAGACGCAAAGGTGCGACGGATCATCGCTCATACTAGCCGGTTTGGCGCACGTTCGTCGCGGGTGGGACGTAGTAAGCTTCACCTATCTCGCGAGCGAACCCATGATTACCGCCGACGAACGACTGCAACGACCTTTAACCCGCGAGCCCGCTCCCAAGGGGGGCGACGAGCGCGGTCCCGCCGTGCCCGACGTGCAGAAGCCGGGCGACAGCAATGAGCTGCTCAAGCGGCTCAAGCGGGTCGACCCCGATCAGGCGAAGAAGTATCGCCAGCGGTCGGGCGAATGATGGAGGTCCGCAGCCGCAACTTCGCCGAGGTCGTCGGATTCGATGCGTCGGCCCTCGGCGGGTCGCCTAATGAAGTCCACGGCACGACCGTGATTTCGATTCGGTGCCAAGAGGGCGTTCTGACCCTGGCTGACCGTCGCGCCACCGCCGGCAACCTGATCATGTTCGACGAGGCCGAAAAAGTGTTCGCGCTCGATGATCGAACGGTGATCGCGATTAGCGGAGCGTTCGCACGCTCGATCGAGGTGTGCCGCTTTCTGCGCCATTCGTTCCAATACTATCGCCGCATGACGCTCAACGAGCTATCTCTCGAGGGCAAGCTCCAAGAGATTTCGCGCGCGCTCGCGGGCAACCTGTCGGCGATGATGGACGGCATCGGCGTGTTCATCCCGATTCTGGCCGCCTATGACCACAAGCGAGACCGATTCGGCGTGTACTTCTTCGATGGCGCGGGCGCGAGGTTCCAGCATGGCGGCTACGCCTGCGCCGGCTCGGGCAGCGAGCGCATCCGGGGCGTGTTTGAATACCTGGAGCGCACGGTGGGTCCGTGGGAGTCCCGCACGATGAATGAAGTGCTCGTGGAGGGCTTGCGGATGCTCGACATCGCGGCTGACCTCGATTCGGCGACGGGCGGGTTCAAGAAGGCGCTGCCGGTAGTTCGGTTTCTGGATCGCGAAGGAAGCCGCGCGCTGAGCGAGGAACAAATTCGGGCCGCAGTCAGTCTGGTTTGACGACTTTGATCTCAACGTCGTCGGACTTGGAATCTTCCGCGCTTGACGGGTCGCCGTCATCAATCTTGTTGGGTCCGACCGACCGCACGTAGAAGTCGCTTTCGTTCCAAACAAAGACGAAGGGCTTGTTGGTCCAGAAGTCGCGGAATCGGGCGTCACTCGGTAGGGAGTCGGGTCGCTTACCGGTCTTATGGGATTGCTCAAGCACCCAGAGTGCCGCGTCAGCGAGGCGGCGACGATCGTGCGCCTTAGCCGTTGCCAGGGCATCGCTTGCGAACGAGGGCATCATCAGGGTCGCCAGCTTTGACAACACAAAGGCATCCTGATCGAACTCCTTCTCCATCTTCGACCAGCGTATGTATTGTTGGTGCGCGTCTGGCTCCCGGGCCTCTAGGAACTTGCGGGTCAGGTGATAGAAGGTGCGCCTCACGTGGGTTTGCCCGACAGGCGATGTCAGGTACCTGCGCATGGTCTTCCAACCATCTTCCTCGGGGTCCATGTGAGCGGCTTCGGCGACTGCAGGGTCGCCAATGTGGTCCATTACATTCTCAAACCGAGCGATTTCGAAGTCAAAGGCGCGGCCGTGGGCCGGGGGTGGAGGCAGGCTATCCAGCCATGACCGCGCGGCGATGAGAAAAATCGTGCGACTTTGGCGGAAGGGGAATCGCGCCAACTACTGCTCATGCTAAAGTGATGGTATGACTAGGTCACCAATGAGTACTTACTGTGGCAGGAGGGACACTGGTTGTCCAGCGAGCAGTTGGGAGGCGATTCAGCCGGGAGGCCGTGGTGGCTCTAACTAGCCTGGCCGCCTTAACCTCACTTCTGCTTGCGCCCCTCGCGGGACAGATCGAGAATGTTGTACTGGCAACTGCGGACAAGCCAGCTAACACGCTCGTCAAGCGGTTGTCGGAGATACCCCTTTCGCAAGCGATCAACCTCCTCAAGAAGGACGGTCACGTGGAGGTCGTCAGGGGAGGACGGACCTACCTGATTGGGCCAGAGCTCATCCAGGAAGGACTCTATCGAACTCTGCCCGCATTCTACGCAAGTGTGTCTCGCCGTGGCAATGGAGCATTCTCGGTAGCTGAAGATCCGCCAATGCTCCGTTTTGTGCAAGCGGCATTTGGTGACCGTTACGGACCGTTTGACAAGTCGAAGTTCGTCCTCGGCGGGGCATCGCAAATCGAGCTTCAAGCCGATGGAAAGACGATCAAACTCAAGCGGGAAAGCACGCTAAGCCCAGATGAGCGCCGACAGATTGAAGAAGCTCCGCTGCTTCGTCGTGATCCCACCCAGCAGCCCGAGGATCTCCCGAGGCTCGACGAGTTTGCCCCGGTGCAGTGCGATCGAGTTCATTTGACCTTGATTGGAAAGCCAGAGTACCGACAGTTTGCGTGGGGGAAGGACCTACAAGAGGTAAGCAGGGTGATCGATGAGCGCCTGCAAGAGTTGCATAAGGCGGCGAGCGCTGCACTACATGGCCTCTTCCAGCGGCTACCCTCCGATGACGTGTTGAGCGACATTGGCAGACTGGAGAAAGGGGCTTCGTTCTCGTCTTTACCTGCCCCGCTTCGGACTACACTCGAGCGGGATATCTTGACCAATCCGAGTGGGTACGGTTTTGCCGATGAGGATGAGGCTGAGCGATTCCTGGCGCGTGCTCAAGTTGGCGGGGTCAAGAAAGGATTCAAGCTGACGGGAGCCAAAGGAAAAGCATCACTGATTTCTATTGCGCTGTATCCGTGAGACTAGTTAGGTAACGAACAGGTGGGTGCATAAGAGCATGCCCCGCATCTCTTGAGGCCATAGTACAGGCGTGTCCGCGCAGAATTCTTCTCGCGGCCGTCTAGCTCCCGACACGCCTCACGTGTCGGGAGATTCGGAATCAAGCTCACTCCGGCTGAGTGTACGTGTGGACGCTCTCCTGCGCGGTCGGCAGGTAGTTCACCCCGAACCAACAGGCCATCAGCACGCCGAACCCGACGATCAGTGCCCCCAGCGTCAGCGCGGGCTTCAGCGGGTGCTTCTGCCGCAGGTGCAGGTACATCAGATACGCCATCCACGTGAGGAACGCCCACGTCTCTTTCGGGTCCCACGTCCAGTAGTGCCCCCACGCTTCTTTGGCCCACAGCGCACCGAACAGCAGTCCGCAGGTCAGCAACGGCATTCCGACCAGCACGAGGCGATGCGGCACATCGGTGTCCTCGACCTGGAGCGGCTGGCGGCGAATCAATCGACCGGCCCAGTTCCACGCGGCGACCGCACTGCTGAGGCCGAGCGCCGAGTAGGCGACCATGTACACCACGACGTGGGGCACGAACCACGGACTTTGGAGCGCGGGCATCAGCGTGCGGTCCATGTACTCGGGGTGGCGCAGGTTGATGAGGGCGAACATCACGCCCATGAGCATGGAGGGCACCGCGAGAACGCGGGTCTGGAATCTCCAGCCGATGAGAACGCCGAGGAGCGGCACGCACACCGCGTACCACCAGCGCGTTTCGCCGAGGGTGCGCATGGGCGGTCGGCCGAGACTCGCCCACAGCAGACCGAGCAGCATCGCCCCGGCGAACACGCCGATCATTGCGACCAGGTCGGCCATCCAGGGCCGGCGACGCCAGGCGTACATTCCAGCGGCGAGGGTCCACGACCCGACCGCGACATAAGCGAGGGTTGCGTTCACTTCTTGCCTCCGATTCCGTTGCCCAGGTGGAGCAGGGCTCCTCCGAGCATCATGAAGATGCCCGCGTAC
>JANJUB010000108.1 GCA_024710805.1 Fimbriimonadaceae bacterium | reverse complement strand
GTAGGGTTCTTCGCAGAACTCGATCGTGAGCGGTGCCAGCGGTTTGGTGAGTTGATCTTCAAGTTCGAGCTTGACGAACTGCGCAATCCGCGCGATGGTGATCTTCGGGTGCTTCAGCATGTCGGCGGGGGGAGTTTACTTTTGTGGACTGTTAGCATGTTGGCGTGTTGGCACGTTGGCGAGTTCGCTTGTTCTCCACGCTGAACCCTCAAGCCCTTGAGCGCGCTGGCAGTCAAAACGGCACTGCCCAAACCAACACACCAATCCGCCAACAAGCCAACACGCCGTCGTGAGGTACAAGTCTCCCCATGGCTCTCCGCGTTGGAATGCTCTCCGTCGCCCACATGCACAGCTATGGCTACGCCGCTGGCTTGAAGCACCATCCTGGCGCGGAACTTGCGGGCGTGTGGCACGACAACCTCGAGGAGCGGGCGAACTTCGTCAAGCAGTTCGAGACGCCGGTCTACGAGACCGTCGACGACCTGCTCGCGAATGTCGACGCCGTCATCATCTGCAGCGAGAACCGACGCCATGTGGGTCACATCGAAGTTGCCTTCGCCGCTGGGAAACCGGTGCTGTGCGAGAAGCCGATCGTGGGGGCGGAGGATGAGGCCGCCTATCTCTCGGAGAACCTGCTCGGCAAGGGGTGGCTGATGACCGCGTTCCCGTGCCGATATTCGCCAGCGTTCGGGCGGCTGAAGGAGCGGGTGGGGGAACTCGGCGCGATCCGGGCGATCTGCGCCACGAACCGCGGCCGATGCCCCGGCGGCTGGTTTATCGAGCCGGAGAAGTCCGGCGGGGGCGCGATGATCGACCATGTGGTCCACGTCACCGACCTGCTGCGCACGATGCTGGGTGAAGAGGTGGTCCGGGTACAGGCGCAAACCGGGCACAACCGCTACGGCCAAGCCTGGGACGACACGGCGATGCTGACGCTCGAGTTCGCGTCGGGGGTGTTTGCCACGCTCGACTCGAGCTGGTCGCGCCCGGATCACTATAAGACCTGGGGCGACGTGACGATGAACGTCGTCGGTGAGCAAGGCGTGGTCGAGATGGACATGTTTGGGCAGACGGTGGATCTGTGGGCCAATGTGGCCCCGAGCCATCGCTTGGCGGGCTACGGATCGGACCTGGACGCGCTGCTTGTAGATGACTTTGTGAGTTCGGTGGTCGCCGACCGCGAGCCGCCAATCACGGGGTTTGATGGACTGCAGGCCTCGCGGGTCGCGCTGGCGGGATACCGCAGCGCAGCCGAGCGACGAGTAGTCGCGATCTAGCACCGGGCGGATCGCCATCTAGCTACTTCCCTCAACTTAGATCCGGCCCGGGGACGCCACTGTGTCAAAATCAACCCATGGCCGGCCATTCCAAATGGAAGAACATCCGCCTGCGCAAGGGCAAGCAGGACGCGATTCGCGGAAAGCTCTTTACCAAGATCAGTCGTGAGATCATCATCGCGGCGAAGGAAGGGGGCGGCGATGCCGATTTGAACCCGCGGCTCCGTGTTGCGATCGGCAAAGCCCGCGAGGCCTCGATGCCCGCCGACAACATCAAGCGCGCGATCGACCGCGGCACCGGCGTCATCGAAGGCGCGAACTACGAAGAGATCACCTACGAGGGCTACGGCCCGGGCGGCGCGGCGATCATGCTCGAGGTGTACACCGAGAACCGCAACCGCACCGTTGCTGAAGTTCGCCACGCGTTTTCGAAGCATGGCGGAAACCTTGCCGAGAACGGCTCGGTCAGCTGGCAGTTCAAGCACGTCGGTTCGATCACCATTCCCAAGGAAGGCGTGGATGAAGACGAACTCACGTTGACCGCGATCGACGCTGGCGCGGAAGACGTCGCGAGCGACGAGGAGACGATCACCGTCTACACCCCCCGCGAGGCGCTCCACACGTGCAACGAAGCCCTGACGCAGGCTGGCTACAAGACTGACGAAGTCGCCCTGATGTATCTGGCGACCACCAAGGCGAACCCCGACGCGGGCGACATCCCCAAACTGCTGAAGCTACTCGACGCGCTCGAGGATTTGGACGACGTTCAGGAGACTTACGTGAACGTGGATATCACGGAGGACATGCTCCAAGACGCGTGACCACCAGCAATCGCGCACCGGTGATCACGCTCATCGTGGTCGCGTTGAACATTGCCGCGGCCTACGGGTTGTTGGTGCGTCCCGAGTTGCTGTTCAGTCTTGGCTACGATCCGGCAGCACCCAAGTTTTGGATGCCGCTCACGAGCCTGTTTCTTCACCAGAATGTGGTGCACTTGCTCGGGAACATGGTGTTCTTGGCGGCGGTTGGGCCGCGCGTAGAGGAAGCGGCGGGACCGTTGCGGTTCCTCCTCGTCTACTTGGCCGGGGGCCTCGTCGGTGTGTTGGCCCACGCGTTGCTGACCCCCAAAGGCGGAGCCCCGATGCCCTTGATCGGAGCCAGCGGTTCCGTGGCGGCGTGCATCGCGTACTACAACATCCGCTACGTCGGGCTTCAGGTCACGCTGGCCCCACGGGTCGGCGTGCCGATGTTGGCAATCACCCTGCTCTGGGTCGCTTTGCAGATTCTGGGGGCATTCGTTTCGCTCGGAGGCGAGGTCGCCCGCACCGCCTACTGGGCACACTTGGGCGGATTCGCGGCCGGCCTCGGGTTTGCCGCGCTGTTCCGAGCCAAGCGCGACGCCGACCGGCAGCTGGGGCATGTGGTCATGGACCGCCTTGAGGAGCGCAGCCCCGCCGCCAAACTCGCCGCGAGCGATATGCACCTTGCCGAGTATCCGGCCGATGTTGCGGCGCTGCTCAAGAGAGCCGACGCGCTCGCCCTGCTGGGGGATCGCGATCACGAAGCCGAGACGCTGATACAGGCGCTCGAGTACCTGCCTGAGTCGGGCCAACCCGATGTGCTCGCGCGGCTCATCGGCATCGGACAGGTGCAGCGCCTGCCTTCGTTGAGGCGGACCTTGCTGGCCGAGCGGTTTCGAACGAGCCACGAAGACCTCGCCAAGGGGCTCTTACTCAGCGTGGTCGCCGGCTCTACCGAGGACCCCCAGCGTCCCGAAGCGTTGCTCGCGCTTGCCATGATGGGCGAATCGGGCTATCTCAAGGAACTTCGTGAGAAGTTCTCCCTGCACCCGGCCTGCGATCTGGCCCGCGCGCGAGGCTTGCTTTGAAAGCGTGGTGGCGACGGGTTCGCCCGTATGTGCTGAGCAGCCTGGTCTACCGAATCGCGCGCGCAATCGGAGTCACGTTGCGGATCGAGGCGATCGGGTGGGATGCCGTCAAGGACCTCCCCATCGGGCGCATCTACACGGGCTGGCACGGGCGATCGTACATCCCAGCGAACTTCTTCAAAGGCCGCGGAGTGTGGTGCATCATCAGCCACTCGCGCGATGGCGAAATGCAGACCCGGATCTTCAGCAGCTTCGGCTTTCAAATCATCCGAGGATCCACCGGCCGAGGGGGTGAGCGTGCGCTCGTCGAGTCCATTCGCGTACTGCGAAAGGGTGACGAGATGGCCATCACCCCCGATGGCCCTCGCGGCCCAGCGGGAGTCGTCCAGGGCGGCGTGCTGTTGATGGCGAAGAAAACCGGCGCGGCACTCGTGCCGGTGGGATCGTCAGCCAAGCGCGCCTGGTACGCCCCCACGTGGGATCGATACATGGTTGCCAAGCCGTTCTCGAAGGCAGTGTTTGTGTTCGGCGATCCCATCTATGTCCCGGCGGATGCCGACGACGCAAAAATCGAAGAAATCCGGCTCGCCCTGCAGCAGGCGATCGACGACACACAAGCCAGAGCTGACGCCCACGTCGGGGCTCGCCCGCCCGCAAATCCGTCCCGACCTGATACTCCTACCGGGGAATAGCCGGAGCTGCCGTGGAACGAAGACCTCGGATCGCACTTTGTGATTCGGGCTGGCTATGCTAACGGGCGAATTGTTTGTTCAGGAAGGGTTGATCAGCGATGATCAACTGCGTTTGGCTGAAGACAAGCAGCGCGAGATGGGCGGTGCCGATCCGATCGCCCGTGTCCTCGTCAATCTTGGGTTTATCCAAGAGCGCGACCGCGTTCGACTTCTCGGCAAGGTCTGGGGCATCCATCTGGTCGACCTTAAGGAACAACATCCGAGCTCGGATGTGCTTCAGCTTGTCCCGCCAACGCTGGCCAAGCGGTTCAAAGCGATCCCCCTCGAGCGCCAAGGTCAGAAGCTCCTCGTTGCGATGGCCAATCCGCTCGACGTGTTCGTCATCGACGAACTACGCCTCGCGACCGGACTCGAAATCGAGCCGCTGATCGCCGTCGAGGAAGACGTCAACAACGCGCTCGCGCAGTTTTACCGCGTTGAAGTGAATGTCAACGATCAGATCGCGGGGGTGATGAAAGACTTCGACGGACAGATCGAAGTCTCCGGACGCGAAGAAGACGAACTTTCGGAAGATGAGCTCCGCGAACTCGGCGAAGATGCGCCGATCATCCGTCTCGCGAACCTCATCATCAGCCAAGGGATTCAAGACTTTGCCAGCGACATCCACGTCGAACCCATGCGCGACGGCGTCCGGGTTCGATACCGAATCGACGGCGTCATGATCGAGGCGATGCGCTTGCCTCGAAAGGTCCTCGCTCCGCTCATGTCTCGCTTTAAGATCGTTGCGAACATGGACATCGCGGAGAAGCGGGTTCCTCAGGATAACCGCATTTCGGTTACGGTCAACGGAAAGGAGTACGACCTTCGCGTATCGACGCTACCCGTCGTCTACGGAGAGAAGATCGTCATGCGCATCCTCGATAAGGGTGGCATCAGCGTTGGCCTTTCCAAGCTGGGATTCCTTCCCCACAACTTGAAGATGGTGGAAGACTGGTCGTCGAGATCGTACGGCATCGTGCTCGTCACGGGTCCGACGGGTTCAGGAAAGTCGACCACGCTGTACTCCATTCTCAACCAGATCAACGACGGCCAGAACAACATCATCACGATCGAAGATCCGGTCGAGTACGAACTCGCGGGCATCAACCAGTGCGGCGTCAATGTGCGGGCTGGAATGACGTTTGCCAAGGGCCTTCGGGCCATGCTTCGCCAAGACCCCGACATCATCATGGTCGGCGAAATGCGCGATACCGAAACCGCGACCATCGCGATGGAAGCGGCGCTTACCGGCCACCTTGTCTTGACAACGCTGCACACGAACGACGCGCCGTCGGCTCCCAGTCGACTCATCGACATGGAGGTCGAGCCGTTCCTCATCGCGTCGTCGATCATCGGTGTGTTGGCTCAGCGTTTGGTTCGACAGATCTGCCCGAACTGCAAGGAGGCCTATACGGCGAGCCGAGAAAGCCTGCTGCGTTATGGGTTCCCGATTCCTGAGGAGATCGGAGCGGATACCCACGGTGAGCTGACGCTGTTTAAGGGGAAGGGATGCGACACCTGTAAGGGCACGGGATACAAGGGCCGCACCGGTGTCCACGAGCTCATGCAGGTCACGGATGACATCCGCGACCAGATTTTGCACAAATCCCCGGGACACATCCTGCGGAACCTCGCACTGCAACATGGAATGAGAACCTTGCCCATGGACGCCGTGCAGAAGATCCTGATGGGGGTCACTTCAGTCGACGAAGTGCTCAGAGTTATCTACGCCTAGGAAGCAACGTTATTTGAGGGGATCTTGATGTCAGCGCAGTTTATCAGCACACCATCCGAAACGCTCGAGAAACTCGTCAACCGGATCGACGAGATCGCGGTCTTGCCCCACGTGGTGTACAAGGTCCTCGAACTCTCGGCGACAACCGATACGGCGGCCTCGGAGCTCGAGCGGGCGATCGTCATCGACCCTGGCTTCAGCACGAGGTTGCTTACGTTGGCGAACTCGGCCTTCTACGGCCTGCCGCGCCGAGTAACTTCGATCCGCGAAGCCGTCACCTTCCTTGGGTTCAAGCAGATCCGACAGCTCGCAATGACCGTCGGCTTCTTCGACATGTTCGTGGGGAAGAATGACCGGGACTCGCTGCGCCGACGCGCCTGGTGGCGTCACTCGATCGATACCGCAGTTTGCTGCCGCTACCTTGCTCAGCAGACCCGGACCATGGCTCCGGATGAGGCCTACACATGTGGGTTGCTCCACTACATCGGCAAACCCCTGCTCGACCGCTTCCAACCGGGCGGGTTCGACCAAGTCGACGCGCTCGTTGCGACCGGCGCGAGCGTTCGTGCTTCCGAACAGTCCGTGTTCGGTTGCGACCATATCATCGTGGCCCTTGCCGCATGCAAGAAGTGGCGGCTTCCGGAGACCTTGCTCGAAGGCATCGATTACGACCGCTCGGACGAAGAAACCGTGCCGATCGCCTCGGCGATCGTGGCGGTTGGTTCGGGAATCGCCCATAGCATTGTCGATGGCCCGGCGGCGGCTCCGCTACCCGAGTGGGCCCTCCGCCACCTAAGCTACACCCCCGATCAAGCCGATGATTTGATCGAGAGAGCGACCGAAGTGCTTGCTTCGGCGCAGAGCCTCACGATCTAAGGGAGACTATGAGCCAGTTCGATTGGAATCGCGTACTTGATACTTCGACCCCGGCGTCCGCGCCGGCGGCCGATGCGGCCCAGCCTGCAGTTGAAGCACCCGACTTGACTGTGGTGCCCAGCGAGCCTGAGTCCGGACGGGAGCACAACTACCGACCGGCGGCGGTTCCGATAGACGTGCACAGCATTGATGTCTCGGATCATCGCTTTGAGCCCATCTCTGAACCCCATCTTCAGATCGAGACGGGAGGCGATCAAGCCACTCCGATCCACGATGTCCACCTGGACGAAGTACTGCATATGGCCATGGAGCGCAAAGCCAGCGACATCCACTTGACGGTCGGATTGCCACCCATGATCCGCCTCGACGGCGAAATCACCAGCCTGCCCTACGCCATCCTCCAACCCCAGGATGTCCGGCGGCTCGTTTTTGACTGTTTGAGCGACGAGCAGGTGGAGAAGCTGGAGAATACGCACGAACTCGACTTTGGTTACAGCGTCCGCGGACTGGCTCGATTCCGCTTCAATGTTTACATGCAGCGTGGCAGCTATGCGGCGGCGCTTCGCGCGATCCCGACGAAGATTCCTTCCTTTGAGGACCTGGGGTTGCCGGTGGTCATCCGAGAGATCTCGAAGCGTACATCGGGTCTCGTGTTGGTGACCGGTCCGACGGGTTCGGGTAAGTCCACGACGATTGCCTCGATGATCGACGACATCAACACGAATCGAACGTCGCACATCATGACGATCGAGGATCCGATCGAGTATCTGCACCAGCACAAGAAGTGCATGATCAACCAGCGCGAGATGCACTCGGACACGTTCTCGTTCCACAACTCTTTGCGCGCGGTACTCCGTGAAGACCCCGACATCATCCTCGTCGGCGAGCTTCGAGACCTGGAGACGATCGAAGCGGCTCTGACCTTGGCGGAAACCGGTCACTTGGTCTTCGCTACCCTTCACACGCGCAACGCCCCTTCTACGGTCGATCGAATCGTCGACGTGTTCCCTTCAGATCAACAGGCGCAGATCCGCGTCTTGCTCGGTAACACGCTCGAGGGCGTCGTCTCGCAGCAGTTGCTGCCTCGTTTGGGTGGCGGGCGTAAGGCATCGCTCGAGATCATGCTGGGTACTCCGGCGATCAAGAACCTCATCCGCGAAGGAAAGACGCACCAGATGTACTCGGTGATCGAAACCTCCGCGCAGTTGGGCATGCAAACGATGGATCGCTCGCTCGCGGATCTGTTCAAGAATGGCTACTGCTCGTATGAGGAGTGCCTGATGCGAGCCGTGGACAAAGAGAACTTTGCCCGATTGGCGAAGGGCGGTTAGGACTCCTCCGGTCTCGCCAGGGCGGCCCTGCCCAACGGCTTGGGAGATGTGAAGCCAAAGAGCCTTGAGCGAGCCGGGACATCATCTCGCTGCATGACTTTCGCGAGTGCTGCGGCCATGACGACGTTGACGATAACCATCGGCGCAAGCGTAAACAGCGAGTTCTCGGTGATACCGGTAGCCAAAATGACCACCCCGGTGAAAAAGGCCGACGCGGAAAACACCTGTTTGGTGCGGGCATAGCGGATGAACCCCAAACAGATCCCCAAAATGCCAAAGAGGTAGACCAAGCCGTAAACACCGAACTGAACGAACGCGTAGGCGAAGACGTTCAAAACGAGGCCGTCGAACGCATAGGGGCTGCTCGTCACAATACGCTGTCGATTGAGGAGCGCACTGGCCGGACTGACCCCCGTGATCGGATACTTAGACCCAAGTTCAATCGCCTTGTTGAAAGACTCTTGCCTGGCGTACACGCCGTAGAGGCCGCGGCTCGGTTCCTTCTTGACGACACCGACACCCTTAACGAACACCTGATATCGCTCGATGTTGAATGCGAAGACGGCGGACATGAAGGCAAACAGCAAGCCCACCAAGCCAAACATGACGAGGAACGCGGCTCGATATCGCTGCTGCAGCACGAGGAGCATAACGAAAGCCCCGCCCATGAGGCCGACCGTGACAATGCCAGTTCGGCTGTAGGTTGCGAACAGCGTGCCCATAAAGAGGGCACCGGCCAGCACTTCGAGCACGCCGAGCTTCCGTTGGTTGATGTAAGCAACGAGCGCAACCATGCCAAAGAGGATGATCATCGCCATCGAATTCGCATGGGGAGCAACGCCGCGAGCCTGCCAGGGAGCCGACGGCCCTTCCATCTGAGATTCAGCCTTTCGTTGCTGATAGAACTCGTCGATGTGGTACCGCAGATTCGCCACGTCGAGCGCCTGTAAGAGTGCAACGGCACAACAGACTGCAACGGTGAAGATGATCCACCTGAGCACGATATCGATTCGGAAACCTCTGCGGTTCAGGCCCTCACGCACAGCCAGGAAGTAGAAGTACGGCTGGATGAACTGGAGTGACCAAGATATATAACCGAGAACACCTGTATCGCGAGACATAAAGAGGTCCGCGTACACCGATGCGAATCCGTAAGCCGAAATGAAGAACAGGTGGAGCCAGTCCCAACCGCTCACCTTCACGCGACCGATACGGCCAATCCGGTCGAGCAGCAGCCACACGATGATCAGCCGGATAGGAAGGTCGACCAGCCGGTTGTAGGGCAGTTCGAAGGTGACCGCGCGCTCCAGCACAAACTGCAACAGGATGGCAATCCCGATCAGGTGGGACAAGACCAAGCCGCGGATGCCGCTTCGGTCCGCAAGGGCCCCGCGGTTTGTCCAGCCAACCCGGTTCATCACCATCATGTCGTCGTCACTCCAGGTGTAGAGACGCGGGTGCCCGGCTTTATGGCGGGGATTGCGCGCAACTCTTCGGGAAGATTATCGGGATCATAGCTGGTTGCCTCCACCCGATGCGCAGCAAACAAAGGCACTCCAAAACCCAAGTCACCCTCAGATCGATCAATCAGGACCGCGACACCGACGACTTCGCCACCGGCGGCGCGGATGACATCGATCACCTCGCGAACGGAGGTGCCCGTGGTGAGCACGTCGTCGACGATCAAAACGCGGGAGCCCCGCGGAACCACCGCGCCTCGCCGAATCTTCTTAACCCCGGCCTCACTCTCGACGTAGATCGCGGTGCACCCGATCTGGCGGGCAGCCTCGAATGCAATGATGATGCCCCCAGTCGTCGGGCCAGCGACTAACTCAACGTTCAGGTCGCGCACTCGAAGGGCGATCTCCTCACATAAGGCCGAGAGCACTTTCGGCTGCTCGAGGATTCGAAACTTCTCGACGTACACATCGCTGTGCCGCCCGCTCGTGAGGATGAAGTGGCCGTGCATTACGGCGCCGGAGTCACGCAGCAGAGCCTCGAGATCGATCGATGACATCCGCTACCCCACCACGCTAAACGGGGTCATGTCGCGGACAATTTCGTTGTTCTCGCCCAACTGGACGACGCGCGGAATAATGGGCTCGTCCGACAAATCGAAGGCCGCGATGACCAGCCGATCGCCTTCGCGGAAGAAGTGGGCGGCACCGCCGTTAAGCCCGACCGCTCCCTTGGGACCCGCAAACGCGTAAGTGATGATGCGCGCGGTGTGATCGACCGCCCAAACATGCACTTGCTCCCCATCCTTCAGACCGACGTAGGCCATGAGATCAGCATCGATCTCGATGCTGCCCACATACTCGGGATTCGCATAGGTCACCCGCGCGTGGTGGAACTTGGCCTTAAGGAACTGGGATAAGCGCATCGCCCTTTTCAACTGATTCGATGTCGGTCGGGGCCGACTCGGGTGCTGTGACTCGACGCGAACCTCGACGGCCCCAAGCCGCGAGCAGTCCGCCGATGGTAAGGATACCTACGCCCCCCCAAACCAGAATCGTCATCGGCTTGTAGAAGGTCTCCACGGGGAACACGGGGATGTTGTAGGTCAGCTTTAGCGTCACCGACTGATCTGCCGCGTTCATGCTGTCGAGTTCAATGCCGAACTCGGTATCGATTCGAACGGGCCGACGCTGGGGACCGCCACCCTCTGCAACCACGAGTTCCGGGGCGATTTCGACTTGGCCATCGGGGCCAGTCACCTGCAAGATCGCCTTGAACTTGGTGCCCGACATTCCCGCTTCTCCTTCGCGCTCCATGCGAAGGTAGCGGACCTGGTATTGCCGCTCAGACATCTGCTGCCAAACCATGCCGTCGAGGGTGGTCGACTCGCCGGGCTTGAGCGTCACGGGGTTGCTAGCGTCCGGTTGGAGCGGATAGAGCACGACGTACATGTCATGAGAGAGCCATCGCTGGATGTGGGGCCAAGTAACTGGGCTTGGCTCGCCAGTCTGCTCGTTGACGTCGTAGTAGAGTCCTGGGCGGGCAACAAACTCAGGTCCGTCGCCGCGCATTCTCAGCGCGACCTTATTGTCCCGATCGAAGAAATCCAAGTTCTGCTGCTCGACCAGTTCCACAATATGCGCTGGTCCGCTTGCTTGAAGCCCCAGCGCGGGTACCCCTCGCTGCAGCGCGTACTCCTGCTTGCGCTCGAGCCCGCGTGAGACGATGAGTCCGGCCATCGCCACCGCAACGCCAATGTGGGCAAGGAAAGCTCCGGTCGATAGAGGCGATCGCCGGATCGTCTCCATGAGCCGCCACAGGTTTGAAATGGTCGTGAAGGCGCACAGCCACACCAGGAACAAGATCCATGGGGCGAGCAGGACCTTCAGGCCGAACGGAAAGTCGATCGTCGCTCCCTTCTCTAGGTGAACGCCGTACTCGGGGTGCGCCCCAATGAGCAAGGAGATGCCGACCACGAAGAGCGAGAGGCTGAAGATGTTGATGAGCCGCATCGCGAACTCACCCAATCGCATGGCCCGCCACGATGCGAACGGCGCAATCGCCATGAGAATCAGGATCGGCACGAAGAACCACACCAACACTTGGTGATACAGCTGTTCTTCGACCACCTTGGGCGTCTTGCCCATCGCGTACTGGAGGAGCGGCACACTCATACCGATCGCGGTCGCGATCGCGAGCATGGTCATGAGTTGCATGCCCGTTCGGTAGAGGCCGTCTCTCCGCAATCCGTCGAGCGCGGGGGCCGCATATTGGGCGCCGTCTTGCCGCAGTCGCACAAACCACAGGCCGGTAAACAGCACGACCGTGCCGATCAAGAACCACAGGAGCAGCAGGTGGGCACTCGCATTCATCTTCGCGAACGAGTGAACACTGACCTGGTCCAAGAACCCCGCACGGGTGAGGAACGTGCCGTACGTGAACGCGAGGAACGGGATGCCAGCCAGCAGCAAGTTTGAGAACTGCCACTTGCTGCGGACCGCTTGAACGATCAGACCGTGAACCAGCACCGTGGTCAGAACCCAAGGCACAAAGCTGACATTCTCAACAGGATCCCACGCCCAAAAACCGCCCCAACCGAGCGTCTCATACGCCCAGAACCCGCCCATGCACAGGCCGAGTCCGGTAAAGGTCATCGAGACAATGGCCCAGGGTCGAAGCTTCGCCGCCCAACCATCGTAGTCGCGCTGCAGCAACGCCGCAACCGCGAACGAGAACAAGACGAGCAGTGACCCGAAGCCGAGGAAGATCGTCGGCGGGTGGATGATGACCCAGTAGTTGTTTAGCGACGGCGCGAGGCCCACGCCGTCCGGAATCTGGACGATCTTGCCTTCTAAGTCCTGAACTTTGAAGGGCGTTTCGTAGGCGAGGATGCCACAAACCGCTCCGAGGAAGACCGACGCGGCAAGCGTATATCCACGCCTCAGCGCGGCCGCACTCCGCCAGGCCAAAAGGACAAACAGCGCGGAACACGTTGCCCAGAGCAGGAAACTGCCCTCTTGCCCCGACCAAATAGCGGCGATCTTGTAGCCGAGTCCATTGATCTTCTCGCTGTGGGCGAACACGTACTGAAAGTGGAACTGGTCGGTAACGAACAGAACACCCAGCGAGATGAACGCTCCGAAAACAGAGGTAGCTCCAGCAAAAAACGCGGGAGTGCTCAGCCTTTCACGGCGAAGCGCTACGCCGATGATCGCGGTGACAAAGAACAGGATGCCGGCCCAAACGAAGCCGGTGCCTAGTTTTCCTACAAGCAACGACCAATCGGGGGCAGGAGGAAGATTATGAGCCGCTTCCACTGGCTTCCTTGGTGCTCTCGTACTTGGACGGGCACTTCAGCATCATGTCGTGGGCGACAAACTGGTTCCCTTCCATCTTGCCGATCACAACCACGGTGGTTGCGTTGGCCAAGTTGGGTTGCGGCTTGCCCTTATACAGCACCTGCAGTTTCTCACCCGCGTCGGAGATCGTGAACGTCGCCTGACGTTTTGCCAAGTTCTGGTGAACGGTGGAGTGGTCGATCGTGCCCGAGACGTGGATGTTGTTTCCGGAAGAGTCGCGGACCTCCGTGATCGTCATGTAAGGACTGGCATTTGCCAGAAAGACCGATCCGAGGCCACCAACGGCAACCAAAGCGATCAAGGAAGACACGATTGCGCCACGTTGCTTCACGCCTCTATTTTACGCTGTCGGACTCAGATTCGTGTCCGGTAAAGCCGCTATGATGAAGGAATGAGCATCCCTTACGAACTCTGGACCTCGGAGGATATGGATCGGATGCTCGCGCTTCTGCCCATCTTCGAGGACGAGGGCTTCGTTCCCGCGGCGTGGATCAAGTTCGAGCCGCAGATGATCGACGGGCGACTCGTCCATCGATTGCCCTACCCGGAGTACCACGAGAAGGTCGAGGAGTTCCGAAGTCTTTGCTTCGGTTCAACCTGCCGAATCGATCCCTACGGGGTGCTTCCGGAGGACCCACCGGGTACGGAGCCCGGCTTGGATACGGCTCGGGTGATCACTTCGGAGGCCGAGATCGCCGAAGCAACCCTCAATCAGATCCGGCGCTACTTGGTGCTCTGTGTCCGAGCCGAGCGATTCTGCGACGGGTACATCGAGGGCCAACTGAAGTTGGGCAAGATCCAAGCTGCATTGCGCCGGGTTGCCGAGCTGAGAAAGAGCGACGGGGACGTGTGAATCCACAGCCGGGGCACCAATCGCGCCATAATTGCGTTTACACCTACCGATGAGTATCCGCGCCATTCTTCGAACCGGAACTGCCGGACTTGCCCTTGCGATGCTGGGACTAGCCCCTGCCCAAGGCATGAGCGACACCATCAACCTCCAGACCTCGATCGGCAGTTTCAAGATGATCGACGGCAAAGGCCTGACGTCGTTCAGCTTTGAAGGCACGGTGTTGCTCATCGACGTGAAGGGCACGGTTCGAACTGAGGGCAACCTCAAGCTCGAGTTCGACGACCCTCGTATGAAGCGAAAAGCGTATTACGGCAAGGGTCGCATTACCGTCGAGGGCTCGTGGCGCGGCATTCAGTGGTTTGGCAGCAACCTGCTTGGCTACGTCAAGGGTGAAAGCAAGATTCGTCTGACCGGCGAGTTCGACCGGAACCTCTCTACGGGAAGCTACTGGTATGGCAACAAGGTGAACGAGAAGTTCCCCTGGTACACCAGCGGTATCACCGTGGTAGTTCCTGAAGATCCTCGCCTGTCGCCCAAGCCTACACGTCGCGGCGGATACGGCGGCTAAGTCGCAGCCCCACGCCAGCGCATCCGATGCTCGTGGCACCCCTTCTGATTGGGGAGGATTTTGCATGGGTTCCCCAATGATCCGGGGTTGAAGATCGCTTTCGTGCGCGCTTGGACGTCTAGGTCATCGGGCGAGAACATCAACGTCAGCAGGTCCATCTTCTCGACGCCGATCCCATGCTCGCCGCTGACCGAGCCACCGAGCTCGACGCACTTGCGCAGAATCTGCTCGCCCGCGGAAATGACCCGCTCCACGATTCCCGGCTCGCGCTCGTCAAAGTAGATGCACGGGTGGAGGTTGCCGTCGCCAGCATGAAACAGATTGGCGACCGACAGCCCGTGCGCTGCCGCGATCTCGGCGACATCTTCGAGCATTTGCGGAAGCTGCGATCGCGGGATGACCCCGTCGTGGGTCACGATGGTCGGCGCGAGCCGCCCCATCGCCCCGATGCCTTTCTTGCGCGCCACCCACAGACTCTGCCGCTCGGCCTCACTTTGGGCAACTCGCACTTCGAGGGCGTCTCGTGACCGGCACTCTGATTCGACCACTTTTTGTTCTCGATCCACCGAATCGGGCGAGCCGTCGCACTCGATGAGCAGTAGGGCTGCCGCACCCTCGGGGTACGTCAACCCAAATGCCGCGCGCAACGCACCCAGGATGCCGCGATCCATCAGCTCCATCGCCGCCGGGATCACCCCGGCCGAGATGATGCCCGCCACGCACTCGGTCGCGGCGCGGACGCTGGGGAACGCAGCCAAGGTCGTGCGGACCGCCGCGGGCAACGGAGTCAAACGAACCGTCGCCTCGGTGACGATCCCCGTCGTGCCCTCAGAACCCACCACTACGCCGAGCAGATCGAGCCCCGGCCCACCCGGCACGCCCCTCCCAAGTTCGACAACCTCCCCATCCGGCAAGACCAGCGTCGCCGCCAGTACGTGCCGCACCGTCACGCCGTACTTGAGCGTATGCGGGCCACCGGCGTTCTCGGCGATGTTGCCGCCCAGGGTCGAGACGGTTTGCGAAGAAGGATCAGGGGCGAAGTGCAGGCCGTCATTGGCCACCGCATCCGAGATTCGCTTGTTGGCAATGCCCGATTGCGCCCGTAACCGCCGGTTGGAGACGTCGATATCGAGAATGGCGGTCATGCGCTTGGTCGAAATCACCACCCCGCCGAGCGCGGGCATCGCCCCTCCGCTGAGGCCAGTCCCCGCCCCGCGCGGCGTAAACGGAACATCATGGGCGACGCAGTAGCAGACCAGTTGCGCGACCTGGCCGGTGTCTTTCGGAAACGCGATGCATATCGGTTGAGAGCGCTCGATCGGATACGCATCGCCGTCGTACACCTGCCGAGCGGCCTCCGAGTCCCGAACCGCGTCCGCACCCACGATTCGCGCCAGGTCCGCGCGAATGCTCATGGGTGTGCTTCTTCCACGCACGCCCGCAGGCGGTCGTAGCTGTCTTCCAAGCTTTGCGGCATCACGCGCACCTCGCCGACGGTGGTCATGAAGTTGGTGTCGCCGTCCCAGCGCGGCACAATGTGCCAGTGGATGTGGGTGGGGATACCCGCTCCCGCCGCGCGCCCCACATTCACGCCGATGTTGAACCCATCGGGCCGGTACGCGCTTCGAATCCAGCGCGTGCACCACGCGACGAGCTGGTTGATCTCGAGAAGTTCGGCGTCGTCGAGCTCGGCTATGTCGTTCGTGTGCCGATACGGCGCGACCATGAGATGACCGTTCGTGTAGGGGAAGGCGTTGAGCATGACGAACGCGGTCTTGCCGCGGAACAAGATGAGGTTCTTGCGGTCGTCAGTCTGGGCGGGGAGATCGACGAAGATGCAACCCGTCGCGCCCGGCTCCGGCTTGCTCGCCGATTCGATGTAGGTCAGCCGCCACGGTGCCCAGAGACGCTCGCTCATGGCTTGATTATCGCACGGGGGCTAGGGTTGGGTTGGATCGCTTGCCGGAAGCCACGAAGCGCGCGGGGGCGGCGTATCGCGGATGGTTGGTGCGAGGAGCCAAGTTGGAATTCCAATCAAGCCCACGAGGGGCGCGGGTGGCTCGTACCGCGCATGGGCTGGAGCGCAGGGCCTCACTGCCGTGACTCGAAACCTGCGCCTACAGCCATAGGTCGCGTTGGTGTAACTTAGAGTCCAGTCAAAGCCCACGAGGGGCGCGGGGAAGTCGCACCGCGCCGAGCTGACGCCCCCAGACGCATCCTTGAATGCCTGGGCTAGGGGGCTGCGCCCTGGCCCCATTCCTTGGGTCGAGGAGTAGCGATGCCTAGAACGCCACAAACTCTCCTCATGAGGGACTCGGCAACTTGAAAGTTGTTCGCTGATGATAGGATTAGGATCAAGGCGTAGCTTTGGAACGCGATCTCTGGAAGTAGTCCGTTGTCGCTTGTGAGGTGTGTTCGATCAAGAGCGAACGACAATCCGAGACTGACTGCAGCTATGACAAGTAGCCACACCACCCTGCTTGTGAGCTTGAATCTTCTTGACGTCACCAATTCGCTGTCACTTTCCTCCACGTGAGGATGCGCTCTCTTGGCGACAACAACTGCTCCGATCGCGATAGCGTTAAGCAACCCAAGGAAAGACCCTTCGTAGTCCGGGGCAATCTTCAGCAAGAACTTACCACCGACGAGCACTGCAAGCAAAATGGCAACGACTCGGAACTCGTGCTTCGTCCATGGTGAATCCACCCGCAGGATGACCAGCCATGAGATCATCGCGAAGAACGTAAGCCATAGCACGTCCAGCATTGGAGGCTCGTCACGTTCATTATACGCGTCGTTCTTCAATACGCCAATCGAAGATCGCGCCAATCGTGTTGACCCCACCCCCCGGCCCCCTCCCCGCGAGCGGAGAGGGGGAGTATCCCTCGCGGTGTAAACTCCCAACTTCATGGTGAAGCGCCTCTTCGATATCGTGGTGTCGGCGATCGCGCTCCTCGTGTTCCTGCCTCTCATCCTGATCTTGATGGTCCTCGTACGGATCAAGCTCGGATCGCCCGTCTTCTTTACCCAAACCCGACCCGGCAAGGACGGCAAGCCGTTTCAGATGGTCAAGTTCCGCAGCATGACCACCGCGAAGGATGCCGACGGCAACCTGCTCCCCGACGACCAGCGCCTGCCTAAGTTCGGAAAGCTCCTCCGCAGCACCAGCCTCGACGAACTCCCCGAGCTTTGGAACGTGCTCAAGGGCGACATGAGCCTCGTCGGTCCCCGGCCCCTGCTCATGCAGTACCTCGACCGCTACACCCCTGAGCAGCGCCGCCGACACGACGTCCGCCCCGGCATCACCGGTTGGGCGCAGGTCAACGGCCGCAACAACGTGCCCTGGGAAGAGCGGTTCAAGATGGACGTCTGGTACGTGGATAACCACAACCTGCTGCTCGACATCAAGATTCTCTGGATGACTGTGCTCAAGGTGGTCAAGCGTTCCGACGTGTCGCAAGAAGGCCACGCGACGATGACGGAGTTTATGGGATGAAACGGGTTCTCATTGTCGGTTCCGGAGGCCATGCCAAGGTCGCGGCGGACATCGTGCTCGAAATGGGATACGTGGTCGCCGGATTCCTCGATGACGACCCCGACCGCAAGGGCGCCAAGGTTCTCGGATTCCCAGTGCACGGCGAGATTTCCGAGTGGGCGCAGTATGAAGCTGACGCGGTGGCCCTGGGAGTCGGCGCAAACACGGCTCGGCACCGGATCATGCTGGATCACCCAACGATTCCGTGGTTGACTCTCATCCACCCGCGGGCCACGGTATCGCGGTTTGCGCAGATCGGCGAGGGTTCGATGCTTGCCTTCGGATCGTGCGTGGGGCCTGATGCAGTGATCGGACGCGGAGTCATCATCAACACCTGCGCCTCGGTCGATCACGACTGTCAGATTCACGACTTCGCCCATGTTGCGGTTGGAGCAACCCTGGCGGGAACCGTTACCGTAGAGGAGGGAGCCCTGGTGGGCGCGGGGTGCTCGACTCGGCCGGGAGTGACGATCGGTGCTTGGGCGGCGGTGGGGGCCGGCGCGGCGATCGTTCGCGACATTCCGCCAGGGGTCACCGCCGTCGGTGTTCCGGCGCGTTGGCCCAAGGGACCTTATGGATATTCGTAAACTCGGCCGTAGCGGTCTCGACGTCTCCGAGCTTTGCCTCGGCACAATGCAGTTCGGCTGGACGGCCGACGAAGTCACGAGCTTTCAGATCCTCGATCGGTTTGTCGAAGCGGGGGGCAACTTCATCGACACCGCGAACATCTACTCGTCGTGGGCCGAAGGCTCTTATGGGGGGAAGACCGAGGAGATCATCGGCCGCTGGATGGCCGATCGGCGGAACCGGGACAGCGTTGTGCTCGCCACCAAGGTGCGGGGTCGGATGTGGGACGGGCCAAATGGCGAGGGCCTTTCGCGAGCCCACATCGTCCGCGCATGCGAAGACTCGCTGCGACGGCTCCAAACGGACTACATCGACCTCTACCAATGCCACTGGGCAGACACCTCCACCCCCATCGACGAGACGATCCGGGCGCTAGATGACCTCGTCCGCGCGGGCAAGGTGCGCTATCTCGGTGCGTCGAACTATCCGGCTTGGCGGCTCATGGAGGCGCTGTGGTCATCCGACCGAAACGAGGCTTCCGCGTTCGTGTCGTACCAGCCCGAGTGGTCGCTCATGGAGCGCAAACTATTCGAATACGAGGCGCTTCCGCTTTGCCGCCGGTACGGCATCGGCGTGATCCCCTACTCGCCGCTGGCGGGTGGGTTCCTTACCGGCAAGTATCAGCGCGGGACGACGCCCGAGAGCATCCGCGCCGAGGGCAACCTGCGTAAGTACGGCAACGACGCGGGATGGAATGCCCTCGACCAACTCCGCAAGATCGCCGACGCCAATGGAAAGTCCATGGGACAAACCGCGCTCGCATGGCTGCTGACCCAGCCAGAGTGCACCGCGCCGATCGTCGGGGCCAACAACGTAGAACAGCTCGATGCGGCGCTAGGCACGATCGGCTACCGGCTCCGACCCGAGGAGATGACGGCGTTGAACGACGCCACCACGTTCGATCGCAACTGGCGTCCGATCTGGGACTAGATCGGGCAGGGGCTACTGGGTTCGCGGCGCACGGCTGGAACCTCGATCTCACGCCGCCCGCTCAAGTACTCGGCGGTAAGGCACTCAGATTTCACGAAGGTGTCGGGCGGTCCCTCAGCAATGATCTGGCCCCCGTGTTCGCCCGCACCGGGACCGAGCTCGATCAGCCAGTCCGCAGCGAGCATCGTCTCCTCGTCATGTTCAACCACGATGACCGTGTTGCCGAGGTCGCGCAGGCGCTGAAGCGTCTCGATGAGCTTGCGATTGTCACGCTGATGGAGACCGATCGACGGTTCGTCGAGGATGTACAAGCACCCCATCAATCCCGAGCCGATCTGGGTCGCCAGTCGGATGCGCTGAGCCTCTCCGCCGGCGAGCGTGTTTGCGTTCCGGTCGAGGTTCAAATACGATAGGCCGACGTCGTTCAAGAACCGCAGACGCTCGACGATTTCCTTGATCACTCGCTCGGCGATCACCGACTGCCGCGAATCGAGCTGCGGCAGAAGCGACGTGAAGTACTCCAGGGCTTTGCCCACCGCCATCCGCGAAACGTGGGCGATCGACACCGTTTCCGACGGCCCATTTGGCAACCGCACGCTCAACACTTCCGGTTTCAGACGTTGCCCCTGACACTCAGGGCAGGGCCGCGTGCTCATGTATTGCTCAAGGTCTTTCTTCACCCAATCGCTTTCCGTTTGCACGTATCGCTTGCGCAGTGCCGCCTGCACGCCTTCCCACTGGTGCTTGAACTTGCGCACCGTGCGGCCGTAGTGCATGGTCACGTCGATGGGATCCGACAGGCCGTGCCAGACCGCCTGCATCAGTTCGTCCGACTGTTCGCTCACCGGTCGGCTGGCGTCGCCTCCCAACGCGGCGGCAACTCCGTCGAGAACATCCGGCCACCAATCCTTATTCTCGCCCGACTTGTACACGAACGGGGCAATGGCTCCATCGCGCAGCGGTTTCGAGGCGTCGGGGATGATCAGTTCGGGATCGAACTCGGTCTTAGTGCCAAGGCCCGTACACTCGGGGCATGCGCCGTAGGGCGAGTTGAAAGAGAACACGCGGGGCTCGAGTTCGGGCATCGAGAAACCGCACTCGGCGCAGGAATACGACTCCGAGAAAAGCAACTCGCCATTCTTGTCATCGGCTTCCCAACTGACGGCGACCAACCCCTTGCCCATCTTGAGCGCCGCTTCAACGGAGTCGGTCAACCGTCGCTCGATGCCTTCCTTAAGAATCAGCCGGTCGACGACCACCTCGATCGTATGCTGCTTATAGCGGTCCATCGGGATGTCGTCAGTGACTTCGTACATCGTGCCGTCGACCCGAACACGCACGTAGCCCGACTTCGCGACATCGACGATGACCGACTTGTACTCGCCCTTCCGCCCGCGCACCACCGGCGCGAGGATTTGGAGTTTCGCACCGATCGGCAATCCCCACACCGCGTCTACGATCTGGTCAGTAGACTGGCGTCTGATGGGGCCGTGCCCATGAGGACAATAGGGGATCCCCACCCGGGCGAAGAGGATTCGCAGATAGTCGTAAATCTCGGTGACGGTCCCGACCGTCGAACGTGGGTTCTTCGAAGCGCTCTTCTGGTCGATGCTGACCGCCGGCGAGAGACCGTCGATGTGGTCGACATCGGGCTTGTCCATCTGGCCGAGGAACTGGCGGGCGTAAGCGCTGAGCGACTCGACGTAGCGGCGCTGACCTTCAGCGTAGATCGTCTCGAAGGCGAGGCTGGACTTACCGGAGCCGCTGAGGCCGGTGATCACCACGAGCTGATCGCGGGGAATCTCGACGGTGATGTTCTTGAGGTTGTTCTCTCGGGCACCGACGACGACGATCTTGTCCTGAGCCATGGAAGGGCGAGTTTACCGGTAGACGCTTGACGAGTGCTCTGGGTTTGACTCGGGGTTGTTCGGGTTTTGTTTGGATTGGTTCGGGCACGGATCGAGCGTGCTTCTTACCGATTCACTTGTTCGATCTGCTTGCTGGACCATGATGCTAGGCGGTCGACAAGTTGTTTTGCCGAAACAACGGAATCGCCCGTCTTGAATCGCGAATGGTCGCTGATGCCCACGTTGCTGACCCCGTCCTTGAGATGCCACCCCGCATCGACTTCGATGACTCGAACCCCTTCTCTCCGCATGGAGATGAGTTCCCCACCGGTTCGGATCGCGACTGCATCCGTTCCCAGCCGCAACTCGAACTGAGTCCGCTTGAAGTTGATGTAGGTCAAGGTCGCGCAGAGCGCGATAGCCATTAAGAGGCCGGTGCTCGCAACCCATGACCGTTTAGCATCGGCTCGAAGTCTTGTCACCATGTCGAAGATAATGACAATGGAGGTGAGCGGCATAAGAAAGCTGGCCAGGGAAACCCAGGTCTCCATTCCGCGCACGAACTGGGTCAACCCGTAGGCAGCGATCACAAGTCCAAGCCATGGGTAGATTTGTTTGCGAAACTCCTTTCGACCGATCAGCACCAAGCAGATCCCAACCAAGAGCATGGTCGTTCGAAGATCCTCGGATAGGCGTTGGTACGACTCCACAGTGGTTTTGACGCTCAGGTGAAACGAAGGGTTGCCGACCCAAAGAAGGTCTGCGCGCGCCGGACCACAACCGTAATGTTGGTGGGTTTGGTTGGCCATGATCTCTCTCGTCTCTCTTCAGGTGAGGGCTCATCCGTCACCAGAGTCGAAGAACGGAATCCACGCTCGTCCCCGCACCTGTCCCATTCATAGCGAGGTACGAACCACCCTCGCGCCACGTGATCCGCCTTTTCACAAAACCTTAGGCGCAGGTTTCGAGTCACGAAGTGACGAGGCCCCGCGATCCGATAAAAACCGAGGGGACGATACAACCCTCGGCCTCAGGTGTGGCCCTTGGCAATGTCACATACCAACCCGAGCGATCCGGGCAAACCCGAACTAACCCGTGCCAAACCAAACCTACTGCTGCCCGATCGTGAGGTCGTCCAACTCCTGTTCGGCGGCCCTGATCTCGGCGAGGTTCTGAAGCACCAACCCGATCGGTGAGCCACCAGACATCTGATTAGGACGCGCGCCGAGCGCTTCGGCAAGCTGCTGGAGCTCTTGCTCATAGGTCGCCAAAGCCGCGACGGTCCCCGCGGACTCGGGGTCGGCGTCCACCTGTTCCTTCCAAACCTTCCTCGGCATGCCCTTCGGGCGATATCCGCCCACACAACTGAGAATCACTCCGGCCATTGTGGAGTCGGCCGCCTCCTTTGCCTGAAGGATCACCTTCTCCCACTCGGCCCCGGCGTGTTTCTGACGCCACAGCGGGTCATCGACCGCCTTCCGAATCTGGAGCGCGAGGCCCGCGCACCGATCGAGGGCTTCGAGAACCTTGGGGTGGAACCGCTCGGCCAGGGTGCCTTGCATCCGGAAACGGTTCAACTCGGCGATGCGCTCGTTCGATTCCTCCTGCTGCGGATTCTCACGCTTGCGACGTTCGTCTTGAGCCTCAAACACCCTTCGAATGCCGCCGTTCACCAATGAAGTCCACACGAGGAACGACGCGAACGACAGCCAGAAGCTCTTGAAGACCATGACGAACAGGCCCGCCGCGACCACAACGCCCATGATCGTCGAAACGGTCGTCAGGACCTCACGCTGCTGTGCGCGGCTCGTTCGCTCCGCGGATGCGTCCACCAGGTAAGCCTCGAGTTGCTTCACCGTACGTCGTGATACCAGAACCGCGTCGGTAAACTCCGCGCATGCTGCACTTAGATGGGTCGCCGTTGACCCTCGACGACCTGCACGCCGTCGCCCATGGCGGTCAACCCGTAGCGCTCTCCGCTACTGCGCGTGAGAAGATGTCCGCGTCGCGGGCGGTGATCGAGCGCATCCTCGTCGAGCACGCACCGGTTTACGGCGTGAACACCGGCTTCGGCAAGCTCAGCGACGTCAAGATCGCCGATGAAGACCTGGCGCGCCTGCAGCTGAACCTGGTTCGCAGCCATGCCTGCGGCGTCGGCGAACCGCTGTCGGATCCAGAAGTCCGGGCGATGATGCTCCTCCGAGCCAACGTTCTCGCGAAGGGTGCGAGCGGCGCGCGACCCGAAGTCTGCGAGTTGCTGATCGAGATGCTCAACCGGGGCGTTCACCCCGTGATCCCATCGCGCGGCTCCGTCGGCGCCAGCGGCGATCTCGCGCCCTTGGCCCACTTGGCGCTGGTTGTGATCGGAGAGGGGTTCGCGCTGCCAGGGGTGCCGGGTGGTGAGGCCATGCGAACGGCAGGCCTTGAGCCGATGACGCTTCAAGCCAAAGAAGGTCTTGCTCTGCTCAACGGGACCCAAGCCATCGGAGCGGTTGGGGGGCTGGCACTTCGAAGGGCTCGTCGCCTTGCTGAACTTGCCGATGTCGCCGGAGCTATGACGCTAGAAGCGCTCCGCGACACGCCCGCCGCGTTCGATGCCCGAATCCAAGACATCCGGCCTCACGCCGGGCAGATATCCGCTGCCGAGCATCTGAGAGACTTGCTCTCCGACAGTGAAATTGTGGAAAGCCATCGGGTTGGCGACACACGTGTCCAAGACGCTTACGCCATCCGATGCATGCCGCAGGTTCACGGCGCGGTGCGCGGGGTTCTCAGCCATGTCGCGGACGTGCTGAAGATCGAAACCGGGGCGGGCACCGACAACCCGCTCGTGTTCGCCGAAGAAGGCGACGTGATCTCGGGAGGCAACTTCCACGGCGCGCCGCTCGCCTACGCCCTCGACTACGCGGCGATTGCGATTACCGATCTCGCCAGCATCTCAGAACGGCGCATCGAGCGGCTCGTCAATCCCGACCTCAGCGAAGGGCTTCCCGCGTTCCTCACGAGCGACGCAGGCACGTCGTCGGGGTTCATGATGGCCCAGGTGACGGCCGCCGCCTTGCTGTGCGAGTGCCGGGTGCTGTCCCACCCGGCCAGCGTGGACAACGTTCCGACCTCGGCGGGCAAGGAAGATCACGTTTCGATGGGGATGACGGCGGCGCTGAAGTTCCGCGATCTTGTTGGGCTTGCTGAGCGTGTCCTCGCGATCGAGTTCCTCGCCGCTTCGGAAGGCCTTCGCTATCGAGAGCCGCTTCGGCCCGGCCGAGGGCTGCTGCCTTACTTGGAGCGACTGCGAGCGATCGCGCCCGCCGTCACCGAAGATCGGGCGCTCGGCTACGACATCGAGCGAATCGCCGGGGCGATACGTAACGGAGAGTTATGATCCTCCCGCTAATCGCCGGGCTCAGCGTGTTCGCCGTCCAGCGGGCGGAACTCGAACTCACGCCGCCGGAGTTGCTGCCCCTCGGCGGCTACACCGCTCGCGGCGGCAAGGTCGCCGAAGCGGGAGGCGAACCGTTGCACGTGCGCGTGGCGATCCTGAACCACGAAGGCGTACGGGTGGCTCTGGTCTCCGCCGAGATGCTCACGATTCCGGAAAGCCTGCATCGTGAGGTTCAGAAGCGAATCGGCCCGGAGTTGAATCTGTTTCTCGTCGCCACCCACACCCACGGTGCGCCAGACAGCCAGATGCTGAACGACCGGATGACGTTCTCGATCCCTGGCATCGCCAGCTACAAGCGGCGCTGGCTGGAGTGGTATGCCGACCGAGTTGGCGAAGCGGTCGTTCTCGCGAGCAAGGAGAGCGCTGAAGTGGGCGACCCAGGCTATGCCATCGCCGACGCGCCTCTCAACCGAGGCCGGCGTCTGCTCGCCCAGCCCGACCGCTTCCTCACGGAGTTCCGTTTGAACGGCATGCCGGTGTTCACCGCCTACGCCGCCCACGCAACCTTCCACGGGAGCGACCGCATGACGACCTCGGGCGATTGGCCCGGCGCCGTCGCGCGGCGGCGCGAGTCGCTGGTCTTTCCGGGCGCAATCGGCGACGTAAGCCCCGCCTCGGAGGGCGCAAACCCCGAGGACAAGATCGCCGCGTTCGCGAAGACCATGGATGAGCGACTCCCGCTCACCGGCAAGGAGCGCGACCTCGGTCACGGCGAACTACGGTTCGTGCGGGAGCCCATCACACTGGAAAAACCCAAGCCCCATCCGGAGTTTGCCAAAGCCAACGGCATCCCCGAGCCGCTCGCCCAGTCGCTCGTCGACAAGTTCGCACCGCCGACCGCCGAAATCACCGCGTTCCGCATCGGCAAACTCGCCGTGGTTGGCGTGCCCGGCGAGCCCACCTCTCATCTGGGGCGGCAGATTCGCGACGCGGGGCGGAATTTCGGGTTCGAGTGGGTTCTGGTCTGCAGCCATGTGAACGGGTGGATGGGCTACATCCTCGACCGCATGGACTACTGGCGCGGCGGCTACGAGGCCACGCTCGCCTTCCATGGCGAGTTCGCCGGGGACCGCGTGGTGGAAGCCGGCGTCCGAGCACTGAAGGCGCTGGCCCGGCGGTAATATCCGGGCATGCCTCTCTCCCGTGAACAGTTGGCTCAGCGCGCGGCGCAAGAACTCCGCGATGGCTTCTATGTGAATCTGGGCATCGGCATTCCCACGCTGGTGGCGAACTACATCCCCGACGGCATGGATGTCACCCTCCAGAGCGAGAACGGCATGCTTGGCCTCGGTCCGTTCCCGTTCGAGGGCGAAGAGGATCCAGACCTCATCAACGCCGGTAAGCAGACGGTGACCGGCATCCCCGGCACGTCGTACTTCTCCAGCGCCGACTCGTTTGCGATGATCCGCGGCGGACACATCGACCTCTCGATCCTCGGAGCGATGGAAGTCAGCGAGGAAGGCGATCTTGCGAACTGGATGATCCCCGGCAAGATGGTCAAGGGCATGGGCGGCGCGATGGACCTGGTCGCCGGTGTGAAGCGGGTCGTCGTCGTGAT
>JANJUB010000102.1 GCA_024710805.1 Fimbriimonadaceae bacterium | reverse complement strand
GAGGAGCGGAAGATCGTCGAGTCGTGGCTTCGCCAGCGCAAGGGTTCGGCGGTGACGATGGCGGTACCGCAAGGGGGCGAGAAGCTGCGGCTGGTCGAGCTTGCCGCGCAAAACGCCGAGCAGGCGCTATCGACCTTCTCCGCCGAACTCGCCCAGCGCGAAGCCTGGACGGAACGCGCCACCACCGAACTGCAGGAAGCCCTCGGCCTCCCTAGCCCGCCGATGCGAGTCGAAGGGTACGACATCTCGAACATCCAAGGCAAGGCGCCGGTCGGATCGATGGTGGTGACCGAGAATGGCGAGCCCGCGAAGGCGGAGTACCGACGCTTCAAAATCCGCTACCACCCCGAGGATCCTAACGACTTTGCGATGATGAACGAGGTCATCATGCGGCGGCTCAAGTCGGCACTCGAGGGCGACGAGAAGTTCACACGGATGCCCGATCTGATCATGATCGACGGGGGGAAGGGGCAGCTCTCGGCAGCGTTGGCGGCTCGGGACGCGCTGCAGCTCACGATCCCGATGGTGGGACTCGCCAAGAAGATGGAGCTGATCTACGTGCCCGAACCGACCGCCGACGGCTATGCGTACCGGGTCGTGGAGTTGCCGCTCCAGTCGCCGGGGCTCTTGCTGTTACGCCGGCTGAGAGACGAAGCCCACCGGTTCGCGCTGACCTATCACCGCAAACTGCGCGACAAGCGGATGCACGGGTCGCTGCTCGAGGAGATCCCGGGGGTTGGCCCAAGGCGGAAGCGGATGCTGCTGCGCACGTTCGGCTCACTCGAGGCCATCCGGCGGGCGAGTGTGGATGACTTGGCCTCCGTGCCAACCATGACGCGCACCCTGGCCGAGCAGATCCGCGAGTATCTGAAGGGGGACGAGGAGTGATCAAGGTCGTGTGCTTTGACTTAGGCGGAGTGCTCGTGCGCATTACGGTGGATATGGCGGAGGCGGCGGCACGGGCGGGAGTTGCGATCGACCGTTCGGCGGGGAGTTTTCTCGACTTCCCGCCGTTCATCGAGTTTCAGGCAGGCAGGCAAAAGGGCGATGACTACTTGGAACAGCTTGGAGCTTGGGTCGGGTGCCCTCCCTCCGAAGCGTTAGCCGTCCATAACCACATTTTGCTCGACAGCTATGAAGGCACCCACGAGCTTATCGGCGAGCTCAACCAATCCGGCGTTCTTACCGCATGCCTCTCGAACACAAACGCTCCCCACTGGCATGAGATGCGGCAGACGGACCGTTTTCCGAACGTGCGCGACCTACGGCTGGGCGTGGCATCTCACGAAGTCTTCCTGGAAAAACCCCAATCTGCAATCTATCGTCGATTCCAAGACCTCAGTTCGGCAGCACTCGGCGCCCAAATCCACGCCAGTGAGATCGTGTTCTTCGACGACACCATGCCGAACGTGGTCGCGGCTCAGGAGTTGGGCTGGCAAGCGCACCACATCGATCCATCGCGACCCACCGCCGCCCAAATGCGACTCCACCTCGGCCGACTCAAGCTCTGCGCCCCGTTTTAGCCGTCCTACATCGGGCGTTTTGAACCTGTTGGCTAAGCTCACCCTGCGACTCAGTCGCAAGGAGCAATGCCATGGCGCTTCTGCTCTTTAGCCTCGCCATCGCAGGCTTTTTGAGCCCAAACGCTATGCTTCGGACGGCGCAAAACGCTAAAGGAGCAATCTGATGAAAGCGCGTTTATTGATGACCGCTTTGACCATAACGGCGATGGGTCTTGCCGCCGCACAGAGAATCCCGACGGTGACCTACACGTACGATGGTTTGCCCGGCAACTGGGTTCTTGACTTCAAGGTGCAGAACAACTTCAACTTGGGTGAAGGGGGCATCTACTTCTTCGGTGTTCGTCTGGAAACGGGTCGGAACATCGCCGGTTCTCCCGATACATGGGATGGGGAGATGTGGGCCGAGTGGGAGAACTCCGGCTACGGTGGATCAACGCTCGTTTACAACAACAACTGGATCAATCTTCACGCGAGCATTCCGGAGGGAGAGTCACTGAGTGGATTTCGTGCCCGGATGACAGGTGAGTCGGTGCCCAACTCGGTTCCGTTCTTCGCCTATGCCCGCGGGGGGACATATCTGGGTAACGATCACTTCTACCTCGACATCAACCCCGCATTCGAGGGGACCGCGGCTTTGGTTCCTGAGCCTGCCTCTCTGGCGGTGCTAGGACTAGGGTTTGCGGCGCTGCTTCGGCGACGCCGCTGACATCCAGACACCTCGAGACGGCTCGGACCCCGGTCTGGGCCGTCTTGCCCTCAATCTTGAAAGTGGACGACATCGCCGGGCTTGAGTTGGCCCATCCGATCGCGTGAGCGATCGGCAAGGATCGCAGGCTTGGGATATCCGCCAATCGTCGGCCCGTCCGGGCCGATCAGGATGGGCGTGCCCCCCGTGGTGAGTTGAACCGTGCCGATAACCTGGGGCTCGCTGGGGATCGAGCCCATATCCGATAGCGGAATGGCCGTTCCCTCTAGCCGAATGCCCGTCCGATCCATCGTTGGCGACACCCGCCACTCGGCTTTCAGCACCGCTGAGAGCAGTTCCTTGTGGGGACCGGGCAGAACGACGAGCGGGCCTTCGAGCGTCGGAAGCGGCTCGGCAAGGCGGCGGAGCGGCAACGTCCCTCGGCCCTCGATACCGTCGCCGCGCTGTACCCGCACGCTCGACACCGAACCCAGCCAACCGCCCTCCCGGGGTGCCTCCAATCCGCCGAGCGCGACATACGACCACGCACCGCGGGAGGGATAGCCGATCTCGACCGTGTCCCCTTCTCGGTACCGCACGACGCCCTGACCTTCCCGCTCTTGCCCGCTTACAAGAACTGGCCGTTCGGCTCCGACGATCGCCAACGCTCCGTCAGAGGTGGCTTGGGCGATGAGCCCAAACGGGCCGACCTCCAGCGCCACCGATGTACCCGCCATCTGGGTGGCCAGCCGCCACGCCGTCCGGTCCATCGGCCCTCCGTGGGGAACGCCGTGAGCGAGGTGGCCCGGGCGCCCAACATCCTGCCACGAGGTATCGCCGACCTGGCGGATCAGCAGGCTCAAGGGCCAACCTCGTAGCCAGCATCGCGCAGCGTCTTGGTCACCAGTTCAGCAAACATGAGTGCGTCCGGGGTGTCGCCGTGGAGGCAGATCGAGTCCACCGTCTTTGCCAGCCGCCGGACTTGGTACGCGACATCCGCGGGATCATGAAGCACCGCGCCCGGCAGCGATCGCTTTCGCAGCGATCCATCTGGCTCGTACGCTCGGTCGGCAAATCCCTCGCGGATCATCGCGACCCCGAGGGGAACCGCGGGCAGCACCATGAGGGGAAGCTCGTACTCCAGAGCGATCTCTTGGGCAATCCGCCGAGCCTCGAACCCGCCGACCGGCTCGAGGAGTTCGTTGTACCAAGCCCCATGAGGCTTGATGTAGGCCGGAGAACAAGCCTTCGTGAATCGCAAGACTTGGTCGCGAAGGCTAGCCTCGATCTCCGCCGGCGGCAAGTCGGGGTGGACACGCCCCATCACCTCTCGGTTCGGATAGCCCGGATGCACGCCGATTCTCGTGCCCCGACTTCGGCATAGCTCGATGGTCTCAAGGGTGAGATCCCACGACCCGGCATGAACGCCGCAGCATACGTTGGCCGAAGTCGCGAACTCGAGCAATGCCGCGTCGTGGGGGAACCCCTCGCCGATGTCGACATTCAGGTCGCGCCGCACTAGAACAGCCCCGCCTGGCCTTGCTCGATCTCCAGCAGGCGTTGCTTGCGCCATACGCCGCCGCCGTATCCGGTCAGCGATCCGTCCGCGCCGATCACCCGATGGCACGGAATGAGGATCGCAAGCCGGTTAGCACCGTTCGCCATGCCGACCGCGCGCACGGTGTTAGGGTCCCCGATCTGCTGGGCGAGTTCCCCGTAGGTGCGGGTTTCTCCGTAGGGAATGTCGAGCAGCAAGTTCCACACACGCAGTTGGAAGTCGGTGCCAACCGGCCTCAGCGGCACCGCAAACTGGCGGCGCGAACCCGCGAAGTACTCGCTCATCTCGCGTTCAACCACGTCATGCATGTCGGTGCGCCCGGTGTAGATCCGCGCCGAAACTGCGCCGAGCAGCCGTTCCTTCGACCAAGCCTCCCGCTCTTCGTCCGCGAACTCGAACATGACGAGCGCGTCGGAGGTCGCGTACGCGGCCATCGGCCCCAAGGGCGTCTCTATCACCTGCCGCGCGAGCACCATGAGCGCATTGTATCCGTCAGAATGCCCGTAGATGAGCGACCGTGAGACGATCTTGAGCCGACTCGGCCCGCCGGGTGCGGTTCCCGAAGCGCCGGGCACCCGTGCGGATGTGCCGCCAATCGAGGGCGACCTTTGGGGACACTTTGCCGAGCGCCTCGATGCGCTGGGGGGCGTTTTTCTTCGGGCGGCGGGGCCGCTCGACGATGCGGTGCTCGCAGAGCTGACCGGACTCGACTTGAGTGAGGCATATGGCGACGGACGGGCTGGAGATCCGTGGACCTCCCCCGTCGGCATCACCTGGGCCGACCTCGCGATCGCGGAGACGGGCTCGGTGTTGCTGAGCACTGGTCCCGACCGCCCTCGACTCGCTTCCCTGACGCCGCCGACCCACATCGTGCTGATCAAGGAAAATGCGATCGTTGCGCACCTCGAGGAAGCGATGGCAGGCTTCGCCTCGGGGCGAACCTCGGTGCTCGTCACCGGCCCCAGCCGCACGGCGGACATCGAAGGGGTGCTGGTGCGCGGCGTCCACGGGCCGGGCGAGTTGATCGTGGTGTGCGTCGGGGGTTAGCGGGTTGGCACGTTGGTGTGTTGGGTTGGTGGAGTTCCTCTTAGAGAACGACCCGAGGCGCGCGGGGTCGAGGCTGTTGCTTGGTGGTTCCGTCGTCGCACTTCTTTGTAGAACGCTATGGTTTTTGTCAAGTGCTCCCGAGATAAGTGGCGCGATCGTATCGCGCCATGCCCTTTGAGAGGCTGTAGGCTACGGTGACGAGTTTGCGGGCTGCGATCATGTTGACGGCCTTGGTCAGGTGTCCTC
>JANJUB010000097.1 GCA_024710805.1 Fimbriimonadaceae bacterium | reverse complement strand
GGAAAAGAACGGTCTATCGCTTAGCTCAGAAGGGCGAGATTCCAGCCTTCAAGCTGGGCGGCACCTGGCGGTTTCGTCGCACCGAATTGGATCGCTGGATTGCCGCGCAGATAGCCGAGAAGACGCAGGACAAGACATGAGCACCCCGAAAAACGATAGCAGCCAAGCGGCCTTGTCCCGAGGAGTGACCGCGCGCCTATGAACGCTGTAGAAATCGAACAAGCGATCACCGACCTTGCGGAGCAGCCCTTCGACCCCGCAGAGTTCCCCTATGCCTTCCTTGAAGCCTTTGGCAACAAGGCGACGACCATCAAGCGCTTGCGCGCGGGGGCGTCAAACAAGTCCGACCTTGGCGGTGTTCTTCAGACCAGCAATATCCACATCCTGACCTGCGACGCTGGGCGGGTGATGCAGATGCTGGCCGACCTCAAGGCCAGCCCGGCGACGGCCAAGGCCAAGGCGAAGTTCATCCTCGCCACCGATGGCGTGGACTTCGAGGCCGAAGACCTGATCAGTGGCGAGACCGTCGCCTGTGCCTTCAAAGACTTTCCCGACCATTTCGGCTTCTTCCTCCCGTTGGCGGGTATCAGCACCGTCCGTCAGATCACCGAGAACGCATTCGACATCCGGGCAACCAGCCGACTTAACCGGCTCTACGTCGAGCTGCTGAAGGACAATCCAGAGTGGGGCAAGGCCGAGCGCCGCCATGACATGAACCACTTCATGGCGCGGTTGATCTTCTGCTTTTTTGCTGAGGATACGGACATCTTCGGGGGCAAGGGCAAGTTCACCGAAACCGTCGAGCAGATGAGTGCGAGGGATTCATCCAACACGCACGAGGTGATCAGCACGCTGTTCCATGCCATGAACACCAGGCGCGAGGACCGGGCAGCGGCCAAGCTTCCCCGCTGGGCCGATAGCACCGACTTCCCCTACGTCAACGGTGGTCTGTTCTCCGGCAGCATGGACGTACCGAAGTTCAGCAAGATTGCCCGGTCCTATCTGCTGCACGTCGGCCGGTTGGATTGGACCAAGATCAACCCCGACATCTTTGGTTCGATGATCCAGGCCGTCGCGGAGGACGAGGAACGCGGCGAGCTAGGGATGCACTACACGAGCGTTCCCAACATTCTGAAGGTGCTAAACCCACTGTTCCTCGACGACCTGCGGGAGAAGCTGGAGGAATCGGGCGATAACGCCCGCATGTTGCTCAACCTGCGCAAGCGCATCGCCAAGATCAGGGTCTTCGACCCGGCCTGCGGTTCGGGCAATTTTCTGGTCATCGCCTACAAGGAATTGCGCGCCATCGAGGCCGAGATCAACCGGCGGCGCGGCGAACCGGATCGGGCATCAGAAATCCCGGTCACCAACTTTCGCGGGATCGAGCTACGCGACTTCCCGGCGGAGATCGCCCGGCTTGCGCTGGTCATCGCCGAGTATCAGTGTGACGTGCTGTACCGTGGGCAGAAGCTGGCCTTGGCCGAGTTCCTGCCCCTGCGCAACGAGAACTGGATCACCTGCGGCAACGCGCTACGGCTGGACTGGTTGAGCATCTGCCCGCCGACTGGAACCGGAGTGAAGATGCAGGCTGATGACTTGTTCGGCTCTCCGCTCGACCAAGCCGAGATCGACTTCGAGAACGAAGGCGGCGAGACGTACTTATGCGGCAACCCGCCGTACAAGGGCAGCCAAGAGCAGACGCCGAGCCAGAAGGCCGATCTTGAAGCGGCCTTTTCCGGGCGGATTAAGTCCACCAAGTCAGCGGACTACGTTTCCGGCTGGTTCATTCTTGCGCGTGACTACATCGCAAGGTCAGAGGCAGCGTCCGCCTTCGTGACCACAAACAGCATCAATCAGGGGCGGCAAGTATCGCTTGTCTGGCCTGCCATTCTGGCCGACGACATCGAGATTCGGTTTGCACGGCCCTCGTTTCCATGGAGCAACCTCGCATCGAAGAAGGCCGTTGTCACTGTCTCTATCGTTGGCCTTGGCAGGAAATCGAACAGGCCAAAGCTGGTCTTCACGGGTGATACCGTCATGGAGGCAGGCTACATTGGTCCGTACCTGGTACCCGACCAATCAGTGATCGTCGCACCGTCCGCGCGTCCGGTTTCGTCACTGTCTGAGATGACTTACGGGTCAATGCCAAATGACAACGGTGGTCTGATCCTGACGCCAGATGAGGCGCGCGATCTTGTTGAGGAATATCCGCTTGCTGCTCGGTTTGTGAAGCGATTGCTCGGCTCGAATGGCGCGATTCATGGTCAATGGCGATACTGCCTCTGGATTTCAACGGCTGACTTGCCCGACGCACTCGCCATCAAACCTATTCGTGAGCGTGTTGAAATCGTTAGGGGGCACCGCACACAGAGTTCGCGGGCCACGACCCAGGAGCTAGCCAAGACGCCGCACTTGTTCGGAGAGATTCGTCACTCTGATGGTCAGGCGTTGGCTGTGCCCTGCCACAGCGCAGAGGACAGGCCGTACCTTCCATTTGCTTTGATAGACGGCGACACTATTGTCGATAACAGTGCGATCAGACTCCCCGATCACAAGATGTTCGAGATTGCGCTCTATGCTTCTCGCCTTCACCTTGTTTGGATAGCGACCGTGTGCGGCCAGTTGGAGACGCGATACCGCTATTCCAACACCCTCGGCTGGAACACCTTTCCGGTGCCGACGCTCACGGACAAGAACAAGGCGGACCTCACGCGCTGTGCCGAGGACATCTTGCTGGCTCGTGAGCATCACTTCCCAGCCACTATCGACGACCTCTACGATCCTGAGTCCATGCCTGCGGACCTGCGGGCGGCGCATGATCGCAACGACGAAGTGCTTGAGCGCATCTACATCGGTCGGCGCTTCAAGAACGACACTGAGCGGCTGGAAAAGCTGTTTGACCTCTATACCAAGATGACCGCTTCGGCTGCACCGGCCAAGGGCAAGAAGCGCAAGGCGGGAGCCAACGCATGAGCGACAAGATCAAGTCCGTACCGTCCGTTTCTGTCTCCTACGCCCGCAACGGTGCGTCGACCAAAGCCAATGCGCTTGGGATGCGGCCCATGCAGGAGCGGGCCTACGAGAAGCGGGGCGAGCAATACCTGCTTATCAAGTCGCCGCCCGCATCGGGTAAGAGCCGTGCGCTGATGTTCGTGGCACTCGACAAGCTCAAGAACCAGGGTATCAAGCAAGCCATCATCGTCGTGCCAGAGAAGTCCATCGGTGCCAGCTTCAACGATGAGCCGCTGTCGAAGTACGGCTTCTGGGCCGACTGGCACGTCGAACCAAAGTGGAACCTGTGCAACGCGCCGGGCAATGACAATGGCGGCAAGGTTAAGTCGCTGGGTACGTTCCTTGAAAGTGACGACGAGGTGCTGGTCTGCACCCACGCCACCTTCCGCTTCGCGGTCGATGCCTACGGTGTCGAAGCGTTCGACGACCGTTTGATCGCCGTCGATGAGTTTCACCACGTTTCGGCCAACCCCGACAACAAGCTGGGTACGCACCTGGGTCAGTTCATTGCGCGCGGCAAGACACACATCGTCGCCATGACCGGTTCCTACTTCCGGGGTGACGCCGAGGCCGTGCTGGCTCCGCAGGACGAGTCGAAGTTCGATACCGTCACCTACACCTACTACGAACAGCTCAACGGCTATGAGTACCTCAAGCAGCTCGACATCGGCTACTTCTTCTACGGTGGCCCATACGTCGATGACATCCTCAACGTCTTCGACTCGGCTGAGAAGACCATCATCCACATCCCCAACGTCAATTCGCGTGAGAGTACGAAGGACAAGATGCGTGAAGTGGAGCACATCATCGAGGCGCTGGGGGAGTGGCAGGGCATCGATACCACCACCGGTTTTCAGCTCGTCAAGCGCCCCGATGGCCGTGTGCTGCGCATTGCCGACCTGGTCGATGACGATGCGACGAGGCGCGACCGGGTTTCCGCCGCATTGAAAGACCCGGCGCAGAAGAACAACCGGGATCATGTGGACATCATCATCGCGCTGGGCATGGCGAAGGAGGGCTTCGACTGGATTTGGTGCGAACACGCTCTGACAGTAGGGTACCGCGCCAGCCTGACCGAGATCGTTCAGATCATCGGCCGCGCCACCCGCGACGCGCCGGGCAAGACCCGCGCGAGGTTCACCAACCTGATTGCCGAGCCGGATGCGACCGAGGAAGCTGTCACCGAGGCCATCAACGACACCTTAAAGGCCATCGCTGCGAGCCTTTTGATGGAGCAGGTGCTGGCCCCGCGCTTTGAATTTAAGCCAAAGAACCCCGATAGCGGCCCCACGCCGGGTTTTGACTATGGCGAGAATGGCTACGATCCGGACCGCTGCAACATCGGCGTCAATGAGCAGACAGGGGCTTACCAGATCGAGATCAAGGGCCTCGCAGAACCCAAGAGCAAAGAGGCCGCGCGAATTTGCCAGGAAGACTTGAACGAAGTCATCGCTGCGTTCGTGCAGGACAAGCCCACCATTGAGCGTGGCCTGTTCGATGAGGAGCTGGTGCCCGAGGAGCTGACGCAGGTCCGCATGGGCAAGATCATCAAGGACAAGTATCCCGAGCTTGACGCCGAAGATCAGGAGGCAGTGCGACAGCACGCTATCGCCGCCCTCAACTTGACGCAACAGGCCAAGCGGCTTGTCACCGAAGGCGAGAGCGACGGGTCGCCCAACACCGCCCTGATCGACGGCGTGCGCCGCTTCGCGATGGATGTGCGCGAGCTGGACATTGACCTCATCGACCGCATCAACCCCTTTGGCGAAGCCTACGCCATCCTCGCCAAGACCATGAGCGAGGACAGCTTGAAGCAGGTCGCGGCGG